>JBAVYX010000214.1:0-2846 GCA_049588475.1 Silvibacterium sp. | reverse complement strand
GGAAGAAACAAAAATCGCCAGGAAACACGCCGCAATCAGGCGAATTTCAACGAGTTCCTAGGTCGTAAGCAGACGTTTCTTCGTAGAACGCCTTTACTTCCGGAGCTACGGCCGCGAGGGATTGTGTGTCGTTCAAGAGATCGGAACTCAGGAATCAAACCCCGAACTCCATCGCGAAGAAGTTCGAGGTTCGCCAGCGCGGCATAGTCGTCAAAGAATAGCGGCCCTATTTGGCGGGTACCGCCCACCGGACCGTCCAGCCATGGTTGATCTGCCGCCGAGAATTTACGTCCGTCGCCCGAACCCAACGCTGCGTCACCCAATCGCTCAGCTCACCTCGATCGTTCCCGAGCCAGATCACGGACACATTATGTCACGCACCCGAACGACGAATCGGCCAGCTTAGTGAACCTCGTTCCAATATTGTTTGAATGTTTAGTCGAGGAGGAGCACGAGGTGGTAGAAACAAGAGCTGAACTCAGCGCCAAGCTGATTCAGAGTTCAACCTCGGAGGCTCCTCAAAGACTATGTATTACATCGGACTGGATATTCACAAGAGGACGATCAGTTATTGCGTGAAGGACGCAGCTGGTGGTGTGCACAGTGAAGGCAAGATCGGATCCACCCGGCGTGAGCTGGACGCGTGGATCCGAACGATGCCACAGCCCCGGATGATCGCCATGGAGGCGACGATCTTCACGGGATGGATCTACGATCAGCTGCTTCCTCATGCGGAGAAGGTAAAGGTGGCACATCCTCGGATGCTGCGAGCGATCGCCCTGGCCAAGAAGAAGAATGACCGGATCGATGCCAGTAAGATCGCCGACTGTCTCCGCTGCGACTTTCTTCCGGAGTGCTACATGGCCTCGACCGCGATCCGGGATCGGCGACGGGTAATGCGTTACCGGAGCCTGGTGATCAAGCAATCGGTGCAGATGAAGAACCGGGTCTCGGGTCTGCTGATGGAGACCGGGGTGAGCTATAACAAGCAGCGCTTGCATAAGGTGGGCTACTTCCGCGATCTGCTCTCCTCCAACGAGGAGGTCAATGACAGCATTCGCCCGCTGCTGAAGATCTGCCGGGAACAGATCGAGCGCAGCCAGAAGCTGGACTATGCGCTGGTCAGCAGACTGGAGCGCGATCCGCTTTTGCGGGATCGGCTGGAGCGGCTGTGGACGGTTCCCGGGGTGGGTTCGATCACGGCACTGACCTGGGTTCTGGAGATCGGCGACGTTACCCGGTTCGGATCGATCAAAGAAGCAATCAGCTATTGCGGGTTGTGTGGAGAGGAGAAGAGTTCGGCCGACAAGGTGATGCGGACTCCCATCTCCAAGCAGAGAAATAAGCACCTGCAATCGGTGCTGATCGAAGCGGCCAAGCTGGCGCCCCGCCACAGCCACGAGCTGGCGCTGGTGTACGACAAGGAACTGCTGCGAGGAAATCCGAATCGGGCCACCCTGGCGGTGGCTCGCAAACTGGTGGCCTACATGCTGGCCGTGGAACGCCGCCAACAAAACTTCGTGCCTGCCGAGGAGTTCAGACCCACCGCGGCAGCATAAAAACCCTTCCTAAGAAGGGAAAAACATCAGGATCTTTCGATGCGCAGACTGCCAGGTCCCGCCGGTTGCCGACGGTGCGAAGGAGCGCAAAACTCCCGAGGCTCTCTTGTATTGTTTCGGGACTGGCAGAGAATACCAACTCAATCTTCGGTGCGGACTCTTCGGAGTCTCAGACCGTCAATGGATGTCTGGTTCTGCACGATGCAGGAATCACCCGCCGAGAGGCACTGTTGCGCAACGGCTGATTCTGATCAAACCAGCGCGCGCTCTCCTGAGCGCGCCCCGAGACCTCGTGTTTCTCTTGACAAGTGACTAACATGGATGTCGGCAAATCGGACAAGTGATTTATTTCTCAGTTCGTGATAACGGGGCAACGCTCGCTTCCAGAATGGCAGCGGTGGAAACGTGATTTTGCGTCCGACGTGGATTCGGCCCCGGCGCCCTTTCTCGCTCAAGGAGATCTGCAGGCCCAGCTTGCTGTCCGAATTCGAACAGTATCGTCTCCCAACGGACGGCCGCCCACATGGCTCACCCCCCTGAACCCTTTGTTTTCAGCCAGATAATCCGGATCACAGTGGCGCGCCGCGTGCAGTCTCTGGAAGAGGAAGCCCTGCGGCAAATGTTCCCGCCCTGGAGGGAGTAGTCCTTTGTTGACTCAAGTATTGGCTGACCTGAAACACGCAATGCGGCAGTTGCGGCGATCGACCGGCTTCGCCGTCACCGCAGTCCTCACCGTGGCGCTCGGCATCGGCGCCACGACCGCGATCTTTACCCTCGTGCATGCCGTGCTGCTCAAGTCGCTGCCGGTTGAGGATCCTGCGGGACTGTGGCGGGTCGGCGATAACGAACAGTGCTGCATGAACGGAGGTCTTCCCGACTATCAGGACCCCGTGTACGACTGGTCGCTTTTCTCGTACCGGCAATACGAACAGTTCCGCGACCATACTCCCGGCTTCGGCAGCCTCGCCGCGTTTGAATCGTCGGATCACGAGATGGCCGTCCGCCGCGCGGGCAGCGATCAACCCGCGCAACCTTGGTACGGCGAATTCGTCTCCGGAAATTCCTTCGATACTCTCGGCCTCCGCCCGTATGCCGGGCGCCTGCTGCGCCCCTCCGACGACGACAAGGGCGCAGCTCCGGTTGCTGTCATCAGCTTCCAGGCGTGGGAGCAGGAGCTCGGCCGCGATCCCTCCGTCATCGGCTCCAGCTTGACTATCAATGGTCAGCCGGTGAGCATCATCGGCATCGCGCCGCCCGGCTTCTACAGCGAGCGCCTCAGCCCCACGC
>JBAVYX010000213.1:0-2682 GCA_049588475.1 Silvibacterium sp. | reverse complement strand
ACCCAACACTGCACACCCTGGCTTCAGAATCACAGGGCCTCAATCTCCGCTTTCCGGTACCCGACCTTGAAGAAAAGCGCCAGCGAAGGAGAACAAAATGAGACAGCTTGGCGTCGTCATCCTCCTTATTATTCTTGGTCTCAGCCCCCCGAATGCGCTGCCTGTATCGTCCAACCCGGCGGCGCAGCAACAGCCGGAAGGCAGCGCTTCGTACGATCCGATGGCGCACACAAAGAGGACAGGCCAGCAAAAGAGCATCGTCGAAACGACGCTCGCCGGGGTCAATCCGAAGGACACAGATTACGGCGCGGTCGTCGCAGACTGGCGCAAGGCGATCTTCGAGAACACGCTGCACGAGATCTATTTCTGGGGCCTGATCGGAATAACGATGTTGCTCGGGATCTCGGTGATGGGAAACGGCTGGCTGTTAAGAGAGCGTGACCGGAGGTTGGCCGTTGCAACTGACATCGTGACCCAGCTCTATAACGCATATGTGATGTCGCGGGCCAAAGCGCTGAAGGCCATCTCCCGGCACAACCAGCTGGTCGAAAGATACAACCAGCTGGATCAGGACGCCGCGGATCTGAGGGCTAAAATTGCGAGCATAACGGCGTTGGAACCCACCGTCGGCACTTCGGGAGAGATCACATACGACGTGGCAAAACAGGAACGGGCGCCGCTTCCCCCGGCACAACCGGAGAACCAGAGGACGGAAATTGCCGCCGATACCAGGGAAACAATTGCGCCGGAACCGAAGGCTCTGCGCGCAAAGCTTGCTGAAGCCGAGCTCCAGTTACAAAGGCAAAAAGCCCAGCTTCAGGCAAAAGAGAACACAATCACCAACCTTCGCAGCAGGCTGAGCAAGGCGCATGACGCTTTTCAGGCAGGCAACCGGACATAGAAAAATGGTGGTTCTGTGCATCAGTTTCGGCTCGCTCTCATGGCTACGACCGGGAAATGTCACGGACGATCCGCTTCGCTTCAGCCGCCATGCCGCCGCTTTCAACACTACAGGCTTCACCCGGAACAGACGTTTTTGGCATACACCTGGAGTCATACGCATGAACGTCGGGCCGCATCCGAGGAGCGTCTTCCGACCCGGAAAATACGAATCTCGCGGGATGGAAAAGCGTGGAGAGTGGAACAGAGTGCTCCTGAACCGTTGTCTTCCGGACACAAAAAAGCCTGATCGAATCCTCCTCTGCGTACAAAGCAGGACGGTCGGGAGAATCGATTTTGACTCCAATTGGTGCACTCACGATGTGCTGATTGTGGCGGGAAGCGCCTTCCGTGGCGACCAGGAGACACTCATTTTGGCGCAACCCGGAGCGCAGTTGAAAACAGAACGAGGCAATTGGGAGGTCACATGGACGGGACTGTTGAAGAACTGACTGGGGACATCAGCGAGAAGCTGGCATCGAGACTGTCGTCGATTGCATACAACACCGGGCGGGATCTCCCGCTCATGTCTGCCATCCGCAACGCAGGGTTCATCTCTCATGCGCAATTATGGGAGGAGATGGAGACCGCAGAAGTGGAGCGATCGCGACGATCCTTTAACTGGCGGCTCAAGAGAATAGTGCAAACAGACCTGGTCAGGAAGCTGCCGCCTAAGATTCCATACAAAGGCGCTGTGTACACGATCAGTCGGTTGGGGCTTGAGTGCCTGGAAGCGTGCGGAGATGGCCTGATGAGTCTGTCGTCCGACTCGCGATGCCTGATGAACCCTCACCAGATGCAACACTACCTGGAACTAGCCGAAATCCGGCGCGCTCTCCGGAAGAGCCACGTGCTAAAAGAGTGGACGGGAGACGTGGAACTGCGATCTATTAATTGCGCGATCGACCTCCCGCTCGCGAAGGATTATGACGCGATCGCCGAAATCGAATGGAGCGGCAACGTGCAGCGAGTGGCAATTGAATATGAGCACAACCTGAAATCGGCGGACAGGTACCGTGAGCTTTCGGCTGCGCTCAGAGGTGAGGATCAGGTAAAACTGCTGCTTTACCTGACGCCCTCAGTGGATATGCTGTATCAACTTGTCGGCCATTTTAGAGACGCGACCATTTACATTGCGGCTGCGCTCTCCCGCCAGTTCTGTGCGAATCCGATGGGATGCCGTCTTCATCTTGCCGGGACATCCGGCACGAAAAGGACAACGCTGGCAGTGCTCCTCGAAACACGAACAGGTTCCCGTTCACGGTAAACGCACAAACCAGTCCGCAATCTAAGGCGCCATTTCTGGTGTGGCAATTCCAAACGCGGGCAAAGGTTAGGCATTTTTCTAACCACTACCTAGTGAATTCCTGCTGTCTTCTTGTTGCCTGCTTCTTTCCGGCCCGTGAGTGCTGCAGTTCGCTGCGTGCGCAAGAGTTATTTCTGACTATCCCCTGTGCGCGTGAAGATTTGGAGAGGTTTTGAGCTGTGAATGAAGCCATGAAGAAAAAAGGCGAAGAGAGAAGTATATTCCGGAGCTTCATCGCGACGGCACAACCGGAGGATATTTGCGGTGATTTGTGCCCGCTGTGCATCTTCGCGAGCGACAAAGATGTGACGGCGGTGGCGCAACACGACCCGGAAGCATTGGCTCTGGTGTCGAACCTGGAGCGGAAGACGGCTTCACCAATGAAATCTGGAAGAAGTCTGATGCAGATACTTCAGACCGAACGGGAACACATAGAG
>JBAVYX010000212.1:0-3506 GCA_049588475.1 Silvibacterium sp. | reverse complement strand
CGCCGATTTACAGCTCCGCGATCCCCGACAGTAAGAAGGAAGGGGCGCTGCGCAAGTGCTGTCGACACCGACCGGTGCAGTACTTGAACAACATTCTCGAACAGGATCATCGAGCCATCAAACGTCGAGTTAACGCCAAGCAGGGCTTCCGAGAATTCCAGGCGGCTCGGCGAACGATTCAAGGCTACGAAGCAGTCCACATGATCCGGAAGGGGCAAGTTCGATGGGTGGCAGGAGATGATCTTCTTCGGCAGATTCAGTTCATCGACAGCCTTTTCGACTTGGCAGCCTAAGAACGCACCACAGACGCTCGGCGACAAACTTGTCTGCATTTGAAACTTGCAACACTACCTCCGAAAACATGCAAGGCCGGATGGCCGGGAGTCGGACCGTGGAAGAAAGCCCCGATAGCGAACAGCAACATCCATGTGACAAAGACGGCTAACACATATCTGCCAAGCCGTAGCCGGAAAAACTGCGAAATAAAGCTATTTGTGAGGTCCTTTCCTATTAGCAGCCAGAGTCTCGCCTTCGACGCCGCCGCCTCTTCGAGGTCGGCAAAGTTTCGCAGCATCTCCCCGCGATGCCGTTGCAGGAATGACGACGGGTAGAGTTCCAACAGCCGCGCGTAGATAGCGAGCGAGCAAGACCTTTTGTACTGCTGTTGTGGCATGATACTAAGTTGCTCCAAGATGACGGCGAGCTATAGCGGCAACCGCTGAGAGTCGCTCACTCTCCGCACGCAAAACGGCCTGTCCGAGCGCCGTAAGCTTGTAGTAGATCCGGCGCGGATCCTGCTTATTGGTCTCGACGACGAGGCCGGCAGCGATCATTCGGTCGAGCGAACCGTACAGCGTTCCGGGCCCCATCTTCACTTGGCCCTGCGAGTCCTCTTTGACCTGGAGCATGATGTCGTAGCCGTGGCGTTCCCGGCCAAAAAGCGCCAAAAGGATGTGAAATACCGCCGGTGTCAGCGGCCCGGCAGGTTTCGGCTTTCCCATTGGACTATTATATATCTGTGGCGGATGTAATCAAATCTCCGCATGCGCCAACATCGCCGAGGAAGCGATTCCTGTTTCCTCAACTTGCAGTGATAGACGCAATATGAGTAGGACACTCTCGAATTTTGCGGCATTCATCGGGGTGCTCTGCGTCTACTTCATCATCCACCTCTTCTTCTCTACTCATGTGAGAACGGTGCGTAACGACGTGATACAGGGTTTCCTCATCGGCTACGGGCTGGCGTTTGTCTCGGCCCAGGCGTATGCGAGGATGAAGGCCGTGAAGGTAAACGGCTGGATCACGATGTTCGGCCTCGGCAAACCCGGGAACGGCATGTTCCTGCGGGCGGCGCACGCCCAACTGTTTCCCGGTCCGGTTAACGTGCCGGAAGAGGCGATGTACTGGTGGACGAATGCGGATGGCGCGGGGCGGACGCTCTCCGGCCGGCACGACTACGTCATGCATTTCCCGGCGGGCCAGCTTCCACCCAACGACGCGTTCTGGTCGCTCACGATGGGTACGGCCCGGAATCATTTCGTGCCGAATCCGATCAAGCGGTACAGTGTGACCGATCGCTCCGGTCTCCTGCCGAACGCCGACGGTTCAATCGACATCTACATCCAGAATGCCGCTCCGTCTGGCCATGAATCCAATTGGCTCCCGGCGCCGACGGGCAACTTCATACTCTGGCTGCGCGTCTATGTGCCCCGCAAGGCCATTCTCAACGGTACGTACAAGGTGCCGCCGATCGTTAAGGCGAAAATACCATGACACTCGAACACCTCCTCATATTCGGCGCGGTCTGCGTTATAACATGGCTCGCTTTCATTTATTTGTGGCCGAGCTTCATCCTCCGTGTGTTCAAGCGGGCGATTCTCATGAAAGGATTCGGCGACGGCCCAATCCCGGTCAATACGCTCTACACGGAGCCACAAGCACTTTTTGCGGATCCCATCCACCCGCCCGCCTCGGCTTCAAAATTGGCGACTACTGACGTGAACCGCGACACGCTCCCCACGGTCGGCTGGTTAAACCTCCGCAAAGGACCGCAAATATTGCACGTGCCGGACATGGCCGGTCGTTATTACAGCGTACAGTTCACTGATCCGTCGAACAATACTAACTTTGCCTACGTCGGCAAACGCACAACGGGGACCCACGCTGATGACTACGTGATCACCGGTCCGCATTGGAAAGGAAGCGGCCCGCAGGGAATGAAGCTGATATCCTCGCCGAACAATTCGGTACTCGTACTCGGTCGCATCCTCGTCTGCAGCGACAGCGATCTTCCGACCGCCTATGACCTTGCCAAGCAGATTAAGCTTTTGCCCCTCGATCGGTGGCGGCTCGGTCAATAGCTTCGACGCCGCAGCTTGCTATCAATTCACCATCCAGGAGCCGTATGAATCATCGATTCCGTGCCCTGCTCGAGTTTTCGAAACGGAACGTGCTATGCGCTTTCTGTGCCCTCGTTTGTGGTACATTGGCGCCGATCAGCGCCGGAAGCCCGTGGCCTGCAGCTGCTGTCGTTTCACAGAAGCCGATTATCTATATCGAGGATGTCGCGCGGTTTTATAAAGTCTACGACGCAGCAAAGGGGCATCCGACGGCTGAAGAACTCCAACGCGGCTACATCGATCCGGGCTCCCCAGGCCTTCGTCATCTTTCCGAGATTAGGGATGTCACCGGTGAGACGATCGCCAAGGCCATTGCTGCCCATCCGCAAATCTTTGCCGATGCGAAACGCTGCATCGTGGTCTTGCCCCGCGTCCGGTTGCGCGTGGCGGCGGCGCTGCGCATATTGGGCCGTCTTTACCCCACGGCGGAATTCCCGCCGGTGACGGTCGCCATCAGCCGCGGCAAGCCCGCGGGCGTGGCCGATGCACAAGGCGTTGTCATTGGCCTGGAGGCGAGCTGCGCGGTCACCTATTTCAATCCCAATGTGGAAGACCGGTTCGTGCACGAGATCGCGCATGAATACACCCATGTCCAGCAAGCGCTGCAGTCGCCAGCCTTCTACAATAACCCCAAACCCACGGTGTTGCAGGCGTCCCTGATCGAAGGAGCTGCAGAGTTCGTGGCCACCCTTATAACCGGGGAGACCGCGTTCCACTCTCCTTATGCCCCAACGGACAGTGCGCAGGATGAACAGGTCGAGACCAAGTTTGTCGCCGCCGAGGACAAAACCGATCTTTCACAATGGATCGACAACGGTACGCTGACCACGCCAGGTGATTTGGGATACTGGGTGGGGTATCGCATCGTCAAATCCTATTACGAGCACTCTGCTGACAAACGTCGCGCCCTGAGCAACATCATAATAATGAAGGATGCCAAGGACTTTCTTGCTAAGAGCGGCTGGTACCCTGGCATTCGGCTCTAGGAACTCGTTGAAATTCGCCTGATTGCGGCGTGTTTCCTGGCGATTTTTGTTTCTTCCCGTTCGAGATCTGTTTGAAATGCGGTTCTGGCTGGTGTTTATAGGGGTTCGCGAGCCTCAGGGA
>JBAVYX010000211.1:0-17743 GCA_049588475.1 Silvibacterium sp. | reverse complement strand
GGCGCGCACGCCGCGAAGTTCATGGGCGGGCCATGCTTCATTCGGCTTTAACGAGTTCTTCTCTGAATTTGCCAAACAAGGCATATCGCAGGAATCACGTACTCGAATAGCTGAAACGACTGCTAAGGAAATCAATGCTGTCCTTGCTGACCTTGGTCTTACCCATTATCGCGTTGATTCGATCGTCATCGACCCGTTTGAGAAAGAAGTGAAAGGCGGTGGTCAGGAAAGGTGGACAGGGCACGTCATGGAACAACGTGGTGTAACGCTGATGTTGCGCGAAATAAGCACTGATCGCGCAACCAGGTGTGTTCTATGAACTCGAGCCCCGCAGAGATCGATCTAAAGCTTCGCGAGGACTTTCGCCGATATCTGCGCGAGTATGGTATCGAATCCACACTTATTGACCCTGTGCTGGCCGTGCTCTTTCGCACACTCGCTGCGCAGATTTACGCTCTCTCGTCAGACACTGACAGGCTCAAGATCGCACTGCTCGATGAGCTTCTCGAAGGACTTGGTTTTGAGCGCCGCTTCGCCCACCCGGCGCAACTGGTGGTGCGCTATACCTGTCAGTCTGATCCGGTGCATGTGGGAGCGGGGACGGTACTGAGCGGCGAACCTGAAAGCGGTGGCCGCATGCACTTCGCCACGGACTACGGCATCTCGGTCTCTTCGGCGCGCATCGCCGCCGTGTTTGTTTACCAGCGATCAAAAGAAGGCCTAGGAGAGTTGCGCCTGCTGAGCGGCATCGAACTTCCTGCCGAAAGTCTGCGTGCTGGGCCATCCTATGGCCCCGTCCCGGTGGAATTGGGTGCTCATCCAGCGATTTACATCGCGATTGAGAATCTAGGATCCACATATCTTTCGCGGCACGGGATCTTTCTGCAAACCAGTCCGGAGGCGATGCTGTTGAATGCCCAGCTAGAGAGTGAAAACTGGTGTCTGGCCTCTGATAATGGCAGATTTGAAGCCAGAGGTGTGCTTCGGCCGCAACCCCTGAATGCTGGTCAACATCAGTTGCAATGGCTTCTCACGACAGACAGCACGGTACCAGATCCCGAGAGAGCAGAAACGCCCTCATTGCCCGGCGGTTTCTGGCGAGGCAAGTGTTTTCAACTGCCATCGATTCCTGTTGAGCGCTACTTCCTGTGCGATGTTCCCCATGGATTAGAAGCCGCTCTTCGCTCAATCTTTGAGCGTCCAGGGTTTTACCTTAAGCCGCGCGCTTGGGTGCGTATCCAGCTCGACACGCAAGTGGAGCCCCTGCACACCGCTCTCTCAGCCATTTATCTTCACGCCCAAAGCGCGTCCAATGTTGAATGTTCAAACCAGACAATACGATTCCGAGAAAACGGCACGACGATCCCCGTCAGCAAAGAAAATGGCAGCCGGTCATTTCTCGTAGCGCCACTCTCCATTACTGGTGAAAGTGGGGAAACTTATCTTCTCGAGTTCCAGCCGTCCTTTAACCCCGGTATCGGGAGATACCGGCTGCACCAAGGATACCTGACCCTGTTGCCTGGCAAAATGCCCAACGGAGAAAACGAAACCTATGCCAACTTGCGCCTGTGGATGACTATGGGAGCGGCTGGCAACCAGATGAGAGTCGCGCGTTTGCAGAGCTTTGCGAAACCGCCTGCGCGCGGTCTATTGGTTGAGAACATAACCGCAGCTGCAGGCGGGTCTGACGGGGAGGGTTTGCATTCAGCCCAACGGCGATTCTCCGAGGCGTTGTTGTCGCGACAGCGTCTGATTACACGTGCCGACCTGGAAGTTTCGATTCGCTCCTTTGATCGTCGCATAACCGGCATAAGTGTCCACCCTATACTGGTGCGTCGAGCGCGGGGATTGCGCCGCCTGCACCGTATCACGATCACTGCTCAGCGCGACCGGTTCGCCTCGCCGGAAGAAGAGGCGCGCGTTCTCATTACCGATCTCGACAGTTTTCTGCGCGAGCGAATACCGCTCGATGTGGATGCAGATGTGGAGCTCGCATGGGTATGACCGTCTCACCACCAACGGAACAGTACCCTGTGATGCCGAACTTCGCGGAGGGCACGGCTGGTTTTTCCCACACAATAGACTCAGCTGTTCACGTGCTTGATGCGCTGGGAATTGCTGAATCACGGTTTACGCTTCGCATGGCAGGTCCCGGACGGCAAGGTCTCGAAGTTGTGCGTCAATCTCCATCGGCGGGCACACTGCTGACTCCATCTGTGCCGGTTACACTCTGGATCTCCAGTTTTGGTTTCTTCGAGGCATTGCCGTTGCCCATGCGCGAGTCTGGTGGAGAAGCTGAGATGGGCACGCGCGAAATTTGTCAGCTCTTCGATGATCCGCTACAAAAAGCGGCGCAGTGGCTTCGCGCTGGAGCTCCGCTCTTTAAGCTTGGCCCTGACAAGCATGCAGCATGCCGTCGCTGGCTCACTCTCTTTGGTCTGGACTCGTCAAAGTGGCCAGAAGAACTGCTCTATCCGATCGCGCTGCTGGCTCCAACACTGGCGCGAATGGCCGCGCGTGAAGTTGGAATAAAGCTGGCCTTTCTCGTTCTTCTTGGACTGCCTGTGTCCGAATGTCGCTACCGCGACGCGTATCGCCTCCTAGCACCGCAAGAGCATTCACGTCTGGGGTTGAGAGCCAGCCGCCTCGGGCGCGACTTTTTGGCAGGAGATCGTCAGCTCGATACCGATTCGATCGTGATCCAGCTTGGCCCCGTATCGCTCGATACCTATACCGCTTTCCAGTCCGAGCGCGGACGTCGACTAATTCAAATGACCATGGACGTGTGCTTGACCGCCTATCAGACCCATTCCATTGCATGGCTACTCGAAGATCCTGACGAGGCGCCGCGCTTGGGTATTGCCTTGAAAAACAGCCGCATTGGTCTCAACTTTCACTTGGGTAGAGGAGCAAGCGCATGAACAGGGACGATGTCCGCCATAATGCGGTCAATTGGGAATTTGGAATGCTCGTAACCCCGGAGCACTTCCTGCGCCAGGAGCGCTTCTACGAAGCAACGATGCTCTGGATGTTGCGCTACGCGCACGACAGCTTTGGATTGATTGGTGGTGGACCACGTCTGCCCGAGAGCGAGTTTGGCGCAGTGCGGCATGACCCAATCGTCACGCTCTCAGAAGATGAACACACGCTGCGGATCACCGTCACGCAATGCCGTGGTTTGACGATGGCAGGCACTCCGGTTGAGATTGTGCCCGACTACCCGCTTCATCAGGAGTTCAGCATGACAGATCTCGAGGGGGTCAGCGAGACGCGTGTCTATATTGTGGCACTGCCCCACACCTATAAAGTGATTGATGGTGAGCGTGATGAACACAACCCGCAAATTCAGACGGAACGGGTCCGCGCTTACCGCCTTCGCTTGCAGCCACATGGTGAAGAAGTACAGCATGCAATGGCGGTGAGCCGTCTGCGTCGCTCGGAGAGCAGAGTCGCGTATGAGCAGGATTCAAGTTTCATTCCTCCCTGCGCAAATCTGACGGCATTCAGCGAGCTAAGTGCAGCGTGGCGGCGTATCGTCGAACAACTCTCCTCTCTATCGCGGCGCTTCATTGAGTTGCATCGCGCCATGCGGGAGTATATAGAGCTCACTCGTGAACGCGGTATCGATGTCGGCATCGACCAGGAGACGCTGGATTTCGTGAAGCGAATCATACCCGCCACTGAGACGTGCCTCTATGGCTGTCTCAATCCTGTGCAGTCGCCCGCACAGTTTTTTGCCAATCTCCGTATGTTTCTTGAGAGTGCTGCAGTGAGTCTCGACTTGAGCCCACCCGTCGAGCAGTACTTTGATGCATTGAAAAATGCGGGCGAAACCGAATTTGCGCCGCTGGGGGAGCAGCAAAAGCAGATGTTAAGAAGCTCACGGCGTTGGCGCGTCGAAGACGACCTTGGCCTCGAAGTGCGCTCCGTTCAGAACTCACTGCGCAGCCTTCAGACACTCGAGCGGGCTCTTGAAGGCAAATATATTGATTTCCGCGTAAGCCCCACCCTCGACACCATGAACTTCGTCTTCGATCGCGGTGGAAGCGCGCTCTACAAACTGGCTGCCAAACCTGCGCGACTGCAAGGCTTTGGCGATGAGATGGCGTTTCACTTTGCGGGTATTCGGCTGGAGGGACGTGAGAAATACAGAATTATTCTCTCCGCCGAGTTGGATTATGAATACCCAGCGGGAACGCGAGTGCCAGTGGAGATCCGCATTAACGAAGGGAGCGGATTGCGCCGTGCCCCAATTCATGGCGTTGGCCAGGTGCGATTTGCTGGTCAAAGAAATGTCGAGTTTGATTTTGATGCGCCTGACATCACAACCGTGACGGATTTGCGCGTTGCCGTGCCTGCGCACTTCAATGTGAGAACAGCTCTGCTGTTTGTGCGTCATCGTTTCTACGCTCAGGATTCGGAGAGAATCGGTCCTTCGAGTGAAACCTTGCGCACGAGTCAACCGCCCAATGTACACGAAGAAGTGGCACCTGTTATCCGCGGCGACGCGACATCTGGATCCTTCAGACCGCCCTTGCAAGCCCAGCCCGGTGGCAATCCGCGGAATCCGGGGAGTTCTCACGGTGAGCCGGTTGCGCCAAAGCAGACCGATGCACCTTTTCAGCCGCCTCGCAGGCGGCGCTTGGAATAACAGAGAGCGGAATTTGTATGGCTATTCCACTGGACAAGTTGTCGACAGATCTTGAAAGCGCTCTCGACCGCGCTCGCCTCTTTGCTGAGGAGCGCAAACACGCGAGTATTGTGCCCGAACATCTGCTTTTTGTTCTACTCGACCAGGAGACGGCTGTGGCAGCGCATCTTGCCCAGGCAGGTGTTACGGTTGCGCCGGTTCTTGCTGCGCTCGCTATGAGGCTCAACCGGCTGCCTACGAACACGCTCGATCCGGGCAGACGTCCTGTAGCCTCGCACAGTTTACGTGATCTGGTCGAACGCTCATTCCAGGAGATGGAAGCTCGCGGTGCAGAAACAGTCGAGCCTGTGGACTTTCTGCAAGCTGTTTCTACTGACGGTGGGGAGATTGCCAGGGATTTGCGGGCCGCTGGAATTACGCGCGAAACGCTGATGTCAGCGCAGGATCAGAGCGACTCCACTCGCGAAGTTCTCGATGGTGCGCCAGGGGGGAGCGGATCAGTAAACACTCCGGGCAAGTTGCTCGCGCGATTTACTCGCGACCTGACTGCGCTCGCTCGAAGTGGGGATCTCATGCCGGTGGTAGGACGCGATGACGAGATTCGTCGTGTAATGCAGATCCTGCTGCGTAAGACCAAGAGTAATCCGGTCTGTGTCGGAGATCCGGGTACCGGCAAAACCGCTATTGCTGAAGGGGTGGCTCTGCGAGTCGCCGCCGGCGATGTTCCTGCATCTCTGATGAAGTGCAAAGTGCTCGCTCTTGACCTTACCGCCATGGTGGCAGGTGCGAAGTATCGCGGGGAATTCGAAGAGAGGATCAAGGGCATTGTCGATGAGTGCCGGGCACGCAAGGGCGAGATCATTCTTTTCCTCGACGAGTTGCATACGTTGGTTGGAGCAGGCGGAAACGAGGGTGGCATGGATGCCGCCAACATCCTGAAACCGGCGCTCGCACGCGGTGAGCTGCGATGCATAGGCGCTACAACCTATGACGAATATCGCGAAAAAATAGAGAAGGATGGTGCGCTAGCTCGCCGCTTTGATCTAGTCGTAGTCAAAGAGCCGACCGACGAAGCTATGCTGGTGATTCTTCGTGGGATCCGGCCTCGTTACGAGGCTTATCATGGAATTCGATTACCCGATGAAGCTCTGCGCGCCGCGGTCAAACTCTCACGGCGTTATCTGCCTTCGCGATTTCTGCCTGATAAAGCGATCGACATTCTGGACGAAGCTTCTGCGCGCATCCGTATGCAGAACGAATCGAAGCCTCAGGAGATTGACTCACTTGAGCGCCTGCTGGCAGAGAAGAGGCTTGAACTTGAGAGCATGTCATCCGATGCGAAACAATTCTCTGCGCTTTCTAAAGAAATTGTGGAACTCGCTGGTCGCGTTGCTGCTTTGACAGCCGCATGGCACGCACAGAAGCAGGCATCTGAGAGCCTGCAGGCTACCAAGCGGGCAATCGAACAACAGACGACACTGCTCGCTGCGGCCCAGGCAAGCGGCGCCATGGCACGCGCCGCTGAGATCCGTTACGGATCGCTGCAATATCTTGAGGCAGAATGCAAAGATCTTGAGCGTCAGCTTGAAGTAAACGTATGCCGTGACCCTTCTGTATCCGACGAGGTGCGTGCAGAGCATGTGGCAGAAGTGATTGCGGATCGCGTTGGCATCCCCATCCATCGCATGCTCGAAAGTGAACGCGAAAGACTGATGAAGCTCGAAGAACGATTATCGGAACGTGTCTTCGGTCAGCCCGAGGCGGTCCTCGCTGTGTCCGAGGCCGTGAGACGAATGCGCGCGGATCTGGAAACGCAGCGTAAACCGAACTCGTTTCTCTTTGCCGGGCCCACCGGCACGGGAAAAACGGAGTTGGCAAAAGCATTGGCAGATGCTCTTTTCGACGATGAGACCGCGCTGATTCGTATCGACATGGGCGAGTACAAGGAAAAGGGATCAGTCAGCGGTCTGATAGGTGCTCGTCCTGGTCTGATTGGCTCAGACGAAGGCGGTTATCTTACCGAGCGGGTCAGGCGCAGCCCCTACTCCATTGTGCTCTTCGACGAAGTTGAGAAGGCGCATCCTGAAGTTCTTGACTTACTGTTGAGCGTCCTCGATGAAGGTAGGTTGACCGATGCGAAGGGACGCTTCTGCGATTTTTCCAACTCGATCATCCTCTTCACGTCAAACCTTGGCGCGCGCGAAGCGATGGCCGCAAGCGAAGATCCCGAAGAACGCCGCGCGATCATTCTGGAGATGGTACGGGCAACGCTGCGTCCGGAGTTATACAACCGCATTTCCCAGGTGGTGCCATTCGATCCTCTCACTCCCATCGAACTTGAACGTATTGTGGGCCATTCATTCGAGTGTCTGCGCAGGAAGCTTGCTGAGGAACGCGAGATTGAAATGCAAGTTCACGAAGGTGCGCTTAAACACCTGGCAGCAATTTCCTACGATCCTGAATACGGGGCAAGGCCGGTGGGCAGAACCATGCAACAAGTCGTTCTCTCTCCGCTGGCTACGGCACTGATCGCCGGTGAGATCGAGCGAGGGCAAAAGCTTCACATCCATTACGCGGAAGAGACAGGATTCACGTTTGATATCTCCCAGGATGCTAAGACCACTGCATAGCAAACGAGCACTTGCAGCCATCTTGCTTCTGCTCTTTGCTGCGGCCGCAAGAACCTCGGCTCCCGTCTCTTATTTACCTATAGATGAGGCCGCGCAAGGCTGGATTCAGCTCTTCGATGGAGTTTCACGTTTTGGCTGGACTTCTGGGGGAGGACAATGGCAAGTAAACGGAAATGCTCTGGTCTCAGATCCGACACAGGAGAGCAGCTTGCGCACGACTGCCTCGTTCTCTGACTTTGATCTGAAGTTTGAGGCGCGTATAACCGGTCGTCCTGCATCGCTGCTGCTGCGTGCCGATCCGCAAAGCAAGCCCGCGCAACCCGGCTATACGTTGTCGCTGAATGACGGCACTATTGCGGGAATAGGTAGTGGGACTGCAACTTCCGCCGCGAGCGGATGGAATGCCTATGAGGTGCAGGCCGAAGGCACGCATCTGCTCGCTAGTCTCAACGGAAAAATCACCGCAGACGGAAAAAGCACGAAGAATCGAGTTGGTTACTTCGAATTTAGAGCGTCACGCGGTACGCGAGTAGAAGTTCGCTCCATTCTGCTGAAGCCTCTAGGACTTGACCCGCTGTATAACGGTTCAAACCTGGATGGCTGGAAGGCTGTGGCTGCTCCTGCTCCGCCAAGCAAATCGAAGCTCAAATTGCCTATTCCGGGATTGTCAGGCAAACCGAAAGCACCTCCGAATGTGCAGTGGTCCGGACAAGGTACCATTCACGGACAAGGCGGCGTAGGCCAACTTGAATCGGGTACCGTCTATGATGATTTCGTCCTGCAGTTCACCGCGAAGGTAGCCAGCAAAAACGAGCATACCGGAGTCGAGATGTTCTTTCGCGGGACACCGAATGAGTTCGCTTCCGGTTATGCAGTTAGCGCTGATAACGCTACGGACCGGCAATTGCAGGGTGGAAAATCTTTTGGCATTGGAGGTCTAGCGAATCTTCAGAAATCACGTGCCCCTTCAGTGAGCGACGGCCAATACTTTACTTGCACCGTCATCGCGCGGGCTCATCGCGTGTCAGTGTGGGTCAACGGCACCCTTGTAACGGACTATTATGACTCGCGTCCCGAGGGTCCATATCATGCAGCTCCTGGCCCTCTGGGTTTTCGAATACAGAACGACAAAGCCACTCTTGACCTGCAAGCCGTTAAAGTAGCAAGCCTACCTAAGGGACTGGAAGCGCCTCCTCCACCGGCACCTGCGGTAGCGGCTATCCCATCGGCAAGCGCGCCACCTGCAGCCATACCCATCACGGCGCCGGGACAGTCCCCTGAGGAAAAGGCGCAACAAGAACAGATTCGTAAGCTCACCGTAGATGCCCTAGGCGCCTCGAGTCCGGAAGAAGCCGTACGCATCAATAAGCAAATTCTGGTTCTTGATCCCGGCGATATGCCTGCTCAACAGCGTCTCGACAAAGCGCAAACGGCGATCGATGCCGCAAACGCACAACGTGAGCATGGCAGACAAGAAGAGCAGACTGCTACAGCTGCAATGGAGGCCAACAACGCGCGACGTTCTGCGCTGATTCTCCAGACCCAAGATGCTCTGCTAACAGGAAACCTCAATGAGGCCCGAGATCGTTTGCATGATGCGCGGCGTCTCGGAGCCAGCGGCCCCGAGGTTGATCGCTTGCAAGTCTTGATAGGTTCGAGAATCAGAAATCGACTTTTGCTCCGTGCTGGTCTTGGCGGAGGCGGCCTCCTTGCTTTGGTCGCGCTTCTGATCTTCTTCTGGCGACGCCGCGGAAAGAGAGTGACTGCGTATCTGGTTGCTCTCGATGGCATTGATAAGGGCAAGCGTTATCTTCTGAACCAGGAAGTTACTCACATCGGCGGAGTTGCTATGGACGGTGGCAAGAGAAATGAGGTATTGGTCCGTGATCCGGACCGGCAGGTGTCCCGATTCCACTGCGAGGTCCATAAGCGCGGCGACAATTGTTATCTTATCGATCTCGACAGCTCAAATGGGACCTTTTTGCGAAGCAGGCCGCTCGAGCCCGGTATAGCTGTCAAGCTGCGCGATGGTGACAAATTTACGCTTGCGCGTACGGCCGCCTTCGAACTACGTTTAGAGCGGCAGAGAGCAAACTGAGCGAGTCTCAGCCTGCGCCCAATGTACGATTAGACGGAATAGCCCGACGTTGTCAAAGTTGAGCGCGGTAGGCGCTGGGTGGCATTCCCACCTGGCGACGGAAAATCCTAGAAAAATGCTGATGCGTTCGAAAGCCTGACGCGAGTGCAACATCAAGGATCGAATGGCTTGGCTCGGCGAGTAGAACTTTTGCGTGCTGGATTCGGCAATGAAGCACGAACTGATGTGGTGTTGTTCCCGACGTTTTGTGAAAAAGACTGCAAAAGTGCGAAGGACTCAATCCAACATCTTGTGCGAGTTCATTGAGAGAAATCTCTTTGTCAATATGCGCTTGGATGAACTCATTGATGCGCCTCATGCGGTAGGGAGCGAGACCGCCTCTGTACATCGAATGCGTATGACGCGTAATGCCATCGTAATGGACGAGAAGTGATGCGAGCGCCTGTTCTATGCCGTCTACAAACAAACGTCCGGCGGAATATCCCTGCATTCGCTCACGCTCGAGCGCAAATAGCAATGACGAGAGCTGCATATCATGCTCAGCACAATAGCTCGATTGTAAGTCGCGTCTGAATAGCGGGGCAATCTCGGCAGCCTGGTCGAGTATTTTATCGGACAACTGAACGGTAAGTGTTGAAGCAGAAGAATTCCAACGGAATTTGTGTTCGCAAGCACGCTTCTCAATCACTACGCTGCCTTTTGTTCTGGTCACGGAGTGGCAAGCACCAGCTTCATCCGCATATTCCAGCGCACAGCGCCGAAGATTTAGAGTCAATAACTGGCCAGGAATGATGACTGTCTGCCAGTCAGTAGGGCGTACTTCATGCTTTTCGATCAGCAGTGACGGAGAGGGTGAGTACGGTCCCTGTAAAGAGGAGTCAAATAAGGGCTTCATCTCGCCATTACGGACCGCCATAATCCGCGACCGCGCGCCAAGATCGAAGGGGAGCTCTTTAGACATTAGTCACAAGCATTGGGTCTGCGTGTTACGAAATGCTGTATAGGTTCATAAATACATAGTAAGCGTGGGATTTGAATCGCGTATCTCTTCGAGCCGAGATCTCCGCAATGCGTCAAAAGTACTTCATGAGGCCACAAAACCGCCTTCAGATAGATGATGACAATCGCGGAAAGGTGGCTTTTGACGGCACCATGGGGAGATATTTGGATCTTCACGTCCCGCAACCGAGAATCGCCTAGATAAGTTAAGGGTCAGCGGCCGGCGGGTCAGGTCTGATTGCCGAGGTTCAACGTCGAAGCATTGGAGCTGTGGCTCGCCACAGGTGGTAAGCGATAAGGCTCGGCAGGATATTTCATCCTGACTAGTCGGACAACCACACCGAAGTCTCGCAAACTTCAAAACACGAGCAGGAGCCGGATTTGGTCTAAGTTCTCTGTGCACGAATAGTTCCAAAACACCTCGATTTTCTCTGCCCTACCGTTGTGCCTCATGAACTCCCTTGATGTTCCTTGTTGATGCTTCGGCGGCAGCAACGTTGGCGTAAAAGGTCTTGGACACCCGCGAAAAACAAGGACATGATTGGGCCATAGGAAGTCGAAATGGCACAGATTTTCACCACATTTCCTCACGAGGTGACAAAAAATAACTGGCGCTGAGCATTCCGCGCTGTTGCTAACGGTTTCTAAAATCGCGCAAACATTGAGTGTACCGGTTTTTTTGGGATTCGTGCGTTTCAGACGTAACACCCAATCCATTTACAAAGGAAACGTTCATGCAGACCTTTAAGGGTGTTGCGGGGGCCGGGTGTGACCTCCCCAACGATGAGAGTTTGGCTGCTCAGATTCGCACCACGGCAGTTCTCACAGAAAAACAGCTCGCCGATCGGCTCGGCTTAAGTGAAAAGTCTCTACGGCGTCAGCGGTGCCAGGGGATCGGTTTCCCTTACGTCAAACTCGGCTCGGGTCGGAACGTCTCGGTGCGATATTATTTGCCACATGTGCTTGACCAGCTGGAAAAGTGCAAGCGGGTTCCTTCCGTGCGGGCTTGGCTTTCCCCGGTGGTCCATCGAACGCAAACCAAGCCCTACGGACCCTTCGACGGAATTGTCAACAAGCGCAACCGGAAAGCTGTTGTGCTGCCTGACACGAACGTGCGGGCAAGTTGGGTCAACTGAGTGTAAGCGGATGATTCTAATCTGGCTGCCCCCAGGCAGCCAGATTTACCTGATTTGACAGACTTTATATACCACAATTTTCTGAGTACCCCGCTTTGTACCCCATAGTTTTCGGGGATTGCCTCGCACCAAATGGCACCATAACGAACGATTAGAGTCTGCATCGTGATAGGCTTTCCGCCAATCTTTGGTAGAGCGGATTCACTCAATCCTCGCGCGGACTGGAAGCGACCATATCGTCAATTCCCTTCCCTCGCGATCCGAGGTTTTGAAAGAGATACATCTGATAGGTACGGCCAGCCGGCTGCCACCGCGACCGAAGCCTTCGTGACGTGCACGACGCCGCAGATCGCGCAGCTTGTGGCTGCGCGATCCACGATGTTCGTTTTCAGTCGGGTCGTTCGTGGCTGCTGCGTCCGAAACCTATTCGGTGCACACGAACGTCGACCCTTCTTTGCGAGGACCTGTGCAGAGCGGCCCGAGATTGGTAACGGAGTTCGGCAACGAGATCATCGCGTTGGGCCCAGCGTGTTGTTCACCGTTGAAGGGCGTGGGTTTCGTGGGATCGAACCCGCATGCCTCCGCGTCCTCCGGATTGTTGAACCAGAACCCAACGTGGAAGGTATGAGTTGGCGCCAGGGCGGCGGCCGGATCGAAGCCGAAGATCTGATCCAGCAAGATGGTCTTGATCGCCACCTCCGCCTCTCCCTTGCTGTCAGCCTGAACGTCCGTCTGATACCAAGCCAGTCCGAAGTTCTTGAATTCCGGGTTTACTGCTCCGTCTGCCAGCAGGTTCGTGTTCTGAATCGTGAACAGGTCAAAGCCCAGGTTTGGCTTCAGATGATGGGCACGCAGAATGAGGACGTCATTCAGCTCGCCCCTCTGAACAATGACTTCAGCCGTAGGCGCCGGCCAGCCCGGTTGCCCGAGGCAATTGACAAACTTCGGCTGGGGAACGAGGTTAAATTCGATCTCGGGAACCTGCGCAGATGCAAACTTCGCAGTGAGCCCAAGGGTGATTCCGACAAGTGCGAATAACAGCCACTTCTTCATTGCGATTCTCTCCTTGTCTTGCCTCACATCCGCGATTTAGGATCGTGGCCGAAGGTATTCAAGACTCCGCGATAGTGCCCTGCTGCGAGTTGCACAGTCCTCAAGGGCCTCCAAAAAAAATCCAAGTAATTTGCAAAGAAACGCCGGACGAGCGGCGCTCACAATATATGGAGTTGAAAACCGGGAGCTTTTACGAATACGGCAGCTTTCGCCTGGAGCCGGCTGAGCATCGGCTCACACGGGACGGAAAACGTGTGTCGCTGGCTCCCAAGACATTTGAGCTGCTCGTCTTTCTGGTTCAGAATCAGGGCCGTCTGGTCACCAAGGACCAGATCATGCAGGCCGTGTGGCCGGGTAGCTTCGTCGAGGATGCCAATCTCACGGTCACGATTTCCGTTCTGCGCAAGGCACTCGGCGAAAAAGACGGAGATCTGCGTTACATCGAGACCGTTCCGAAAAAGGGCTATCGCTTCACGGCTTCAGTCAAAGAAGTAGCGAACTTCCCCGAACAACTGCTGGAATTCGGCGAAGAACTCCTGGAGCAGCCCCTAATTCCATCAAACGACGCTGCTTCTCCCGCTGTCTTGGCGTCTCAGTCGGCGCAGGAAAACGAAAACCATATCCAAATCCGGGGACAAATTCGGGATGGTCCGGCCCTCATCCTCCCTAAAGCCGCCCGTCCGCAAAGCCGGCGATGGATGAGGACACTTGCGGTCGCCGCTCTGGCGTCCATCGTGCTGGCAACCGGCTACTTCGCGATTCGGAGACGGATGTCCTCACTGGCGCAGACGCCGTTGCACCGCAGTCTGGCCATACTCCCGCTGCGGAACCTCAGCCAGAACCCAAATGACGACTTCCTGGGCTTTTCTCTCGCCGATGCCGTCATCACCAAACTGGGTCCAGTCAGTTCGCTGGCTGTTCGGCCCTCCTCGGCGATAGAGAAGTACAAAAGCCAGACAATCGACCCGCGGAAAGTTGGCGCAGAGTTGGATGTGGATACGCTGCTTACTGGCACCCTCATTCACGATGGAGATGATCTCAGGATCACCTATCAATTGATCGATGTGAAAACCGAGAAGATCCTCGCCAGAGACATGATCAATCTGAAGTACGACAGGCTGCTGACGGTTCAGGACAATGTCGCGCAACAGATCATCAAGGGATTGGAATTGAACCTCACGCCCTCCGAAGCAGAGCGAATCAAAGCGGGTGCGCCCGTCAACCCCTTGGCTTATGAGTATTACCTGCGAGGGGTCGACCTGGTGAGCAGCCATGATTTTCCTATGGCCATCGCGATGCTCGAAAACTCGGTCGCTATCGATCCGAATTATGCTCTCGCCTGGGCGTACCTCGGGCAGTCCTATGAATCGGCTGCCGCTTTCGAATTCGGTGGTATCGAACAGTACCGAAAGTCCGAGGCTGCCTATCAGCGCGCGCTCTCACTTCAGCCCAGGCAGATGGAAGCAAGCATGTTCCTGGCTAACTTGCTCGTTGATACAGGCAAGGTCGAGGCGGCGGTGCCCCTGCTTCGAGACGCCGTAAAGAATAACCCCAACAGTGCGGCATTGTATTGGGAACTCGGCTACGCCTATCGTTTCGCCGGGATGTTACAGGAATCGGTCGCGGAATGCGAACATGCGATCCAGATCGATCCTCTGGTAAAGGGGAACGGCGCAGTGCTCAATAGCTATCTGTATCTGGGGGAATACGATAAGTTTCTTCGGAGCCTGCCCGAAGGGAATGATGAAGCGTTTATCGTCTTTTATCGCGGTTTTGGGGAGTACCATCAGAAAAAATGGGATCTGGCGGCTAAAGACTTTGAACGTGCATACAAACTCAATCCAACGCTATACACCCAGATAGGAAAGGCTTTTAACGACGCAATCGCCCGGAGGAACTCGGACGGGTTAGAAACTCTTCAGGCACTTGAAACCACGATCCAGCGCCGCGGGGTGGGTGATCCGGAAGCGACCTACAAGATGGCGCAGGCATATGCCGCCTTGGGTGACAACGTTTCCGCACTCCGCATGCTTCGTTACAGCATTGAACACGGCTTCTTTCCTTATCCTTACTTTGTTGCTGATCCCCTGCTCGAGCCTATTCGCCGTGAGCCTCCGTTCCAGGAACTTATCAGCGTTGCACGTCAAAGATACATGGCATTCAAGGCCAGCTTCTTTTGAAAGAACTTCGAAAGTTCGATGCTTCGGGTGAAGCATCGCGATGTCGGCGCAGAACGATGCTTCCACCCGGATTTCTTCGTGCAGCGAGACGAGACAGGGTGCGAGGCCCAAGAGCGATCAAGCATCGACAGCCAGTCCCATTTCTAGAGACGCTACAGCGAGATTTTTCAGATCGCGGCGCTGCACCTTGCCGGTAAGCCCTTTGGGAAGGACGGGAAGAAATACAATGCGCTGCGGAGTCTTGTAATCAGCGATGCGATTGCGGACTAGGTCTCGCAGCTCCTCCTCGCCTGCGGTGAAACCATCTCGCAATGCAACGAACGCGATCACTTTTTCCCCATGGACCGCATCGGGTACGCCAAGAACACCGGCTTCAAGGACAGCGGGGTGGCGATATAAGGCTTCTTCGACTTCCTGTGGCGAGATGTTCGATCCTCCGCGGATAATGATTTGCTTAACCCTCCCTGCGAACCAGAAGAAGTCGTCGGCATCACGTCTCACAAGGTCACCCGTGCGCAGCCAGCCATCATCGAAGGTAGCCGCCGTCGAAGAGGGATCATCCCAATCCCCACGCAATTTGCCGGGCTTTGCACCTGCAGTTCACTCTGCCCATCGGCCACGACATTACCGGTCAGATCCACCACGCGCCTTTCTACGATGTCCAGTGCTGGCCCAACGGAGCCGGCCCGAAATACCCTACTTTTTTAATGGCTGCGATCGGACGTTAGCGAACGTTCTCGAACTTCAAATTACCGCGAAGTAATTACTAATTAACGTGTTGAGTCTGCTCTAGCGAGTTCGGAGACGTTCGAGAAGGTTCAAGGAAGTTCTTTATTGGCTGCCCCCCAGGGATTCGAACCCCGATATGCTGATCCAGAGTTATGTCGACCACGAGGGAGGTTTCGCAGTTTAATCCTCTCCGTTTCAACAACTTAGAAATGAGCAGCCCGCACAGAAAGACCGCTAAACCTGTTGCAAGTCGTTGCATTGTTTTCAAGGACATGCAGGAACGTGCGTCATCTTGATGTCATACTTTGCATCATACCTCTCCGGTCGATTTGCGCACTCTCGCCGAGTTCTACCTAATGGATCGTGGTCATCGACCTCTGCCGTGACAGAAGTGCGTTCAGATGTAACTCGTTGAAACTGATGAGCACCGATGGGGAACAAAAGCACTGAAAAGCACTAGAAAGCACTGGTAGACACTCCTTCAGCACCCTCGCCAGCACCCTCGACTTCCCTGCCCGGACCTCTGCCGTGCGAAGGCAGCGTTCTCGACCAAGCAATGCACCTGACTCGAAATTCTACCTACCGCGCTTTACAACTACTTGTAAAACCAATCACTTACAATCAAGCGGCCCGCTCTGAAAAACACTAAATATGTTGCAGCATGTTGCTATGTTTTCAAGCATTTGCAAAAACGTGCGCCATAAGCATGTCATAGTTGTGCCATAGCTGATCGATGCTTTAGACGCATTGACTTTTTCGCTCAATGCTCGTTGATTCGATCAATTACATCCCCACCTGTGTGCCCCCGGTGGTGGATGTTCGAGAGCTGCGGCTGACGGCTACCCCTGTTTGTTCTCCGCTATTTGGCCCGTGCCGTCTTCCGCTCCTCTTGTTCCAGTTTGTCCACTCGCTCTATGGGATTCAGATGACTCAGTGATAGAGAGTGTCTTGACGTTGTCATCACATCAAGCTACCATTTTGGAAGTGGAGGAACGATGATATGGCAACCCGATCTACGCTAGCTGCGCGTCGCACGGAGAAGTTGGATGTGCGGGTCTCACCCGCCGCCAAGGCGAAACTCCAGGCTGCTGCATCCGCCTCCCATCGCTCCATGAGCGATTTCGTGATGGAGAGTGCCCTTTCAAGGGCGGAAGAGATGCTCGTGGAGCGTCGTATCTTCGTCCTGGACGCGGAGAAATGGACCGAGTTTCAATCCGCTCTCGATGCACCCACACGGCCTCTTCCCAGATTGAAGGCTCTTCTCGAGGAACCAGGGTTCTTCGCCGGTTCTAGCAGTGAGTGAAGAGCGCCGCATTGAGAAGCTACGGCGTGAACACGTGCTTAACGCCTTCGATTGCGGTCAGCCGGACCTGAACGCGTGGCTCATCAAATATTCGCTCCAGAATCAAAGCGCAAGTTCTGCTCAGACCTATGTCGGCTTGGTGAATGACTCAGTGGTCGGCTACTACAGCCTGGCCGTAGGCCAAGTCGAGTACTCCGACGCATCTGAACGCTTGCGCAAAGGGCTCGCCAGATATCCTGTACCGATCATGCTGTTGGCTCGTCTCGCCGTGCACAAGGAGTGGCAGGGTAAGGGTGTGGGGCGTGCCCTTCTCCGCGATGCCACCTTGCGGACGATCCAGGCTTCAGAGATCGCCGGGATTCGGGCTTTGGTGGTTCATGCCAAGGACGATGCGGCGAAGCGATATTACGAGCAATTTGATTTCGTCCCTTCGCCCACAGATCCACTGCATTTGTTTGTTCTGCTCAGGGACCTACGCCGAATGCTCCCAGAATAGGGAGCAACCAGTTTCAACAGAGCGGACGGTTTCCTCCGCGCGCCGCAATGACGGAACCATCTCCTGCCAGATACGGTCCATAGCCGCGAAAGGGATGTGTTGCAGCTTTCAGGGCTGCTGGCTGGTGACGTGAAAGAATCGCGAAATGATAACCCGACCCGTGCTCTTCAAATGGCGTCAGACCGAACCCGGCCTCATACTCTGCGCGGTCCGGTGGTATCTTCGCTATTCTCTGTCGCTGCGCGATGTTGAGGAGCTGCTGGAGGAGCGCGGTCTCTATGTCGATCACACAACAGTTTGGCGCTGAGTGCAGTCTTACGGCCCGGAGTTGGAGCAGCGACTGCGACAGCATCTCAAGCCGACCAACAAGTCCTGGCGAGTGGACGAAACCTACGTTCGCGTGAAGGGTCGCTGGTGCTACTTGTATCGGGCCATCGATTCCAAGGGTGCCACCATCGATTTCTTGCT
>JBAVYX010000210.1:0-7988 GCA_049588475.1 Silvibacterium sp. | reverse complement strand
CTGCTGCCTCCAGCGGTCCTAGCAATTTCCACGACGGGGACATGATGACATCACCGTAACCCAAGGTCGTGTAGTTGACCGCTGAGTGGTAGTAGGCAATTCCGAATTCTTGAAATTCTCCACAGATTACGAACAACAGCCCCCACAATGCGATCTCAATTAGGTGCGCCACGAACACGAATGATATCGCCAACCCAACGATGCCAAGATCGATCCAGAGGCCTACGCCCACACGGCCGAGCCCCTTCTCATAGCGAACGAAGTTTACTGTCGCGCCCAAGGCCAGCCCGTGAACAAAGATCGTACATAGTACGGCTCCCGCTCCAACCGTCAAGGGAACCAGGATCGCGACTCGATGAATTTGGGTCATTCCTTCCGCCACGGCATCCTATCCTGCCACTCGCGTCGTGTCGGATAACTCTTGCGCGAATAGCGTTTAGACTGGTCGTCACCGTTCCTGCAGATCATCATGGCCGTGATAGCTGGCTCCTTTTGGGAATGCCTTGAGAAAGGCTTGTACAAAGGCGCTGAACGGTCAAGCAAAACAACGTTAAGACCGATGTAAGAACAATCCGCGGATACAGGCCGCTAGCCCGAAAGAGTTCTACGATGAGGATTAGGCTGGCCAGCAGCAGCAGTGTGATTGATATGGCGCGATGGAATCGTTTCATGCCGTACTCCACGCTGTTTAGATCCCTTCGCTCAATCTCGCGTCCTTGATCGGAATCGGTGCATGCGGCCTTGCTTCTGCAGGAATTGCAGGCCGCTGCGGGAGCGCGATAAATGACGACTCCTTTGGCCGAATCAGAGAAAATCGGGAAGAGATGCTGATCTTGAGGGCACCTCCAGATGTCGCGGTCCGGTTGGTAGGTAAAGCCGCTTGTGGCTGCTTTAACGGACCGCCGGTGAACATGTTGCGCCGCCCATTCGAGGAGAAACGCGATGAAGGCAAGAGAAACTGCGTATGCCAGCATCAGGATGAATTCGAGAGATAAGCCAGGCATAGCTCAACGCTCCTGGGGCTGCGCCACGATATCGGTAAACAGCACATCTTTCGGTTCCTCGGTTGTGACGCTCGTACGCATGTGCCGAATTCCCTGAAAGGTGATGTAGAGGATTGGCAGCGCTCCTCCCAGGATGAAGACGATATCGCCCGGCATGCGAAGCCACTCAAGCACAGAGTTGGCACGGCTGCCGATGTAGTTCAACGTCCGGGCGTCATAGTAGCTCACGCTGATCGCATGATAGAGCTGCAAAATTCCCAGCGGGAAAAGGGTCGCGAAGACCATCCATGCAAGGCCCAGATTGAGCGACCAGAAGCTGATGCCGGCGGCTCTATCTGACCAAAATTTCTGCGGGATGATATAGCGCAGACAGAAGAGCGCGAGACCGACCGATAACATTCCGTACACGCCCATGAACGAGGCGTGCGCATGGTTGGCGGTCAGAGCAGTACCGATCTCGTAGTAAGAGACGATGGGCAAATTGATGAGGAACCCGAATATGCCGGCGCCGAGGAAGTTCCAAAAGCCAACTGAAGCGAGGAACATCACGGCCCAGTAATGCGGGAATGGCGTCGTCGATCGTGCCTGTTGCACCGTGCCCAATTGCAGGAAGCTCCAGGCCTCGAGCGTGAGGAAGGTAAGCGGTATGACCTCGGCAGCTGAGAAAAAGGCGCCAAGCGCCATGTGGATCGCCGGCTCGCCGGAGAAATACACATGGTGCATCGTGCCAACGATGCCGCCGGCCGAGTAGAGAACAACGTCGAGATAGATCATGCGCAGCGCGAGGCGCTCGTGCACGACCCCCAACAGAACGAAGACGTATGCAACTATCATGGTTGTGAAGAGCTCGAGAAAATCTTCAACCCAGAGATGCACAACCCAGAAGCGCCAGAAGTCCGTAGTCGTGAAATGGTCCCCGGGATTGGCAAGAAGGCCGACTGCATAGAAAGCGGGGATGGTGAGCGCAGAGAAGAAAAAGAGCCATGGCAGGTTACCTGAGTGCTCACCCGCGAGCCGGCCGCGGAGTCCGCGATAAATGATTACGACCCAGAAACACAGTCCGAGGGTTAACAGAATTTGCCAGACGCGCCCGAGATCAAGCCATTCGAAGCCCTGATTGCCCAGCCATGAATTGCGAACCAATCCCTGGATCCCGGCGTATTCTCCCAGCAGGCTGCCCACGACGACGACGACAAGCGCGCCCAGCAACCCGTAGGCGAGAAGATTTTGTGCGCGCGGCTCTCGCCCGGAAATCATAGGCACGAGGAAGATGCCCGCTGCAAGATATGAAGTGGCGACCCAGAAGATAGCCAGCTGCAGATGCCATGTCCTGACTACGTTGAATGGGAGAAGCCTGCCCAGATCGATGCCGAAGAAGGTCTGCAGGTCGGCGCGATAATGCTCTGAGGCTCCTCCGAGCAACGTCTGGACGACAAACAGCGCCGCCATGACGAAGAAGAACCACGCGCACGCGGTTTGACCCGGGGTAAGCTGCACGTCGTCCGGAGCGCGGAAGGACATGGTCTGTTGTTCGCGCCCATGCCAACCCATTAGATTCCAGCGGCCGAAGACGCCGAGGAGCAATCCGGTGCCGCCCAGCAGAACGACAAGCGAGAGCACGCTCCACACAACAGAGTCGGCGGTCGCATGATTGTCGACAAGAGGCTCGGCAGGCCAGTTGTTGGTATAGGAGTAGGGATGACCTGGACGAGCGGTGGAAGCAGACCATGCAGTCCAGCTAAAGAAGGCGGTGAGCTTGCGAATGTCTTCCGGATCACGAATGGCGTTTGGTCTGAGGCCGAACTTTGTGCTGGGCTCGCCAAAGAATGATGTGTAATAGGCTCGGCACTCTTCGAACGCGTGCGCCTGGGCGTCTGTGTATACGAGCGTCCCTGTGGCTTTGTCGTAACGGTTCGACTTGAAGTCCTGTATTGTGCGGCCACGCGCCCTGTCGGAGTCCTGGCCGCCATAGAAGCTAATGCTTGAGAGAGCCGCGCGATGCAGATACTCGGTCGTGAAGTCAGGGGCCAAGATATGCACCATGGCCGAAGATCGAGCCATATTCCATCAGGCCATTTCTTAAGAAAACCTGCTGGCCCCCTATGATATCGGCGCGGGTGAACATAACCGTGCCATTCGCGTCCTGGACGGCCTCAGGAATGGGCGGTTCGTCATTATAGGTGTAGTAGGTGAGCACACCCATGATGAAAAACCCGATGATCAGGACGATGGCTGCTGCCTGAATCCAGCCGGTAGATATCATCAACGGACGCTTTTCAAGGGTGTTCATAGGTCGCTCCTTGCACAACTATTAGGTGGCCCCGGCGACTTGTGCCCCAGTCTCCATCGCGAATTGCGGCCACGCACCGCAAATTGTCCCTTGCGGTGCGCGTCGCATGTCATACGGCGAAGTTTCGTCAGGCCGCTCTACTGTTTGCAGTGTTCGGGGTTACTTCCTTCAGTTCGCCGGTTGATAAGTCGTAAACGAATCCACGAATCACTACGTCGGAGGGAATCCACGGGTGCGATCTGAGCTTCAGTACCTGTTTCTGTGTTGTCAGATTCACGTCGGTATAGCAGTGGAACCTATCGGGAGATACCGCCCACACGCCACATTGTGTGTGAAGATGGTTCTCGAACTCTTCTTCTGAAAACAGGGTCATTCCGCAGCCGGTGTGCCCGACGATCATGACCTCTCGCACCTTAAGAACGTGAATTGAAAACATAAGAGACCGCACAACATCGTCCGTTGCCGCGGTCCCGACGTTCCGGATCACATCCGCATCGGCGGGTTTAATGTCGAACCATTCGAGCAGTTGGTTCAGGCGGGGGTCCATGCAGGTGAGGATTGCAATCTTTGGGGCCGGCTTGTTTGCCAGTGAAGGATCATGATGCACTGCACTCTTGCGGTTTGCGGCAATCGCGTGTTCGATCAAGCTCATTTCGATTCTCCTAAATCGCGCCGCAAATCCGGGATTCGGCTTGCAAAACGCGTCGTGTGATGTTGTTTATGCGGATTCCGCTCTCTCGTACGGACTCCGCATCCTGTTGTCAAGGTTCCAGAGAGGATTGAACTCCCAAAAGCACTAGTCTCGTTTCCGTTTGCATTGACCAGTCTCACGCGGCCTTGGTCACGAGGCCGATGTGTTGATTAAGCCACAAGGACATGCTTGCAACAATCAGACGAAGGTATCGACCGATACCTTCGTCTGATGGAGCTCCCGCGGCGTTCCAACCCGCTATCTCTAATCGGTAGGCGCCAGCTTGTCGCCGTCGTTGATATCGGTCTGATGGTCTCATTCCGCGGGCTGCCGCGGGGAAAGTCTATTGGACGGATGGTGTTGACCCATACCTAGGTATTTATCAATACCAAAGCACAATAGATTTCTTTTCACTCTTCTGGTGTGATCCTCCAAGAAAGCTGCGGCCAGGTGTGATGTCCTGCTTTCACAACACTCCCCCTGGGATCCATCAGAAATGAATAAAACCACAATAGGCCTGAAGGAAGAACCGAGATTTCTCCGGCGAGGATCCGGTATGCGGTGCAGACCCTGGAATAGGCTACTCCTGCTTAGTTTTGCGCTTCTCGGCGGGGCAGTCGCCCTCGCACAGTACAACCCGCCAGCCACACCGGCGCCGTACAACCCGATTGCACTGGCCGACGTGACAGGAGCGCCGCGAACAGCTGTTCAAGCCGGACAGAATAACTATCAAACTTTGTCGCGGAATCCCTACCTCGGGGGAGTTCCTGCAGGAAAACTCAGCCCAACGCCAGTGGCGCTATCACTCGACGACGCCGTCGCCCTTGGACTTAAGCAAAATCTGGCTGGAGTTCTGGCCACAGATGCCGTCACCGACGCGCGGGGAGGGCACTGGCAGGCGCTGAGCGAGTTGCTTCCCCATGTAATCACCAATACCGGTTTCGGAGTTCATCAAATCAATGTGAAGGCGGCGTTCGGCCTGACTATTCCTAACGAACCTCCGATCATTGGACCATTTGGCTATTTCGACTCGCGGGCGTATCTCACCCAATCCGTTTTTGATTGGGCATCCATCGAGCGGGCGCGATCTTCACGGGCGCAGCTGAACGCGGCGGAGTTCGGCTCTAGAGATGCTCGCGAGATTATCGTGCTTGTGATTGTCGCCAACTATTTGCTGGCCATCGCCGACCAATCCGAAGTTGAGTCTGCCACATCGCAACGAGACACCGCCAAGGCACTTTTTCAACAGGCCTCCGACCAGAAGACCGCGGGGCTTGCCTCAGCCGTGGATGTACTGCGCTCACAGGTCCAACTGCAATCACGCGAACAGAAACTGATTATCGCGCAAAATAATTTGGCGAAGCAGAAATTGGTTTTGGCGCGAGCTATCGGCCTCCCTCTGGGGCAAAAGTTCGGAATTGCCACGCAGATCCCTTACCAGGAGCTGACGGCCTCGAGTCTCGATGAGGCGATCCAAAGCGCCTACAAGGCTCGCGCTGATTTTCAGAGCCAGATGAATCGGGTCCGGTCTGCTGAGCTCGAGAGAAAAGCCGCTTCTGCCGAACGTTATCCATCGGTGGGCGTGGAAACCGACTATGGCCTCTCGGGAGTTAACCCGGGCTCGTCGCACGGCACGGTTGACGCGGCTGCCACGCTCCGCATTCCCATTTTTCAAGGTGGAAGAGTACACGGGGATGTTCTGAGGGCCGACGCTTCGCTAACAGCGGAGAAAGAGCGGCTGGAAGACTTGAGAGCCAGGATCGATCAGGAGGTTCGTGACGTTTATCTCGATCTGGATGCGGCCGCGCAAGAAGTTTCTGTCGAAAAAAGTGCGGTAACGCTGGCCACTCAGAACCTGGAACAATCTCGCGATCGGTTCGCTGCGGGAGTTACAGACAACATTGAAGTCGTTCAAGCGCAAGATGCGCTGGCAATCGCTAGTGACGCCTACATTGCCAGTCTTTACAGCTACAACGTTGCCAAAATATCTCTGGCAAGAGCGACCGGCGTCGCCGCCTCACACTTTGCTGAATACGTGGAGGGAAGATGAGTATGGCTGAGCAAAATCCCGCAACGAATCCACCGCAAGCAACTCCGCCAGGGCGAAACCCACCAGCAGACAACGCCAGCGTAGCTGACCTGCCAATCTCGGCTTATCCGAGGAGGCGCTCCTACAAACGTTGGATACTTCTTGCCGCGTTCGTTGTCCTGGCCGTTGCCGGCGCTTTCTTGTGGCACTATCTTTCCGGCTTCGAATCCACCGACGATGCGCAGGTTGACGTCCATCTTTACCCTGTCAGCGCTCGCATTTCGGGATATATCCAGAAGGTCAACGTTGAGGATAACCAATGGGTCAATGAAGGCGCCACTCTCGTAGAAGTCGATCCAAAAGACTATGAAGTCGCATTAACAAGAGCCCAGGCAACGCTCGCCACTTCAGAGGCTGCCGCGAAAAGTTCAAACATCGATGTGCCCATATCCTTCGTCGATACCTCAAGCCAATTGAAATCCACGTCTTCGGATATCAAGAATGCGGAAGCAGCAATCCAGGCAGCGGAGAAGCAAGCCGCGGCCGCCCACGCCCGCGTTTTGCAAGCGCAAGCGGAAAATGTAAAGGCCCAGGATGACGTCACCCGCTATCACCTGCTGCTCGCGAAGGAGGAGGTGCCGAAGCAAGTCTACGATCATGCATATGCCGCCGCAGCGACCGATGCCGCCGCCGTGGCCGCGGCAGAAGCGGATGAGTCAGCAGCTCAACAAGCCGTCGTCCAAGCGCATAGCCGCCTCACCGAGGCTGAGGCACACTACGAAGATGCCCAGGCAGGGCCACAACGCGTTGACTCCACGCGCGCTAAAGCGCTTTCCGCAGTGGCGGATGTACAGCAGAAAAGAGCTGCAGTCGAACAAGCGCAGTTAAATCTGGGATACACCAAGATACCTGCTCCCGTAACTGGCGAGGTCACGAAAAAGGTTGTCGTCGGATTGAATGTCGACCCGGGAGAGCAACTGCTGACCGTGGTTCCCCTCGATCAGGTGTGGATCACCGCGAATTTCAAAGAGACCCAACTCAAACACATGCGGGCGGGACAGAAAGCAGAGGTTAGCCTCGACTCGAACGGCCGCACGTACCGCGGTCATGTGGACAGCATCGCGGGAGGAACGGGACCCATCTTCAGCCTGCTGCCGCCCGAAAATGCAACCGGCAACTACGTCAAAATTGTGCAGCGAGTACCGGTAAAGATTGTTCTGGAGCCGGGCGAGAATCACGATCACCAGCTTCGGCCCGGTATGAACGTCGAAGCGAAAGTCTACCTGCGATGAGCACCGCAACACTGACTCTTCCGTCGGAGCAGGCCGTCTGGCGCCCCAAGGTGAATCCCTGGGCGATTGCGGCCACCGTGTCGATGGCGGCGTTTATCGAAGTCCTGGACACGAGCGTTGCCAACGTTGCATTGCCCTACGTCGCCGGAGGCCTCGGAGCCAGCTACGACGACAGCACCTGGGTACTCACCTCATACCTTGCTGCGAACGCCATCGTCTTACCTATCAGTGGATGGCTTGCAGAGTTGATTGGCCGCAAGCGGTACTTCATGACGTCGCTTGCCATTTTCACGGTGAGCTCACTGCTTTGCGGGTTAGCGCCCAGCCTGCCGCTGTTGCTGTTATTTCGAGCTGTGCAGGGCGTCGGTGGCGGGGGACTGCAACCGATGGCGCAAGCCATTCTCAACGATACGTTTCCCCCGGAGCAGCGCGGTTCGGCGTTCGCCGTCTACGGCATTACTGCAGTTCTCGCCCCTACAGTCGGGCCGATGTTGGGAGGCTGGATTACTGACAACTATTCCTGGCGCTGGATATTCTTCATTACTCTGCCCGTGGTCCTCCTCGCTCTTTATTTGACGCACGCCCTGGTCGAAGATCCGCCGTTCCTCCGTCGCTTAAAGAGAGGGGGTATTCGGGTGGACTACATCGGAATATCGATGCTGACGCTGGGAGTGGGTTCGCT
>JBAVYX010000209.1:0-2306 GCA_049588475.1 Silvibacterium sp. | reverse complement strand
CGTTATGGGGTACCCCCACAATCGCATCACCCGAACAGGGATGATAATTTGTAAACCTCTGATTTAAATGGTCGGGACGGGCAGATTTGAACTGCCGACCCCTCGCACCCCAAGCGAGTGCTCTACCGTTACCTCCAAGTTACCTGACTTGCTATCTTCTACTTTTCCCTAGGTATTTAGAGGGTTCTATAGAGTGATTAATTACCCTCAATTTCCCACAAATTCTTTTTAATGTCCCCACAATTCTCCCCACAGTGTTTTGGGGTCACTCCTCGACGAAACTGGCGCACCAATGAAGGTGCAACGGTAGCTATTGCGGCACGCCAACTTTCGGACGCGGTGAACGGCTCCGCTATCTTGGACAGCAAACGATGCACCTGACTCGAAATGTGATTTCGTCTCTTCCGCACTGAATCGCACCAAATCGCATTGGGACTTTAAGAGTATTTTCTACAATAGTTTCCACTACACGCCTGGTTGCACTCGCCAGCACTGAATCGCACAGAATCAGAAATCGAAGGGACACCATATCGGACACCTGTTTCGGTCCCGTTTCTCCTCGTCAAGTAGCTTTTGAAAACTTCAAAACGAGACGCCCCCGGGCCAAGCATCGCCTCTACGATTCGGTGCCCTCCACCTTACATCTCAGACGGCCGCTTTAGCGCCAGTCAATCCAGTCAATCGAATTCGCCCTCTTTCAGCCGTTCGTAGCTTTCGACTTCCTCCTTCAAGCTGCAGACGGAACAGTTCGATCGGGTCAATGACGCGGCGGAGCCCATCGTCGGATATCCCGGTGGCCGCCAACGCACGACGCTCGGCAAGCCTAGCCCGTTGTTCTTCATCCGCGCAGAAGATTTAGCTTCGTTGCGAATCATGAGGGCTAAACCGGCCTCAAGTATTCAGCCGTGCTCGATGCTTAGGGTCTCGTTCTAATGCCTCCTCGGTCGATTCCGCCAAAGCGTTGATGAGGTGCACTGCAGCGATGCCGAGTGGATCTGATAAGGAATACCTGGCATCTGACATTCTGCCGCTCCGATCGACGGCGACGATGAGGCTGGCCCTCTCCAACTCGCGCAAATATTGCGCCAGCTTTTTCCTAGACCCCGGAGGAAGCGTGCTGCGTAGCTGGCTTAACTGCGTTGGGCCATGCTGGAGCTGGGTAATAATCCTGAATGCCATTTGCCCTGAATGCGCGTGACACAACGATTCTCGCGGGATGTGTTGCAACTTTTAGAGTTGCTGGCTGGTGACGTGAAAGAATCGCGAAATGGGAACCCAGCCCGCGATTTTCAAATGGCGTCAGACCGAACCCGGCCTCATACTCTGTGCGGTCCGGTGGTATCTTCGCTATTCTCTCTCGCTGCGCGATGTTGAGGAGCTGCTGGATGAGCGCGATCTCCATGTCGATCACACAACGGTCTGGCGCTGGGTACAGTATTACGGCCCGGAGTTGGAACAGCGACTGAGACGGCATCTGAAGCCGACCACGCCAAACAGGGCTTCCGAGAATTCCAAGCGGCCCGGCGAACCATTCAAGGCTACGAAGCAATCCACATGATCCGGAAGGGGCAAGTTCGATGGGTGGCAGGAGATGATCTTGTTCGTCAGATTCAGTTCATCGACAGCCTTTTCGACTTGGCAGCCTAAGAACCCACGACAGACGCTCGACGACAAACTTGTCTGCATTTTGAAACTTGCAACACTACCCAAAATACTTATCCCGGCACGCCCCGTTCACTTCTGAGAATCGGCATCTGAACATTTAGAGGTCACTATGAGAGCTCTTCCATTGGTACTTGCCGGTTTAGGCCTAGGCTTTGCGGCCTACTATTTGCTTAATTGCGCGGGTCCGCAATCCACAATTGGAGGCGATGATGTCGACACCGCTGCGCGCAAGATATTTGGCTGGGGTACTAAGCAACGTGCAGCGGGAACCGGAGGAAGGAAGGCCGGGAAACTTAAAGAAGGACTGGGCCGAGTCACCGGAAATGACGAGCTCGCACAGGAAGGCCTTGCGGATCAGGCCTCTGGAACATTAAGAGATGCCACGGGGGCAATGGCGCACGCGGCTGGTCAAACAATTCAAGATCTCAGTAATGAGATACGGTGAATTGCTGAGGAAAGCGTGCATAACTCCAGAAGAAGAGCCACAGTCATCAAGAGTGAGCAATTGTAACGATTCTTAATTTTAAACGGCCCTTCAACTCGAACAGGCGGCAGCTCGGCACGAGCAGAGGCTTGGCCTTAGAAGAAAGGTTGTGCCCGATGACCAGTCCGCAACGCTTGACACCGCCTCTGTGCGTGCT
>JBAVYX010000208.1:0-21191 GCA_049588475.1 Silvibacterium sp. | reverse complement strand
CTGCCAGGGACTCTGCAAGCCTTCGTAATCTGTGATGACATGTTGAGCCCGCTCAGGACTTTCTCACCTTCAGGAGTCAGGCCGAGGAACCGCTGGCCTCGTTCCACCACCAGAACACCGAGGCTCTCTTCCATCTGCTTGATTCCCGCGGAAAACGTCGATTGTGTGACTTTGCAGGAGGCCGCGGCACGGGGCGAAGTGCCGCTCGCGTGCCGGCGCCGTCAGGAATTCGAGATGTCGAAGAATCATGGAAGCCTATCTCGATGTAAATCATATAGTTTGGCTACAATCGATGGGACGATGCCGCTGCAAGACCGTACATCGCCCGGTGATAAAAGCCAGATATGTCCACTCTCAGTCTCGCTCCCGAAATGACTGCCATTCTCACCGACGTGCGTCACCTGGCGTCGGTCGCGTCTTCTCTCGAATCCTTACAGCAGAGCATCGTGGAAGCCATCGCCCGACGCCTCCCTCATTACAACTGGACCGGCTTCTACATGGTTGATCCCAGCGATCCCCAGACACTGGTTCTCGGCCCATTCGTCGGCGACCCAACTCCTCATGTGCGCATCCCGGTCACCGAGGGCATATGCGGAGCCGCAGTCGCAGCGGGTGAAACAGTGATTGTCGATGATGTGAACGCCGATCCACGTTATCTTTCCTGCTCCATCAAAACCAGATCCGAAATCGTTGTTCCTATCTATGCGCGCCAGAGCATTGCCGGAGAGATCGACATCGACAGCCACAACCTCGCCGCCTTTACTGAAGTCGACCGAGCATTCCTCGAAGAGGTGGCCGGCATTGTCGGCGACTATATCGAGGCACACTCGGAATAGCAGGTCATGCGTTGTGAAGAGGAATGTCGTAACCTTAAGTACTGCTCCGTAGTCTCATGAACAGGGGAATCCGTCAGTTTGTGGATGATGGCGCTGCAGCATCCGCTTACCGAAGCTTGAGCGTTGCAGGCGCGAGAATGATGTGGAACCCAAGGAGTAATTGAACTTCATGCTTTTGCTGTTTCTGGCGTACTTCGGTGGCGTGCTCACTATCCTGAGTCCCTGCATCCTTCCCATTCTCCCCTTTGTCTTCGCGCGGGCCGACCAGCCATTTCGCAAAAGCGGACTGCCTCTGCTGGCGGGCATGGCAGCCACGTTCGCCGTGGTCGCCAGCTTGGCGGCTGTCGGCGGAGGCTGGGCCGTTCGCGCTAATCAATTCGGTCGTATCGCCGCTCTCGTCCTTTTCGGCCTGTTCGGGGTGACGTTGCTCTTCCCGTCGCTTGCTGAGCGACTCTCTCGCCCATTCGTTCGACTCGGCAGCGGGCTTTCGCAGACCTCAGATGCTGGCCCCAGCATCACCAATTCCTTTCTACTCGGCATTGGAACGGGATTGCTGTGGGCGCCCTGTGCCGGACCTATTCTTGGACTCATTCTGACCGGTGCCGCTCTTGGTGGTGCCAGCGCACATACGGCATTGCTTCTTCTTGCTTATGCCGCCGGAGCAGCGACTTCTCTGGCGATAGCGCTCCTTGCCGGAGGCCGCGTCTTTGCCGCCCTGAAGCGCTCTCTGGGAGCTGAAGAATGGGTGCGCCGCATTCTCGGAGTGGCCGTTCTTGCAGGCGTAGCGGCCGTGGCGCTTGGCCTTGACCGCGGTATTCTCACCCGCCTCTCGCTGGCGAGCACGTCCAATCTCGAGCAGCGGCTCGTCGACCGCTTTCATCCACGGAGCAAACAGGCGACGACGCCGAACGATCAGATGATGGCTGGAAAAGATCAAATGATGGCAAGTAACGACCAGATGATGGCTGGAAAAGATCAAATGATGGCTGGCGATCAGCAGATGAAGCCGGCCAGTGTGGATGCTGGCAAGCCCAACTCCGAGCTGCCGCTGCCCGATCTCTCCGGCGCCACCGCCTGGATCAATTCACCAGCGCTTACGCCCGCGTCGCTTCGCGGCAAAGTGGTTCTCCTCGATTTTTGGACCTATTCTTGCATCAACTGCCTGCGCACGCTGCCCTACATCAAGGCCTGGTATGACAAGTACAAGGACAGCGGCCTTGTCGTTGTCGGCGTCCATACCCCCGAATTCCCCTTTGAAAAAGATGAGTCCAACGTGCGTAAAGCCGTTCACGACCTTGGAATCTCTTACCCTGTCGCGATGGACAACGATTATGCTATCTGGCGAAACTTCAACAACGAGTATTGGCCTGCCGATTACTTCGTCGATGCGACCGGCCACATTCGTTACCACCACTTCGGCGAAGGAAATTACGAAGAGTCCGAGAAGTGGATCCGCAATCTCCTGAAAGAGGCCGACCGCCGGCCGCTCCCTGCCGCGGCAACCGAAATTGCCGCCACCGGTACCGAAGCACCGCCGGATTCGGACGATGTGCAGTCGCCCGAGACATACATCGGATACGAACGGGCGCAAGGCTTCGCCTCTCCGGGTGGACTCAATCACGACAAGCCACAGCAATATCAAGCTCCCGGCGAACTCAATCGCAATCAGTGGGCCCTCGATGGCCAATGGAGAGACGCCGGCCAGATCGCGACCTTGCTGTCGCCGACAGGGAAGATTGTTTATCGCTTTCACGCCCGTGATCTTCATCTCGTCTTAGGGCCCGCAAAGACTGGAAGCCCGGTCCACTTCCGCGTGACAATTGATGGCAAAGTGCCCGGCGCGGATCACGGTATGGACATCGATGCGGACGGCTACGGGATGGTGACAGAAGACCGTTTGTACCAGCTGATTCGCCAGCATGGCGAAATACAGGATCGCATCTTCGAGATCGAGTTTCTCGCTCCGGGAGTGCAGGCCTATTCATTCACTTTTGGATAGAGATGCTGCCCGTTATCGCAGCATAAAGACAAGGAGTCGTCATGGAGAACAATACGCAGGAACCCTCAGAAATTCACGCGACGAGCGCGTCACCAACACGTCTTACCCGTCGCGCTTTTGTAATTACAGCAGCGGGCGCGTGTGGCGCAATAGCTCTCTGGTCGCTGCACCGGTCTTTATTCGCTACAGTGGAAGCAAATGCGAACAATGCCAGTCCCGGCCCTGTCACGATCGTCCAGTTCTCGGCCAATGGCAAAAAAATCGGAAAGGTCACCGTTCCCCGCACGATCAAATCGGACGCGGAGTGGATGCAGCTGCTATCCCCCGTTTCGTTTGAGGTGACCCGCCACGCCGGTACTGAGCGTGCCTTCACAGGTAATACCTGGAACCTCCATGACCGTGGCCTCTACCGTTGCATCTGCTGCGACACGGCTCTTTTCAGTTCCGATTCCAAGTTTGAATCCGGCACCGGGTGGCCAAGCTTCTGGCAGCCGATCGCACCTGAAAATATCGTGGAGACACGCGACATAAGTTTTGGGATGGATCGGACGGCCGTCTCGTGTCGAGATTGCAATGCGCACCTCGGTCATGTGTTCAATGATGGTCCACGTCCAACCGGCCTGCGTTACTGCATGAACTCGGCAGCCATGCGCTTTGTGAAGCTGGCCTAGTCTACTACCGTTGATTCGAGGATTCGCCTGCTTCGGGATGTCCTTGCCCAAGCGCGTGCATCACGCCGCTCAACATCAAACAGCCAGCGAGTAGAGTGAAACGTACCGTAGTACTCATTGTTAACGCCTCGATCGGATCAAGTATTGAAGCGTTATCCTGAGCGACACTGAAATACGACGGAAAAGCACCTGCAAACTAGTCTGACCCGAGTTCCCTTAAATCCCGCATCGCGATATACCGCAAATGCATCCGGTTGAGGATCTCACGTTCCAGTTCTGCTCTTGCTGCTCTAGCTAGAGAACTCCCCGGACTCCAAGCGTGCCTGCAGAGCGGCAATGGCATCTTCCTGGGCCGTAATCTCCATCTGGAGTTGTTTTCTCTTCATCAATTGTGCGGGGTCTACAAAGTTAGACTCCCTCGGCCAGTGAATGTCGTCAGGGATGCCCCACGGAGCGAATTAGGATCCCGCGCCCGAAAAAATCTCGAGACTTGGCACCAACTGTTGCCCATCCTCCGCTTTAGAGAGTGAAGGCAATCGAAATCAGGAGACACTTCATGCCAGGCACCTCGTCGTGGCCAAAGGAGCCTGCTTGAAGTTGTCACATGAGGTGGCAGCTCGATGGATAACACCAACTCAATGGATAACACCAACAAGATCAACATCTCGCTCGAATACAACCCTACGAGAGACGATGTGAGTCATCAGCTCGTCAAAGGCCGGAATTGTCTCCCTCAAACTCCATTTTTCGCACTTGGGCAATTCGCGGGGAAAACCACCGACTACTTCGTACATGGCAACAGTCGCATTAAGGTGTATGAGGATGGAAAGGATGCTTCCACGTACGGTACATGGAGGTCGTGGAGGATATCGCACCTGTCGGACGGCCTCAATCCAGATGATGGCCCACCGCAAAATGATTGGGCGGATGACAATGTCAGCAAGATTCCGAACTGGATAGATATTCCCGGATACAAATTTGCCGAGAGCCCGAACCAATGGAAGAGCAATAGCTACTTGCTTGAGTTCGTTGTGTCCGTCAGCCCTTACAAGACCGCAATTGATGCGTTGTATTTCTATGTCATCGTGAGCGTGAAACCAGGTGAATATCGCGTACAGATGTCTTCCGCGAAGAGCATCCCTTTCAAGCAGTGGGAGGCGGATCTGGACCCGCAAAAGAAACCTTGGGCGGCAGACTGTAAGATCGTCGTGGACTCTGAGTGGCTGAAAGTCCTTCAGCCGCATAGACGAAAGTGAGACCGGACGTGGCAAGCGTATCATGCCCCGCCGACGCGAGCGATCCGGGCGCCGAACTCCGTGTGAGCTAGACGAAGGCTTGGCAAAGCGAAGCATTGACAGTCACTCGACCGCAAGCCACAAAACACCCTCAGCGGTCTCGAAACGTTGGGATGAGGTCGACGCCCTGAAGGTGGAATGATGGGAGCGGTGAAGTGAGTCCGCCATAAGGTGAACCGTCCAAGGTTCAACGGCCCGTTTAGCCGCTAGTAGGTCGCTCGCCCTGACCATCCAAAGGGATCTGTGGCCGCAGGAGGTGACGCGCAAGATCCGCGGCCCCAACCCCGCCGCCCGAAGGCGACGAGGAGCGGAGATCGGGGACGGTGTTGGAGAAGGCTACAATCGCCATGCGGCTGTCCGGGTCGAACACCATCGACGCAGCTTGTCCGGCGCTGACGCCGTCTTTGCTCATGAATACGCCGCCCGGGGCGTTCAGCACTTCCCAGCCCAGGGCCTGCATCCCACCGATCGGAGGAGCGGGCATCCGAATGGTGAGCAGAAGCTGCTGAGCGGGTGCGATTGGGGAGCTCGAATCGGGCAGGATCGCGGCGGCGCAGCGCGCCATGTCGCGGGGGCGCGGAGCGAAGGGCGCCAGCGGGAGCGAAGATGCCGAGCTCGAACGGCGGCACGGGCTTCAAGGCTCCGTCGTGGCCTTCTGCCAGACGCGGCCCCATCGCCGCCGTCGGACGGAAGACAGTCTCCTGCAGGCCCAGGCGATCGATCACCCGCGCCAGCACCAAGGCCTCGTAGGGTTGACCGCCGCGATGGGCCAGAGCCATGCCGAGCAGAGTGTAGCCAACGGCATTGGAGTATTCCCACACAGCGCCGGCCGGACGCTCGGGATGCAAGTCCGCGAACCAAGCCTTGAGATCCTCCACGCTGAACCGCGCAAGGGCCTCGAGCCATTTGGGGGAGAGCGGCACACCGGGTAACGGCGGGAACCGTGGTAAGCCGGAGGTATGGGTAGCGAGGTCGGCAAGTGTAATCTGACGCCCTTCCACCGCGGGCACATGGAAGTCGCCCGGCAGATGGCGAGCGACAGGATCGTCGAGCTTCAGTTCGCCGCGGTGCGCCATGTCGCCCAGCAAGAGCGCGGTGAACACCTTCGTGACTGAGCCGATCTCGAACACAGTTTCAGATGTGACTGGTCGAACATCTCCGAGCCGCGCACGGCCCCAGGCCACTATGCGCTTGCGGTTCGGCGTCACTACGCACACCGCCATGCCGACAGTGCGCTTCTCCACCTCGACGCGCCGCCTGAGTATGTCGCGAATTGTGTCATCATCCTCGACCTCGAGTGCCCGTAACGCCTGCGCTGCCCCCACCGCACTGATCCCCATTAGGAACGATCTACGATTCAGCATCTTCCTCCCCATGGATTTCATAGCACTCCGTTGGAATGCATGACCTAGCCGCTCCAGTGGAAGCCGTAGCGGCCCTTTCATTTCGCATTAGGCATTGTTACGCAATGTCAACACCCGGAGTTCCTCAACAAGTGCACAAGTCACGGCGGTCTGCGAACTACACTCACGGTGCCTGCCATTTCGCTTCGTTGACGCCCACAACCAAGGAGTCACAGCGCCAGCGACGATTCGGCGGTGAGGGTGCCCAGGAATTAGAAGGGAGCGGCAATGCCAGAAAGAGCCCTAGGCTGTTGATCCGGTAAGTCAGGCCAACGACGCTGTTGTTCGACGTCAGCTCCTCGGTCCCCTGAGAGATCAACTGACCGCGCACAGGACAAATCGCTCATCGAGAGAGTAGCGATATGATTGTTGATGCGGAAGTTTCGAGTCAGCTGAATCACCGCGCAGCCGCCCGAATTCCTGGATGGTTCACGTGCGTTCGCTGCTTATAAGGAAGGGACGCTGCAGCATCGTTGTCAACACCGACCCGTGCAGTGCTTGAATAACATCCTCGAACAGGATCATCGAGCCAACAAACGTCGAGTCAACGCCAAACAGGGATTCCGAGAATTCCAGGCGGCCCGGCGGACCATAAAGGCTACGAAGCAGTCCACCTGATCCGGAAGGGGGCAGATTCGATGGGTGCCAGGAGACGATCTGCCTCGACAGATCAAGTTCATCGACCATCTCTTCGATTTGGCAGGCTGAACATACGTGCAGGGCATGCAATGATCTGTCTGCGCCTGAAGGTTGCAACACTGCCCCGCGAAGTACTTGCTCTCATCGGGACACAGGTATTTTCGCCATATATGTCAGAAATCGACCCGCAGCGCCAATTGCCCAGTGCGATTCCCAGCGTTTTCCGCTGTCTGCGGCGCGCTGAGAACGCCGAAGGTCGCCGTGTTGTCGATCTGTGTTGCGGGCGGAGCGAAGTTTGTATGGTTCAGCACGTTGGTGAACGTAGACTCGAACCTCACATGCACTCCCTCAGTCACTTTGAGTATCTTGGCAACGCCCATGCTGACTGCTTCGGTCTCTGGTCCTTGCAGAATCCCCACTCCGGCATTGCCGAAGCGGCCCGCACCCACCGGAGTCGGCGCAAATGCAGCCGGATTGAAGTACCTCGCCCGTGACTGGCCCTCGTACAGGTTCTTCGACACCTGATCGGGACGCAGATACGCACCACGGTTCACGACATTCGTGTTGGACTGGTCATACGAGTCGCTGATGCTCGGCGTCAACCAGGGTCCGGTCTGGAGCAGCGTCACATTGGTCATCTCCCACCCGCCGAGCAGCGCATTCTTCCAACCGCCCTCGTTCAGAAACGCGCGGCCCTCTCCAAACGGCAGTTGATACACGCCCGACACCAGCAGACGCTGACGCCGTGTGCCCTCTACATTGCCGTAGGCACTCGCAATGTTGAAACGGTCCGCAATAGGTGTCCCATAGTTCACTTCCCCCGCAAACCCCGTCGGAACGTCGCCCTGGTTATCAGCGAGATTCTTCGCCAGCGTATAGCTCGCGTCGAAATACAGCCCATGTGAGTTCTTGTGAGCCCATTCCAGCTCCATTGCGTCATAGGTTGCTTTGCCCGCGTTGAAGGTGCTCCAAAGCGTGAACCAGTTCTGATACGGCGCGCGTGGATCGACATAGGGACTCGCCGCCGTCGTCTGATAGGGCGTCGTGCTGGCTGGAATTTGGTTCAAGTCTTCGGTAATACTTAGCCGGTACGTGTGCATTCCCACATAGCTCGCCCGGACGCTATCGCTGTTGCCTACCTGCCGCTCCACGGTAAAGTTCCACTGGTTCGCCTGCGGGTCGCGATAGTTCGGATCCACGCCCTGGTCCAGCCCCCCGCCGCCATACTGCACGACTGAGCTGGGCGGCGCAGTGTTAGGAAATTGGATCAGGGGCGTGCCGTCCGCCATAGTTGTGTTGGTATAGGTGTGCAGCGCCGACGTCGGATTGCCGCTGTTATTGAACGACAACGGGCCGAGATTGGTAATCGTGAAGATACCAAATCCCGCGCGCACCACGGTCTTCGTATCGTTGAATGGGCGCCACGCCAGAGACACGCGCGGCTGGAAATTGCCCTTATACGTGTTGCGGAGCGACTGCGGCAGATGGTCCTGGCTCGCCGTGACATATCTGGTGCAGGGGAGCGCCGTGTAATTCAGATCGCAGGAGTTGAACGACTGCCGGAACGCCAGGTTCGACCCTTCGATATTTTCCTGCGCTAGGAACGACGCCAGCTGGTTCGGAACAACGATCGAGTTGTTTCTCTGATCGAAGTTTGCCAGGTTTCCGCCATCCTCGTGGAACCCGGGAAGAATCTGCCACCTCAGCCCGTAGCTGAGCGTAAGCCGGCTGTTGACCTGGTAGGTGTCCTGGCCGAACACGCTGTACTGCCAGGCGGTCCCCGCCACATCGGGACTCGAAACCGCAAAGAACAGCGTTGTCGGTACGCCCTCGAGAAAATCTCCGAACGAATTGCCCGTGAAGGTCGGCTGAAAGGTAAAGCGGCCAAAGTCGTCCGACGGCAGGAAGGTTTCGATGTCGGCATACCTCACCCGCCGGGCGTCCACGCCGATCTTGAGCGCATGCTTTCCGATGGTGTAGCTGAGGTTGTCGGTGAATTGCATCGTCTTCGACTCTGTGGTCCCGGTCTTGTCCCTGCCGATCGGCGTAAAGCCTGTCCCTGCGCTGAAGTCGAAGGTCGGAAAAGCATGAGTCGTTGGATGCTGGCTGATATTGACCCCCGTGAGATCAAGCTCGGTAAGAGCCGCTGCTCCTTCAATCGGAAAGCCCACGTTGGTAGCTACATTTGTGAAGCCGAAGCGGAATTCGTTCAGCAGACGAGGTGTAAACGTGTAGGTATGGGAGACCAGCAGGCTGCGGTTGTGTACGCTGTCCGAGTCGTTCGGCAGCAGCGGATTCGCATAGTCTTCCGTGATGTTCTTACGGCTGAACCGCGCGTATAGAGACTGCTTTGCAGAGAGAGTTTCGTCAATGCGAATATCCGCTCCGTCCGTCCGCGCCGGTGTAGGCTGAAAGGTTTCGTAGTTAAAGTTCGACTGGCCCGTTACATTCGGTAGCGGATAATAAGCCAGCAGCGCCGCAGCTGTAGGATTCACGCTGCCCGGCGGCATCACTGGGCCTCCCAGCGCAGTCAGATCGCCGTTGCGTTCGGCCTGCGTAGGCACCAGGAACTGTTCAGCCACAGATGTCGAGCGGCGATTCCCCTCATAGGCGAAGAAAAAGAACGTCTTGTCCCGCCGGTCGAGAAGATGTGGAATCACCACCGGCCCACCCAGCGATCCTCCAAAAGTATTGAAGTGCTTCGGAGCCTTTCCCAAAAACCCATACGGATTGGCATCGAACGCATCGTTCTGCAGGTATTCAAAGAGGCTGCCGTGAAAATTGCTCGTGCCTCCCTTGGTCGTGAACGTTACATCGCCCACCTGAGAAAATTCCGCGCTGTTGTTGAACGACGTCACCTTTACTGCAGCAATGCCTTCGAGCGAAGGGTACGCATCCTGGAGCGCGCCATTCTGCCTGACGTTGGTGGTAGAGATGCCATCCACCGAAAAGTTCACCATCGACGAACTCGCTCCGCCGAGCGCGATGTTGCCCGAGCTATCCTGCTGCACATTGGAAGAAAGTTGCAGCGAACCAAGAGGGCTGGTCGTGGTCGCGCGGTCGTTCAAAGGCAGTTGCGTAATCTGCTGGTTGTCCCTTGAGTTGCTGAGCGTCGCGTCTTCGGTATTGATCTGATTCGCCGTGGCTATGACAATGACTTCCGTTGATTGCGCCGCAACCGCCAGCGTTACTGGAATGCGCAGCGTTTGCCGGGCATCGAGTTGCGTCTCTGCAACTACCGCTTTGGAGAAGCCCTCGTGTTCCACCGTGATCGAGTAGTGTCCGGGCTTCAGATTCTCCACGAGAAAATCTCCGGCATCACTTGTAGTGGTCTGGCGGATCAGGTCCTGGTCCAGAGAACGGATTGTCACCGTTGCGCCCGGAATCACCGCGCCCGAAGCATCCTGTACTGTGCCAAAAATGCTCCCCAGCGTGGATTGAGCACGCAGGCAGCACGCGCTAACGGCGAGCAGAACCGCAAGGAACAACACCATACGGCGCAGACGTTTGCCGGCAAAGCCGCACCGATCCAGTTGTACGACTTGTTGTGAAGGATGGCTGCTTTTGCCCTCTTTCGCGAGAAGCGGCATGCGTTCGAGATGAAGGGGTAATACGGTATGAGCGATAACAGGAGAGCAAATAAAATGAGGCTTTTGAGAAGTGACCACGGAACCCTCCGGGAGAATCCCCGCCACTTCTAAGCAGACGCTACAAGTCATATATCTTTACGAAAGGTTTCATAAAGAAGCCGTAGTCATAAAGCTTTTTTATGGACAGCCTAGATTCAGCCACAATGCGCGATAAAGGCTGCGGGGGATCCCCGTAGCGCGCGGCCCGGTTTATGCCCGGAAGCTATCCAACCGGACCGGTCTCGCGCCCCCGCGTCTGCCTGCCAGCGCGTCGCTGCTCACTTTCTGGCTGCCAGCCAAGGTCTTCGCTAGCGGACTATGAGCGCAGTGAAACGCCAGTACGATCGTGTCAGCCGCGGGGTTGCTGTCAATTCGCCCGATTCGCCTCGACAGCCTCGATGAGCCACTTATCATCGTTCCCGCTCGATCGCTGGACGCGTATCACCGAGAAGGGACTGCGCTTCGCCCTGAAGCGAGCGACCATGTGCAGGCGGTGAACGTCGACGCCGAGGAGTGCTACGAAGAGGTGCAGCAGATGTGGCAGGGAAATGTCGCCACACCCATCCGTGAGGCAGGAAAGACAGTTCCCGAGCTTGTCTTTCTCTCCTCACCTTACCGCTTCGTTATCTCACCGCTGGTCGACTATATCCTGAAGGTTGAGTGCGATCACCCGGAACGCCAGATCGCTGTCCTCGTTCGAACTCATCGTTAAACACTGGTGGGAGACTTCTCTTCACAGCCAGCGCTGCCCAACTGCTGAAGTTACTTCTTCTCGCCCGCGGTAGTCAGCGCATCATCGTGATCAACATTCCGTGGTATTTGTAGCTCAGAGTTACGACTGCGAGATCGTGGTGAAGGTCTCGAGCACGGCCTGGCGAACGCGCAACCGTCGCAGATCGTCCTCGCCCAGCATTTCGGCACACCCCGCCAGTGTGCGCATTCCGCACTCCACGAGCATCCGGTGAAACTCCGGATCGGAGGTCGAGGCCGCGATATCACCGAGGGCTCGCAGCAAGCGCAAGCTGACTGCGACGTCGGATTTCGAGTACATGCGAATCTGCTCGAAGGCTGCTTCCAGCAAGCGCCCGAAGTGCATCCATCCAACGCTTGCGCGAGGAATACCCGGCGGATCGCAGAGCAGCTCGTCAGGCGGTTGACAGGACGCGAAGCGGATCAAGACACGGCTCAGTTGATCGATGCAATTGATTGCCGTCGTGGGGTCGTTAACGGCGGGCGAGATTGCCTTCAATGCGATATCGACGATCTGCAGGACGCCAAATTCCACATCCTGCTGTAAGGTTCTTGTCGGTCCGAAGTCGAATGCGGCAAGCAGCTGTGCGGTTCCTTCGGCGGCCAGGCGGTTGCCCTTGGAGACCATCATCAGCGGTATTCCAACCGGCACAAAGTGGCCAACCCGCCGGAGAACACGGATGGTGACGTGGTATTGCTTCGCAAGGGCGATGAGGCGCTGCGTGTCGATGAAGCGGATGTAGCCGGATTCATTGGTCGAAATGGCCACTTCGCTCGGGTTGGGTCGAAGCTCCTCGAGATGCTTCAGGTGGTCCAGCCCGCGCGGCGAAGGCATCAGCTCATCGATCACGCCTTCCGTTTCCTTCGCGATTTTGTCGACGATGTGATTGACGCTGATAGCCTGCGAGATGTGGTGAATGAAAAAGAGTAGCCAGCCGACGCAGGTCAGCGCCAGCAGCATTGCGCCGAAGACGGTAGCTACCGGGGCGAAGGGGTGAGGGACCGAGCGCGCCGCTGGGAGCGCCGCCATGCAATACGAGAACGTGCCAAGGAAGATACCGAGAGTCCATTGCGTCACGCGGTCCTTGGAAAAGCTGACGATGATGCGCGGGGAGAACTGCATCGATGCCAGAGTAAGCGTCATCAGCAGGATGGCGAACACAATGGAGACTACCGTCATCATGGATGCGGCGATGCCTGCCAGAATGACTTGGGCGACTTGAGGATCGGCATGCGAAGGAAAAAGGGTGGTTGGCACCCAAACACTGGCCGCAGGAAACTCCTCTTCCAACCACGACAGGAGCGCGCCGGCGCCACCCAACACCAGTGCGATGATGAGTGGGCGAACCAGGAATCCGCCGCGAAGATTGTACATGGCGCGGCGAACGATTAACGGGAAGTTTTTGCTCACGGACTTGTCTGGTCAAGTGTAGTGGGTTAAACCCGTGCGTAAAAAGAAAAAGAGAAGACAGCTATGTCCCGATCTATCAGCTGGGTCGAATCGCCTGGAAGCGGACAGAGTCGCCAAAGCCGATCGAGTGAGCCGAAAGGCCGAAGCTCCAATGAAAATCGAGTTGCTAATGCGGTGAAGGCTTGTAGGCCGTGCCGAAATCGATGACGTGCGCCGCGTTGGAACAAGCGCCGGAATATTCGATGTAGGCGTCCCAGGTCTGCCGAAGCTGCCGGTCGAAATACAAACTGGACTGGCCCGTCAGATTTCGCCGCGCTGCCTCGTTCGGCCACATAAGGGAGAGCATTCCAGCAGCCGTCCAGTTCTTTGTCAGCGAACGCGACCAGGGCAGTCGGACGCTGCGGCCGCGTTAGGAAAAATACTGCATCGCAAGAAGTAACTACTCCCCGGAAGCGTCATCAAGCGCAAGATTCAGTGCAAGCACATTCACTCGCGGCTCTCCTAGTATGCCGAATTGCCCCCACTGGACACAAAATTCTTCATGCCGGAGATCGGGGCCGACGTTGACTATACCTACGATTTTCGCCACCCACAGGACAACACGATCAGCGGATCGAGCGAGGTTTTCCGGGCCAATGAAGTTGGAGTAAAGGAAACTCATGCAGATGCGTCGCAGCCTGTTTTCTCTGTTGCTTTGTCTTTCAACGCGCGGCCTTCACGCGGCTCCGGCTGCACCTCTTCCAATTAAGGTAGTCGTTGTCGCCATCGGATCGTCGGCCAACCTTCCCCTGCCGCTCTGGTGCGAAGTCCCGCGGTTCGCTCACAATCAGGCTTTTTCCGACGGCATGTTGCGGCGAATCGGTTCTTCACTGTTCAAGACCTGCGATTTCGCAACTCGCCAAAGGTGCGCACAATCATTGTCTGCGCCCGCAGCGGAAAGACCGCCTGCCCACACTGCGGTAGTCACCACGTAGAACAGTGCTGGTCCGCGTTCTCTGCTGTCACCTCGAAGAAGAGTGCCTGAACAAAGCTGCAGGAGGAGGCGCGTACTTCGGCATATCTTGGTTCGGCACCCTCCGAATCGAAGGCTGCACGTGCAAGCAGGACGTGGTGATCGACCGTGGAGAAGTCCGCAAACGCAAGAAGACACCTTCCAGGAAATTCCGTGACGAGTTTGGGCATATGTCGCTCCATCAAGGAAGAGATGCTCCGGAAATGCTAGCGGCTTGTGACCGGTACCGGACGTAGCATACTACCGCACCTTCGAAAACAAACAGCGCAACGCGATGCGAAATCATCTTGGGCGCGCGTTCAACCCGTCGAGCGCGTGCTTCAACTCTTCGAGCTTCTGTCCCGCCTCACCAAGCTTGCCTTCCGCGGTCAGACGTTGGTAGTCTGCGAGGTCTTTGGCGGCTTCCGCGATGAGTGCGTTGCGATCCGGCGCGAGTCCGGAAGCAGCGCCAGATGACGGGACGCGTTGCGCCGGTTCCGCAGGTGCAGCAGCTGCGCTCGCCGATGAGGCCGCTCCGCCGAAGAGTCCCGCCATTGCAGAGTCGAAGGTTGGTCCGTAGGCGAGCCGGTCCTGCAGGGCCAGCACGACGAGGCGCAACTCCGGCATCGGGCTCCGCTCGGCCTGCAGGTAAATCGGCTCCGCATACAACAATGCCCTGCCAATCGGAATCACAAGCAAATTGCCTCGCCGCACATGGGAGCCCTGCTGGTTCCACAGCGTCAACTGTCCGGAGAGCTGCGCGTTCTGATCGATCCGCGCCTCAACCTGCAGCGGGCCATCAATGAGCCTTGTCTTGGGAAAGTTATAGACCACCGCCGTTCCATAGTGCGCGCCATCGCTGCGTCCGGCAATCCATCCAATCAGGTTGTTCCGGTTAGCCGGTGTGAACGGCAGGATATTTACAAACTCCATTCCCGTTTCGCCCGGCAGCTTCATCAGCGCGAAATTCGGCTCCATCGGTTCGGTGGTCTGCTCGCCACTTTCGTTTAAGCCGGCTTCGGTCGCGGGCGTCCACAGATCCTCGCGGTTATAGAACATCTGCGGATCGGTCATGTGATAGAGGCCGTAAACTTCCGCCTGCAATTTGAGCAACCACTCAGAGTAGCGCACGTGCTTACGCAACATTGGCGGCATCGCCGTCGCATCCTTGAACAGGTTCGGAAAGATTCGGCGGTACGCCGTGATGATCGGATCCTCCGAGTCAAATACATAAAACGTTGTTGTCCCATCGTAGGCATCGATCACCACTTTTACGCTGTTCCGCGCGTAGTTAATCGGGTTGCCGCCGAAGGCGTAGTGCCGCGAGTATGGATAGCTGTCTGAGGTCGTGAAAGCATCCATGATCCACGATAACCTTCCATCGTCGCCGACCACGATGTATGGATCCGAATCGTAGGTGAGGAACGGCGCTAACGCTGACACCCGAGCTCGTACGTTGCGCCGCATCAGCAAGCGACTTTCCTTGTTGACGTCATCGCTGAAAGGTACCTTTGCGAGATCGCCGCGATCGAACGCAATGACGATGCGGCGCAGGATTCCCCCCAGAACAATACCGCCGTTGCCCTCGTAAGACGTGAGTCTGTTGGTCTGGCCTTGCGGGTAGTTGAACTCCTTCTGCCGCGTCTTCACGTACACGTCGGTGTTGGTCAGTTCGCCGAAGTAGACCTCTGGGCGCGTCACGCTGAGACTGCGCACCGTGCTCTGGACGGGCATGTTGCTCAGAATCAGCGTAGGCAGCCCTTCCGGCGTAAACCCGTTTACCGGGTTCATCGTGACACCGTATCCGTGTGTGTAAATTAGCTTTTCGTTGATCCAGTTACGACTGCTCTCCGGAAGCTTGTCGACGTTTAGCTCGCGCGTGGCGAGCATCACCTGGCGAATTGTGCCGTCAATTTCATAGCGATCAATATCGATATCGGGGAAGTCGTAATACGTACGGATTTCCTGAATCTGGCGCAACGTATCCTGCAGGGCATGCCAGTCCCACAGCCGGATGTTCTGAAGTGTGGCCTGATTGTTCGCCGGGTCGGCAGCCTCCACGGTGGCTTCGGCGGAAAACTCCCGCTGCGATACCCTGTTTAATCCAAAGGCCTGCCGGGTTAGCTCGATGTTGTAGCCGATGTAGGGTTGTTCCTTGACCAGCTCGTTCGGTTTAACGATGAAGCTGGCGACGTACCAACCGAATACATGAAGGGCGAGATAACAAACAGCGGCCGGAACGATCGCTGCGACAAGCCAGCGCCCGCGTGGTGCCGACACGGCGCTGACGGCTGCGATCACCGCACCGAGAAGGAGCGCCACGCAGACGACAAGCATGCCTGTGAGCAGGACGTGCGCATCCGTGTAGGTCGCGCCGGAAAAGACTGTATGATCGGCCAGCAGCTGCTCGAACCGGCTGACATACATCCGCATCGCGAGGATCAGCAGCAGGAACGCAAACGCGACAGAGATTCCGCGCCATGGCAATGGGATGTAATAGCTGTCGCGCCGTAGCCCAAGCGCACGGGTACCGCCGGTGAGGAGGAAGAAGAGAATGGCGACCGCCAGGATAATCATGGCCAGCGTTGTCAACCAGTCGGCCATGAGTTCCAGGGCGGGAAGGGTGAACAGGTAGAAGTTCAGCGACTTGCCGAAGATCGGATCCGCAACCAGGCCAGTGATAGGCGGTGCGTACCAATAGCGTGCCAGTGTCGGCCACTCGGTCATCATGCTGGCGCCGGTTGCAATGGCAATGAGCAGCGAAACGCAGAGTGCAACGAAGCGCAGTACGGGCTCGACCGGCAACTCCACCGGTCGGCCACCGAGAATGATTGTGCGACTGCTCGGTAAGTCGCCGAGGTGCGCCCGCTTCAAAGCCAGGAATGTTCCGTACAGAATGAGAAACGTAACCGCGCCAAAGGCCGCGAAGACGACCCACTGAATACCCAGCGTTTTCCGGAACACGTCTCCGTATCCGAGCGAGGCGAACCACAGCGCATCGACGTAATACGACAGCACTGTCCTAGCAGCGAGGATCACGACCGCGAGAAGGGCGAGAATCAAGAAGAAGCGGCGGCGGCGCGGTGGGCGCCGCCACACGATGGTCTCGGGCACTACTCTAACCCCCTGTTCACCGGCATCTCTATTCTTGGAAAGCCAACCAGTGCGGGTGGTCATCCCCGGAGTACAGCATATGGCACTCGAATTGTACAGCCGCCGGCTTCGACAGAAGAAAGAAGCCGTGTGCCTTTTTTGAAGTTCCTGAAGTAAAACCAAACTCCCAAATGCTGAATCTCATGCGGGCAGTCGCTTCAGCATCTCGCGTGCACTCTGGAACCACGGTCGCTCTCGACGGCGCAGGTAGTCGGGCATCGTCGACCTCTTATCGAGCACCCTTCTGCGCCCATTCGCGAGCTTCGGCCTTGCGTCCCTCGGACGCCAGCATACTCGCGAAATTCAAGTACGTCTCCGACAACGTCGATCTGATGGTGGCTTGCCGGAAGAGCGCCTCGGCTTTTTCTTTCTGGCCGGTCTGCGCGTAGGCGTGGGCCAGCAATCCAGCCGCGCGATGAAAATCGTAGTCGGCGTCTTTGCCGACGACTCGTTCCAGGTCAGGTAACGCAGCTGCCGCATGGCCTAACTGGAGGGCGCAAACGCCACGCCGGTAAAACGGATCGAGCGTGTCAGCGCGGGTGGCAATCGCTTTGTCGAACGTGGCTCGTGCCAACTGGAGCCTGCCGTCGTCCATGTAGAGGTCGCCTAGTTCTTCGTAATTCCCCGCCGACGGATTATCCCGAACCAAGGTTTCGAGTTCGCTAATGCGCTTGCGCCGCGGAAAAACCTTGAAGGACCGGCGTAGCAGTCCAATGTCCGGAAGCACCTCGATGAAAACATATACGAGTGCGCCGAGCGGACCGAGAAAGAGGATGATGAAGATCCAATACATGTCCGGCCGTCGCCGGATGAAGTGGACGATCGCCAATCCCTGCAGCAGTAAGCCCCATGGGTATAGCAGATGGCTCAGGAATCCCACGCGATATTGATCTCAGCATCAGGTTAGCATTTGTGGGAGAGAGCAGAATGATCGGCGTGTGCAGAAGTTGACCCTTGGGCCCACGCAATAATCCTGACCCCAACCCAGTAACTCAGCCATGTTGAAGTTGAGAGATGTGATGGTTGTAACCACTTAGCCTCTTGTTGGAGCGAGGTGGTGCGACGGGAAATGCCAACGAATCTCGTAAGTGATTGAAAGAAATGATAGACACGAGGAGACTCGAACTCCTGACCTCTACCGTGTCAACGAACCAAACTTAAGCAATACAACAACTTACAAGACCCCGATGGCCTCGCAAGTCCTTGTAAGCCGCAAGAGTCCGAGATCCGACGTATCACGTAACGTATCGCGTTTTACCGTGAAGCCACCACATCGTGCATGGAAGCAATGCCGCAAAGTCCGAGAAGCCAAGTACCGCAAAGGCATCGCGTTCTAATGTAGTGAGCACCGAAGACTCTAAGAAATCTGGTGCGGCTGCGAGTGTCTAAGGCACCTATCACGGCGAGTGTGCGCTATGGGCCTTCGAACCCTCGTTCTTCTTCGGCCACGGCAGAGAAACCCTATGTTGGCCACTCCCGGCAGAGTTTGCCTATACCGTCAGGCGGTCCCGGAATAGACTCTCCGTCGAACGCGGCATCGGACTAATCGAGCAGCAGCGTCGGATACACTCCAAATCCGCAGCCACAACTGGTCACGCCGAACCAGAACGCCCTGTCTTGGTGCTCCGCAGCCATAACCTTATCTCCGGTGCAAACACCGCCGGAGGAGGGAAAATGCGGTTACGCTACCAACGAGGATATCTTCGGCTTGGCCAACTCACGGGTCGTCGGGTCCGCCGCAAGGCGGTCATCGGAACGGTCGTGCGATACCCGAATATCGAAGATGCCTGGCTAGCCATCAACAGCCTACGTATGTCCATCAACGAAGCTCGAAACCGCCAGCAGGAACAATTGGTCACAGTTGCAGATTTGGTCGACCACTATACGAGGACGGAATTTAGTGCTGATCTTTCCGACGGAGGAAAGTCACACGCCACCAGAATTGTTCGATGGCAACGGTGTCGAACTAATCGGCAAGGGTAGACATGAACCGTAACCTGTTCTCTGCATCTGAATCATGCGAAGGTAGATAAACCAGAGGCCGCTGGCGGGCAAGACTCAGGATTCGGTCCATTGTCTGCCAGGCAAGTTGCGCATTGGGGCTGACCCCATCGAGCCTTCGAGCGAGCAGCAATTCCTGGGTATAGCTTGTATCCCCGGCTAGGAATAGCGCCGGATCGCCATCGACGATCACCGATATGTGCCCGAGAGTGTGCCCCGGCGTCGAAACGATCTGGACATCTCCCCGCCTGGTAACGGCCGCACTGCGCGGAAAGGGACCGATGGGCCGATCTTCAAAATGAGGGAACTCCGGCTGCCACCATCTCGGCCAGCGATGCGGCAGATACCCTTGCAGCTTGCCGCCGAATCCGCTGGCGGCCTGCCATTCTCCCTCCGATACCCAGAACCTGCTGCCCGTCAGGTGAGCCAGTCCGCCGGCATGGTCCGTATGAAGATGGGTGAGGACGACCTGGCGCACATCCCGCGGCGAAATCCCCAGCGCGCGCAGCTGCGGACCGATTTCCTCGTCGGGATGGACAGAGAAATGAACCGCTCTTTGATAAAAGGGGTGCCACGACGGATGGTAGCCGTGTTGATGGACGCGCGCTGTCTCTCCGGTATCAACCAGGATGAGTCCTTCATCGTGCTCGATGACCCAGGCATAGATGGGGAGCCAGGGTGTCCATTCCTGGCCGTATAGCATGTCGGTGAGACGCACCAGCCCGTTGTGTTGTCTTTCCCCCTGCGCCTGCCGCACCTGTACCATTCCGGTACTAATTGCATGAACTTTTGGCATCTCACCGGTCACTCCTTTGGTTGCAATGGAGGGTCTAGTTTAGTTAGTTAACAATCGCTAACTCTATTTGCACAAACATCAGGCCTCTGCCAGCTTCGTCAGTAACTTGTCCAAGCGTCTTGCCAGCCGGTTCGGATCCTGCCGGAACTCGCCAAAATACCGGGCGCGGGCAAACTGTTGCAGTATCCCCACCCACGCAGTCGCAAGCAGATCGAGATCGATTTCCTTCGTGACCGCGCCTTCCCTGCGCCCGCTGGCGAGCAGCGCCCTGATTTCCCCAAGGATCGAATGCCGGCGAACCTCAGCCGGCATTTTGGGCCAGAAATGGCGAAGCCAGTCCTGCACAAAGATCACGCTGTCCGGGTCGCGATCGAGCGCTATCAGATACGCCTTAACGAGGGCGCGTCGCCTCTCCTGAAATGTCTTGCCGCTCCCGACTGCGGCCTGCACCATGTGAGACAGTTCAAGATAGCAACGCTCGAAGAGATATGCGGCCAAGGCATCTTTGCTGGCGAAATGCTTGAATAGCGCCGGATTCGTAAAGCCGGTTGCCTTGGCGATGTCGCGAATGCTGGTCTCACAGAGTCCATCTTTCACGAACATTTCGAGTGCTGCGACCAATATCTTCTGCTTAGCCGGAGCGTCATTCTCAGAGATGTAAAACGGTCGGGGGTATGTCTCCATAAATCTTCTGCCCGCAGGTTAGCATACGCTAACCTGCTAACCGGATTCAATCCGCATACAAAGTGCATTGAACCTTCACCCGCCGAAGATGATCACCACACATCTTCATGGCGTTCACTGTACACAATGCCGCCCTCCGATCAAGGTGTACACTGCGCACATGCCTTTTCCCTCCAAAACAGACCGGAACGCCATCCTCTCAGCCGCCCTGGAGGAGCTCACGAGCGGAGGCATCCGCAATCTGTCTCTTCGAAACATTGCGGCCACTCTCGGCCTCGCGCCGAACGCCCTCTATCGCTATTTCTCTGACCGGGCCGCGCTTGAGGCGGCCCTCGCAGATGAATGCGCACGCAGATTAGAGTTCGCCTTGCGAAAAGCTGCGCATGGCTCGGATGCAACGAAAACAATTCGCAGGATGGCTGGCGTTTACCTGCATTTCGCAAGGGACAATCGGAATCTCTACGAAGTCTTCATGAGCTTTCATACGCCTGACCATGCCGGTTCGCCTCGCCAGAGCCTCTGGAACTTTACCGTCGAACAGGTACAGCGCATGACAGGAGAGACGCGTGCCAGAGAGGCTGCGGTCGCGCTCTGGGCACTCCTGCATGGAGCAGCGACGTTGGAGGCAGGCGAGGTGCACGGTGAGAACAAACCAGCCAGCGGCTTTGAGTTTGGGCTCAACGCCTGGCTTCTCCTAGCCGAAGCGCCACCGCCCGCTCCGCGCGTGAAGGAGTCTCCGCGCTAGCCTGAACGCGCATCTCGTCAGCAATTCCGAGCAAAGCACGCCCTCGGTTCTTGACGAGCGCTAAATCGCCATAACCGGCCAATCGCTTCCCATTTTCATTCAGATGGTGTCGAGCTTTCTTATCTCGGCGAGGATCTTGATGAGGCGGACGGAAAGCCTGAGGAGACGTTTGTGTGCATTACCGTTTG
>JBAVYX010000207.1:0-1926 GCA_049588475.1 Silvibacterium sp. | reverse complement strand
GCCGCAAGAGCGGTAAACGACCAGGTGGCGCTGATCATCTCCGACGAGCGAATGCCGGGAATGCGCGGAATGGAATTCATGGCCATTGCCGCTCAACTGCATCCGAACACAAAGAAAATGCTGCTCACGGCGTATCTCGATGCTAATGTAGCGATAAGTGGAATCAACGTGTGCAGGATCGACTACTACCTCATGAAGCCCTGGGATCCACCAGAGGAGAAGCTGTACCCGGTCCTCGATGAATTGCTAAGCACGTGGCAGCCCGCCCGGAGTGTTTGATCACAGATTTACGTCGCGTCCCGGATTCACAACGCTGAGACACCGTGATGATCTCATGTGTTCCGCAGGGTTCATGCCAAACTTCGATACTTTGGGCGGATTACCGGCATCCCGAAAGTTTCGAATTGAAATGTCCTTTGCGTATTGCTCGCCAAGAATACATCTTCTCCTTCGAGCCGGGAATCACCGATCATGCCGTGAGGGTTGGCTACAGGTTCATGCACCCGGTTCGCTGGTCGGAGGTGGCTTCGTTGCAGTCGCAGCTAATTTGCCGCTGGCCCTCGGCATCGGTCTGTTTTGCCGTTGTTTGCGATGCGCGCCTAAAGAGAAACGATGAGTCCTGATAAGTCGCGATCCGGAAAAGGCCAAGGCGGAACCCCGCGATCTGCTAGCCTCTATTCGTGCAAATGACGAACAGATCATCTTGGACGGATCGTCTGTTCCCCGTTTTTGTGCGACAGGGGCGAAGCCGAAAGCGATACAAAAGCCGGGTACATCAACTGTCTCGGTGAAATCGTCCTGCCAGCCGTATTCGAGGAAGCATATCCCTTCCGCAACGGACTCGCGTCGGTCAAACAAGGTGGCCGATGGGAAGCGATCAATTCAAACGGTGATTTCGTGATTCCACCAGCCTACGGCAGTCCGCTCATCTTCTCTGAGGGACTCGCACAGTTCTCTACGGGCGATCCGAAGGGCGGTGACACTCGCGGCCTGATCTCTGCGACCGGAGAAATCATCGTCAAGCGTCAAGCCGCGTTACCGCAGCATCAGCCATTTCAGCGGGGGCCTTGCCTGTGTATACGACGGCAAGCTTTATGGCTACATTGACCGGAATGGAAATCAGGTGATCCCGCCGTTTTTCGAGGATGCGCGGGGATTCTCCGAAGGAGTCGCGGCTGTGAAGCTCAATGGCGCGTGGGGATATATCCATGCCGACGCTTCTACCGCCATCCCTATGCGTTTCTTTTGCGAGCGCGGGATGGCTGGCCCATTCAGAGAGGGCCGGGCGCGGGTCGCACGAAACGGCAAATGGGGGCACATCAATCGGGATGTAGAGTTCGTGACCGAACCGCGTTTCGATATGGCCTATGAATTCTCAGAGGGAATGGCGACGGTGATTCTCGATAAACGAACGGGGTACGTGAACTTGCAAGGAGAACTTGCCGTACCAGCCACTTACCTGAGGGGAGATAGGTTCTCAGACGGTGTTGCGGCGGTTAACGTTGGGACCGGCGAAGCCCATCGATCCATATCAGATGCATGCGAGGTCGGATTTATTGATCGCGCCGGTGAGTTTGTCATTACGCCAAGGTTCTTCAACGCCGGTAGCTTCCAAGATGGACTCTGCTTTGTGGGAATCGAAAAGGAAATCCTTTACGTGGACCACCACGGGACTCCGGTGTGGAGCAACGGCTGGGTAGAGCTTGGCTTCTTCGATCCATATCGTTTGCTGCCTGCGCATGACTGAAGCCCGCCGAAATCCAAGGTCTGGGTGAGGCAGTTTCCGCGTACCGGTTGTATTGTTTGAATGCTAAGTCGAGGAGGAGCACGAGGTGAGATGTTACAAAGAGCTGAACTCAGCGGGTGGGCTGATTCAGAGTTCAAGCTCGGAGGCTCCTCAGAGACTATGTATTACATCGGACTGGA
>JBAVYX010000206.1:0-11027 GCA_049588475.1 Silvibacterium sp. | reverse complement strand
CCACGGTTGGAGACGCGCATTTCAACCGAAAAAGCAGTCACCCGCTACAGTGCAGTTTTGAGGAGATGCGCGGAAGCGCTAAGTGCTTGACTCCATGGTCGGGGCGGAGGGATTCGAACCCCCGACCCTCTGCTCCCAAAGCAGATGCGCTACCAGACTGCGCTACGCCCCGACTCTTGAAATTGTATCGCAGACCGAAGCAGGCACGATCGCTTCCGCGATTCACACATGCCGCATGAACCAGACCGCCAGCCACACGATCAGAATGATTGGAATAATGAAAATTGCAAACAGTGCCGTAGCAAGGCAACCAAGGAAAACATAGTCCTTCCATGTGTGCCTGCGTGGCTGTTGGAGATGGCGGGTCATGAGAACGTAATTGCGGTGGTTTGCTTTCCATGCAATATCAAATGCATCGCCCACAATAGGGATGGTCCCTACAAGCACCTCAAGTCCGATATTCACTGTCATGCGCACCAGGCCGACGTATGGGACGCCGCGAAGCCAGGCTGCGATAAGGAAGATGCACGACGTCAGTCCAATGAGCACATCACCCAGTCCGGGAATGAGACCGACAATTCCATCGAGGCCGAAGCGGATCGAGGTTCCCGGCACGCGAAAGCAATCGTCGAGGATATGCGCGAGCCTGTAGAGGTTTTCATCCGCCAGCCAGCGATTGGTTCCGATCCTGGTTCGGGGACGCAAGGAGGCGACAGAAGGCGGCAAAATATCGGGTTGGGCTGTTTGCAGCATGTGCTCGGTCTTCCTTTTTAGATGCGCGGCTGGTGCAATTGGCGTAAGTGCGCCCTCCCCTTGTGAATGCTACAATCTTAACTGTACGGCGGCTATAGTTCAGAGGCAGAACGCCGGTCTGTGGCACCGGATGTCGTGGGTTCGACCCCCACTAGCCGCCCCAGGAATCACCCCGCCCACAACCTTTTCGACTTGGCAGCCTAAGAACGCACGACAGACGCTCGGCGACAAACTTGTCTGCATAATCAGCAGCAAGATATGTGCCGGCGAAAAAAAGACCGAAGAACTGGCAATCCATTTCTGCTGGACAATGTATGGGATCGTTGATTGCGCCACGAACGATACCGTAAAGAACACAATCATAAAAACTGGTTCGGCTAGAAACCCCACCATGCGTGTTCGGCTGGCTCCCATAGGACCGTAAGGGTTTCCGGTATCGACCGCCGCGAGCGCAGCGAAGAAGCCGGCGAGACCAAGAAAAAAACCTCCAGCCAGCATGTCACCCATAAAGGCAAAAGCCAGCGGATAATCCGTCAGAACGGGAATCAGAGTGGTGACGAACAAGGGAATTACAAACACCAAATACGGCGTGACGCGGAAAATCCAGGTAGTTTCCTCAGAAACGACCTCATCTTTGTGAAAAAGCTTCCAGAGGTCACGGTATAGCTGAAGGATGTTGGGGCCACGTTTGCTTTGAATGTTCTCCTTAAAGCGACTCAACACGCCGGAGTACAAGGGAGCGAAGCCAATCACGAACAGAAGTTGAATCATGTTGTAGGCAACGGTGCGCGTCATCGGATTGCTCCTTCCGATAAGTTCTTCCGACTCTCGGAGACATCCAGGCATCCAGGCGACGAGTCGCATTTTGCTCGAAAGATCTGTGCGGATTGAAGGGGAGAACTCGTATGCGAAGGTTTGCACGTGGCAGGGAACAACAGATCACTGAACCGATCTGGAGCAGAGCCTTGGGGAAACTCACGGCAGCCTCCTGCGGTGCGCAGGCGCATAGCGCAAAGATCTGATTGGGCTAGCACACTTAGAGGGGTGTCTGCTGGTTGAAACCCGGCATCTCCTCATCGCAAGACTCCTCCTGTCGGTAGGAGTCATTAGCCGGGGAGGCGGTTGAAGGTGGACTTCATCACCTAAGCAAATTGTGTGAACTTAGAATCTTCCCCTGAAGCCAGGTGGTTGTAAGGGGGGAGACAGAGGGGCCAGAATCTCTGCAAACGGTGGTGACGTCGAACAACAAGCAGGAGAGATCGAAAAGAAGGCCACCACCGGGATGCTCCCTTCACTCCACTCCACTATTGACAAGTCCACGTGCGCCGTCTTAAAAAAAGATTGTGTTGCGGTGAAGGAGTTCGCCCTTAACCGCTGCCCAGCCAAAGAATCACAATATCGATGGGCAGATGATGACTCCTAGCAGGGAATCCTGTCGTGGAGTCATGTCCCCGTTTCGATTCCCAAACAGACCTAGAGTGACAAACGCATTCTGTTTCGCAGATTGCCTCAAAGGATGTTTGGATCATGCAAAATCGCAGTTCATTCCGGTTCTCGTGGCAAATACACTCCTTCTCTCGGAGCATCTGCTCTGCAAGAAACATAAGGAGATGCTCTAGAAAACTTCGCATCAACTGGCGGAATTCGGAGCAATCCTAGGAGGAGTCATGGCAAGCCAAACAAGACAGATCTTCCAAACGATTCTCGTTGCCCATGACGGTTCTCCCCAGGTGCAACGGGCTACTGAGATCGCGTTCTCCATGGCGGAAAAACTGCAATCGAAGCTGCTGATTTTCGCAGTGATTCGACTACCTACATCGGCGCCCCGCGCAGAGCTGAATGCGGTTCTCGACGATGCCCGTGAACACTACGAGCAAAGTTTCGCTCGGTTGCGGGAGCAAGCAAGACAGAGGGGGATAGAAATTGAGACCGAAATTGAGGTAGGGCATCCCGCAGAACACATCGTGCACCGCGCGGAGCAGACGCACACCGCTTTGATCATTATGGGGAGGTGCGCAATTTCTTTCTTCCAACGCTGGTTGCTTGGCTCCATCTCAGAGCGAGTCCTCCGTTATGCACATTGCCCCGTAATGGTTGTCCAGTAAGGAAACGAGCCATGAACAGCGCGATCATTCCGTACATTCACTCAAATGATGACACCACATGGTTCTTTCCGCAGGCTCCATGACGGGTCGGAAAGTTTACGAATGCGGTTCTTCTCTTCGAAGCAAGAGCAATTGCTCGAACACATCACTGGAGACGACCTTCCGGTCGGGAGAGCATAAGCAATGTCGGAAATTCAGAAACTTGAAGCCCTGGAAATTCTCGATTCACGCGGAAACCCAACGTTGGCTGTCACTGTCACTTTGAGCAACGGCATCCGGGCAACGTCAAAGATTCCGTCCGGGGCATCCACCGGAAAGCATGAGGCTGTGGAATTGCGCGATGGCGACAAGAGCCGCTATGGCGGCAAAGGCGTACTGAATGCGTGTGCCAGTGTCGAGAGAGAAATAGAGAATGCCGTGTGTGGAATGGACCCAAACGAACAGCAGGCATTGGACGACCGGCTCTGCTCCCTGGATGGGACTGCCAACAAATCGCGACTGGGCGCAAACGCAATTCTCGGAGTTTCCTTAGCGGCGGCCCAGGCTGCCGCTCTCGAGCACGGAATTCCTCTATACGCGCATTTATCTAGAGGAACGGGCTATCTTTTGCCTACACCGATGCTCAATGTCCTCAATGGAGGGCGACATGCCGATAACAGCGTAGATTTCCGGGAATTCATGATTTCGCCGGTTGGCGCTCCTTCCTTTCGAGAGGGCTTACGGGCTGCTGTGGAAACCTTCCATACTTTGAAATCTGTTCTCCAGCTCAAAACCTATAGCACGGCAGTCGGCGATGAAGGTGGATTTGCTCGTGAACTGCAATCGAACGAAGAGGCGATCGAGCTCATCCTGGAGGCGACTCAAAAAACTGGATATAAGCCAGGCAAAGACATCGCCGTCATGCTCGATCCGGCTGCCAGCGAGTTCTTTGAGGGCACCTCATACGTCTTCCGCAAGTCTGATCAAAGGCGGTTGAATCCTGATGAAATGATTGGTCTCTACAGGGAGTGGCTACAGGAATATCCGGAGATCTGGTCATTAGAGGATGGAATCGCAGAAGAAGATCGCACTGGATGGCAGCAGTTGACCCGACAGTTGGGAGATCAGATTCAACTGGTCGGAGACGACAATTTCGTGACTAACCCTGAGCTGTTCCGTCGGGGAATTCAAGACGGCGTCGCAAACGCCATTCTTATCAAGCTCAACCAAATTGGTACAGTCTCCGAGACACTCGAATGCATTTCTATTGCTCGTGAACAAGGATACGGAGCCGTCATCTCACATCGCTCCGGAGAGACTGACGATACCAGCATCGCAGATCTTGCCGTTGCCACTGGTGTCGGCCAGATCAAGACTGGATCAGCGAGTCGGGGAGAGCGCATTGCGAAATATAACCGGCTCTTGGCCATTGAAAGAGAGTTGGGCACAAAAGCGCGATACGCCGTAAGCAGTATCTATTCGCGATGGAAAGGGTCGCGCCAAATAGAGCAGCAACAGTGAAATAGCGCACGTTACACGGTGTTGGAGTCCACCACAACCGCTCAACTGGGCAGATGACTCCTCGAAGTATTTCATCACTTGGAGGAGTTATGCCCGAACAAAATAAGAATACTGAAATGACACGACGCGCGGGCGAGCTCAACGAACATCAGAAAACCCGGTTGAGGGTTACCTGCCAGTACATCGATAAGCTGCTCAGCGACATCGACAATATTCTTCATGCGGCGACATCGCAGTCGCCATTCCCGCGCTTTATTGTCGACATTAATCCTGCGCAGGTTCGGGTTATTGAAGACCATATCCGCAGGCTGCGCTCCCAACTGGTCCGAACCATTGTCTGGCAGCAGATGAAGCCGGAACCACCAAATATTCCTGCGACGCGTGCCGTCCTTACCAATCTTGCTTTTGTCGATATCGCCATTGAGGAATTAAAGCCCCATTACATGAAAGGTTCCGGTCATGTTCCGGAGGATGCTGTGAGCGAACTCAATGGGGTCGTGTATGAATTGCGCTCGCTGGTAAGCGGCATGGAGCGATACTTCAAGCAAGAACTGACGACGGATTTAGAAAAGCGGCTGCGCCAGTTGGAGGAGACCGGTTACGACGTTGAATTGTTAAGGTTCCTCGAACAAATCGTCACCCGAGATGGCCTGGTGGAGTTTCGACCGCGGATTAGCACGTTGGCTTCGCGCCTGGAAGACGATAGCTTCGAGGTCGCTTTGTTCGGGCGCGTCAGTTCCGGCAAGTCTTCACTCTTGAATGCTCTCCTTGGCACAACTGTCTTGCCGGTCGGCATTAATCCAATTACCGCAGTCCCCACGAAATTGCTGTATGGGAACCTTCTCAAAGCGGCAGTGGCCTATGGGGATGGCCGGAGCGTCGCGGTCACCTTGGAAGAACTCTCAGGCTTGGTGACCGAACAGGGAAACCCCGGAAACCTGCAGAATATCGTACGAGCCATCGTTGAAATCCCATCCCCGCGGCTCAAACAAGGTATTTTGCTTGTTGATACTCCGGGACTTGGCTCTTTGGCGAAACGCGGCGCTGCAGAAACGCTGGCTTATCTTCCCTCCTGTGATCTTGCTCTTCTGCTGATCGATGCCGGAGCCACCCTGAGCGAGGAGGACATCGGCACTCTGAGACTTCTCTATGAAGCTGGGATTCCATCTCTGGTCTTGCTGAGTAAATCCGACCTGCTCGCTGAAGGGGACCTGCATCGATCGATTTCCTACATTCGGGAGCATATCGAGCGCGACCTTGGCCTTGATGTGGATATTCACGCAGTAAGCGCTCTCAACCAGTATTCGGTCATGCTCGATCATTTCTACGAACGCGAATTGCTGCCTCGCTTCGAACAGGCGCGCTCTCTGAAGGAGGCCTCGGTAGCAAGAAAGATTGGCGCGCTTCGCGAGGCCGTCACGTCCGCAATCGAGGTCAGCCTGGATCGTGACAAACGAACGGATTCCAATCCTTCGATCGACGCCGGTGATTTGGAAGCGACACTCCGCGTTCTAACCGGCGAAGTGGGAGAACAGGGTACGGCGCTCTATCGGACATTTCGTGAGATGGGCGAGACGCCGAATTCGGTTGTGGATCTGGTTGCCGAGCAGGCTGTACTGTGGGCACGCAATGGCAACACAAACCCGATTCCTTCCTTGCAGCTTACGGAGTGGGTCCACGACGTTGTCTGGAAACTCGTTCAACAGCCTATCGAACGGTTACGCCGTATCGGAATACGCGCAGTCAGTGACCTGCAGCGAAGCGCACAAGAGCTTGGTAAGACGGATGCTCCATCACGTGAGGACTTTGAGATGCTATTACGCGACATGCCGCGCCTCGAGTTGGCGGCTCTGCCGTCTGAGATCAATGTCAACCATTGGAAGTTTCTCGGAGAAGGGATTGTTCGGTCCAGAATCAAAACGAGTCTGCGGGACAGTATTGGTCCGCTTCTGAAAGATGAGTTGCACCTCTACGGAATGGCCCTCGCCCAGTGGAGTGAGCAGATTGTGCGGAGGTTGGAAGCCCTAATTAACTCGTACGCTGACGGCTATCGTGCGCAGATTCACCGGATCAGCGGAGCTTCGGATGCAGTGGTCGATTCAAGCCAGCTTCAGGCTGATCTCGAACGTTTACGAAATTGGACTTCAGCAGATGCAGCAGATCTTACCAACACGCGCGTATGAGCGAGGAGAGATAGACCTTGCAAAAATACCTTTTCATCGCAGTTGGCGGTGCGCTTGGTTCCCTTGCTCGTTTTTGGGCTGGCTCAACCATCGCCAGCCGCATGGGTACCAGGTTTCCTTACGGCACATTCGTCATCAACATCACCGCCTGTATCGTCATTGGTTTCTCTCTCGCCTTTTTGGGCAAGCGTACGGAGCTGAATCCAGCCTGGAGGTTTCTCATCCCGGTGGGTTTTGTCGGCGCATACAGCACATTTTCAACGTTTGAATGGGAGACTTTCTCGAATCTGCAGATTGGGGCTTTTGTCATTGCTGCTCTTTATGTTGTCTTAAGCGTCTTCCTTGGTTTGATCGCCGTGTGGTGCGGAGTCTTGATCGCGAGGGTCTTCTGATGAGAGCAAACAAGATCATGAACTATGAATCCATCCTGCAAGTGCTAGGGCAGACGGGTTGTCCTTTTTGCAGATTCATGAAGAATTTTCAGGCGGCTCTACTGCAGGACCCCACGCAAAAGGAAATCCATCATCTCTGTAACTTCCACACCTGGGGTCTTGCAGCAACCCTAAGAGCTCCTTTCGCGGCACAGCTCTTCCTGAATCTTATGTCGAAATCGGATACTCCTCCCACCTCTCCTTGTGATATCTGCATTCTGCTGCAAATCGAGGAAGACCGTCGGATACGTGAGTTCCTTGGCTGCGTGCAACAGAAGCTTGTGGCGCAGTGGCTGCGCTCAGAGCGCCATGTATGATCCACGGAACCAAGCTCAGGGATGACGCTTCTCCGGTCATTGTCTCAACCATTGGCGGGGTCATAGAAAGGTACCGAAATCAGCTCGCCAAAGATCTTACTCGTCTGCGCGATGAATATCAGCCTGACAGCGCGGAGTGGGGGCTGCTGGGGCACGCAGCGGAATTTCTGGCTTCACAACGCGGATTGCATCCCTAAAGGAGAAGATATGTTGACCGCAGGAAAAGCCATAAAGGTCTCCATCTACGTGAGCGAGGGCTCGACGCACCATGGAATGTCGAGCTATTCGAGCATTCTCGACTTTCTCTTCTTTCGTGGGGTCTCTGGCGCCACAGTTCTGAAGGGCGTAGCAGGATTCGGCGCCGATCACCATATCCACTCCGCGAACTTCGTCGAGATTTCGGACCACCTACCGATAAAGATTGAATTCATCGAGACGCGAGAAAAGGTAAATGAACTGCTGGGAAAACTTGAGGAGATGGTGGGCTCCGGCATGATCGAGTTGCAGGAGACCACTGTTGCGAAGCCCGCACAACTTTCGAGACCCAAGACGATTCCCGCTCCTGGGCACGTCAAGATCGAAGGTAAAGCTAAATTGATGAGGATCTACGTTGGTGAAAGTGATCGGTGGCAGGACAAGCCACTGCACGAGTCGCTGCTTCTTGCGATGCGTGCGAATGACCTCGCCGGCGCCACGGTTTACCGCGGCATTCTCGGCTACGGAGCTCACTGGAGAATCCACAAAGAAAAACCAATGCATCTTTCGCACGATTGCTCCATCATGCTTTCGGTCATCGATACCGCGGAGAAAATGGAGGCCTTCCTGCCCATTGTGGACAAGATGGTTCAAGAGGGATTGGTAGTTCTTTCCGATGTAGACATTATCAAGTACACGCATCGCGCTCAAGAGATAAGCGAAGTAGGGAGTGAGCAATGAAAGAACAGTTTCAAGCCAAAATGTTGCGGATCCACTTTACCGAGGCTGATAAATGGCAGGGTGACGTACTCTATAAGGCCATCGTGACGAAGTGTATGGAACTCGGGATCGCCGGGGCGACGGTGTTTCGGGGTGTCGCCGGCTTCGGCGCGAGTGCCCGCATGTGTCACGCTCGCAGCTTGTCTATCTCAAAAAATGCGCCTGTGATGGTCACTGTGATCGACACAGAAGAGCAGATCCAAAAGCTGATTCCTAACCTCGACCAAATGATAGACGGCGGGTTGATCGCCAGTTCCAGCGTCGAAGTCATTCGCTATTCGCGGTCCGCGAAGGATTCTCAATGATCGGGTAGGCGATGAGAGCCAGGATATGACTATCACGGACCAAACCGTTGAGTGTCGTCCAATCGAGGAGACACTACGCACTCTGCTGACGGTCGTAGACTCAGGGATCAGCAGCAACAAAAGCCTGCGCGAAAAGCTGATTTACCTTGAAGAGAAATTGCTCTCAGGTCAACTACATCTCGCCGTTCTCGGGCAAATGAAACGCGGAAAGAGCTCATTCATCAATGCCCTTTTAGGGGCCCAAGTCCTTCCCACAGGCGTACTCCCGGTAACCGCTGTCATTACGGAAATCAGATATGGGCCGGCACCGGCCGCGGTGATTGTCTTTTCTACCGGCAATCTGCGAGAACCGGTTGACCTGAATACCTTGGCAGATTACATCACTGAGGCAGGCAATCCAGGAAACAAAAAGCAGGTCGCTTCCGTGGCGATCGCATATCCTTCGCCTTTCCTGCAAAGCGGCATCATCCTCATCGACACTCCCGGCATTGGCTCTACTCATGCCCACAATACGCAAACGACGGAGCGCTATCTCGAACAGGTAGATGCGGGAATCATTGTTCTTTCCCTGGACCCCCCTATCACCGAGGTGGAATCACAGTTTGTCAAAAACCTGAAAGAAGACGTCCCCAAGCTGTTTTTTATCCTCAACAAGACTGATATGGCTTCTCCGGATGAAATAGATAAGATCACGAAGTTCCTGGAAAACGAACTGGACCGCCTGCAGATTGGATCGCCTGAGATCTTCCCACTATCGGCGCGGCAAGGCCTTCACGAGAAGCGCCAAACACCTGTTGGCAGAGTTTCGAGTGGCTTGGAGAGCTTCGAGAAGCGCCTTCAGACATTTCTGTGCGAGGAAAAGCGACGGGTACTTGTTCGTTCCGTTGCAATGGATGGCTTACAGATTGCCCGCACGCTCAAATTCGCAGTGTCCATCGGCATGCGCGCGGGGGCGATGAACGCGGAAGATCTACAGCGCAAAAGGCTGGCGCTGGATCGTCTGCTGGATCAAACGGAAATCGAATTGTACGATTTGCAGGTTCTTCTGCGTCAGCGTTCGGCCGACATTCTAGGGCGTGTGGAACGGGACCTGACGACACAGGTGGAGATATCCGTGCGTGAGGTACAGCAACACATGAAGCTCTTCCAGGTGCAGCACTCGAAGGAAAGCGCGCGAGCGTTCGGCGATCTCCTTGAAGATTTTCTGATGAAGGAAGTAGAGATGGTCTTTCGAAAATGGCGAACTCAGGAAGATGAAGAGGTTCAGACGCAACTTGATACGCTTTCCTTTCGCTTTGTCACGCAGGCGAACGGCATTCTGGAACGCCTGGAGCAAGCTGCCGGCGTTCTCTTCGAAATCCCCGTCGAACATCTGACGATTTCCTGCCCTTTGCGTGTCGAAAGTCAGCTGTATTACAAAGTGGAACGCGTTTTCTATTCACTAGATTCCTTCCTTCTTTTGTTACCGCGTTTCCTCTTGCGCCCCATCGTCCTTCGCAGGATGCATAACAATGTTCCCCGCATGCTGGATATGAATGCCGGTCGTATTCGATACGACTATCTTGAGCGTCTGCAGTCCAGCATGAACCAATTCGAGCGGGATATTCGTGGAGCGATCACCATGGTCAGCGAGAGCCTGAAATCCGCTTTGCAAGAGCCTGGAGAGAAAGGGCAGCAGAATACGGAGACATTGGGTGTCCTCGATTCCCTGATACGAGACTGTTCTTGCCTGGCGCGGTGAGCGGATCAATCAATGATCGTCTTTTGTACTCACTGCTGGGCGGAGATCGACTCCGCGGATCAACGTTGTCGTTACTGCGGGGTGGACTTGAGCGCCGACCGACGCTCCTATGAAGAAAAGCTCGTGGCGGCGCTCCAGCATCCTTTGCCAGAAGCAAGAGTCCGCATCTGCTGGCTGCTCGGAGAGAATAAGATCCTTCACGCCGTATCCCAGCTGATCGAACTTGCAGAGCATGACAAGGACTTCTTTGTGCAGAGCGCGGCGCTTGAGGCTCTGGGCGCCATGCGCGATCCAAGCGCGCTCCTATCTTGCGGTCGATCAGTCGTGGGCAGAATCACTTTCTCAGACTCACTGCTCAGAGAAGTATCGGGATGTGTTGCAACTTTTAGGGCTCCTGGCGGTGACGTGAAAGAATCGCGAAATGATGACCCGACCCGGGATCTTCAAATGACGTCAGACCGAATCAGGCCTCATAGTTTGTGCGGTGCGGTGGTGTCTTCGCTATTCTCTGTCGCTGCGAGACGTTGAGGAGCTGCTGGAGGAGCGCGGTCTCTATGTCGATCGCACAACAGTTGGCGCTGGGTGCAGGATTACGGCCCGGAGTTGGAGCAGCGACTGCGACAGCATCTCAAGCCGATCAAGAAGTCCTGGCGAGTGGACGAAACGTACGTTCGCGTGAAGGGACGCTGGTGCTACTTGTATCGGGCCCATCGATTC
>JBAVYX010000205.1:0-5173 GCA_049588475.1 Silvibacterium sp. | reverse complement strand
GTCAATCATTGAGTCTCATGGTGGCCGCTTGTGGGCGGTCGGTTCCCCTGGGCGCGGGGCAACTTTTCACTTGAACCTGCCCGCCGCGATTCGTGGCTATGGATAATTCCAGCCTTTGATTCCTAGTAAGATCACGATTTCCTTGGCTGGTGTCCCGGATTAGCTTGCTTTCTTTTGGGCAGGCTCGAAGGGGCTATCCTGCCACACTTGCTCGGGGCGCATTGAACAGTCTGAGCCGCGAACTGACGACCCGTTTCACGGAATCGATGACAGGCGGCAAGATTTTATACGGCACAACTACGTTGGGCTCTCTGGCTAAGCTTTCTTCCAGGGATTGCCTCCATGCGACCCGCAGTTCGGTATTGATGTGGATGATATTGATTCCTGCAGCGATGGCTCTGCGAAAGTCGTCATCGTCGGTTCCAGACCCGCCGTGCAAGGTCAGGAAGACACCGGTCGCCTCCTTGATTTGGGAAATTCTTTCGATATTCAGGTGTTTCTTCGTCGTTCCCTGCACCATGCTCTTGAGCATCCCGTGCATGTTCCCCACCGCCGGAGCGAGAACATCAATTCCGGTTGAGTGAACGAACTGCTTCGCCTCCTCGGGTGTAGTCAGGCTCCTGAATCCGTTCTGAGCTGTCTCGTGGATTTCAGAGCCCGTTCCGATATCGCCTATTTCTCCCTCCGCCAGGATGGCTGGATTGATCGCCTTAATCGCTTCAACCGCTTCTTTTGTGCGAGCCACATTTTCCTCGAAAGGCAACGCAGAGAAATCGATCACCACCGCATCAAAGCCAGCCTTCGCCGCTTCCACGGCCTTCGCCAGTGAGTGTGTATGGTCCGCGTTGAGAAATGCCGGCAAATCAAGTTCTTCGCGCAAACTTTTGAGCAGAACGGCAAGTTGGCGAGTTCCCAGGAAATCTCGCTCTCCTTCGGACGCGCCGACGAGCACCGGCACGTGGGCTTCAGCCGCGGCGCTAAGCACCGCCTTCAACATTTCGAGGTTAGCGACATTGAAATGGCCGAGGGCAACGCCATCCTTTTCCGATTGCGTCAAAGCATTTCGTAATGTGTTCATCTTCGTCCTCCTTGAAAGTCGGATAAGCTTCCGTATCGCGCAGCGAAGCCAATCCCCCACCTTGCAGCTTGGATGTTAGTAACCCAGCCGTGGGTTCACATCAGTCCCTGTCTATCGTTTGTATATCCGATGTGGAATGAGATGCGCGCAATATCAATACCGAGGCAACCAAGCCACAACCATCAAACATTCGCGGACTGCCGCTGAGAACTGCAGGGAAGGATGGCGGTCCCAGGCGCGTTGGAAGGACGAACTCATCTCAAGTTGAGGAGTCTTTGCAAGACCACGGCTTCGTTGTGTTGCTGGTCCCTGGCGCCATAGACTAGTGTGATTGTTCCCTTGGCAGCTTCCTGTTTCAGAAGAGAAAGTTGTTCCTTGCCCTTCTTGAGTTCCTCGCGGTAGCGCGCCTCGAATTGCGTCCATTTGGCGAGATCGTGAGCAAACCACTTTCGAAGGTTCGTGCTTGGCGCCACATCCTTGAGCCAGAGATCTACCCTCGCCTTCTCCTTGGTCAGGCCTCGCGGCCAAAGCCGGTCCACGAGGATTCGCGTTCCATCGTCAGCGTCCGGCTCTTCGTAAACCCGTTTGATCCGAATACTCATCGCAGGCAATAGCCTTCGAGCAATTTCAAAGAGCAGGGCACCACACTGATTGCGCGAGGCGAACTAGAGAATCGACTTCATGATATCGCGGCTGCTGGGTGCTCCGGCTAATACTAAAGCATCGATCGATACCATCGTCCAATAGATAGCTTTCATCGCTTCTGTCTTAATGAAGATTGTTGATCGCGTCCCAGTCAGTCGGAGCCGCGCAACGCGAAATCGGTTGTCGAAGGGCTCCAGAGGAGCGGCGACGCCAAAGGTGAGAAGGAGGAGAGATGAAGGCTACACAGGAACTACACGATCTCGGGCAAAGCTTGTGGCTCGACAACATTACGCGTGACTTGCTCGACAATGGAGAGCTCAAGCGCTACATCGATGAATTCTCGGTCACGGGACTGACTTCGAATCCCACCATCTTTGAGCACGCCATCTCAAAAAGCAAGTCCTATGACGCAGAGATCAGCCGTATGGTGTCAAACGCACTCTCCGGCGAGGAGCTGTTCTTTGAACTGGCTCTGCAGGATCTGACGCGTGCCGCCGATCTCTTCGCCTCGGTTCACGATCGTACGGCGGGCAATGACGGCTTTGTTTCTCTCGAAGTATCGCCTCTTCTGGCCTATGACGCCGACGGGTCGTTGACCGCGGCGGCTACACTGCACAAGAAAGCGAATCGTTCGAACCTGTTCATCAAGATCCCGGGAACAAAAGAGGGAAACGTGGCAATTGAGAAGGCCACGGCCGCAGGTGTCGCCATCAACGTGACACTTCTCTTTTCTCGAGAGCACTATCTCGAATCTGCGAGCGCGTACATGAGAGGGTTGGAACGGCGGATTGACGCGGGCTTTAGCCCGGACATTCGATCGGTAGCCTCGGTTTTCGTGAGCCGCTGGGATGGAGCCACAATCGAAAAAGTACCGGAACGGTTACGAGACAAACTCGGCATTGCCATCGGAAAGCAAATATACAAAGCGTACCGCGACATCCTGGACTCGGACCGCTGGCAACGGTTGGCCAACTTTGGCGCTCGGCCACAGAGGCTCCTGTTTGCCAGTACCGGCACGAAAGACCCCAAAGCCTCCGATGTTCTTTATATCGGCGGCCTAGCTGCGCCGAACACTATCAACACCATGCCGGAAAAAACTCTTCTGGCTCTCGGCGATCATGGCCAGCTGGCTGGAACGCTTCCGCGAGATGGAGGGGATTGCGAAGCTGTTCTCAACGACTTTAGAAGGACTGGAATTGATCTCGAACAATTGGCGGCCGACCTGCAAGCGCACGGTGCAAAGTCATTTGATGAATCTTGGCAGAATCTACTGAGTGCGATCGAGTCCAAAGGAAAGCAGTTGAAACTCGCGTCTTAGCCAGTCCCGCAAGGTCTGTCGAGCTTCCTGTCGAGCCAGTCGCGGAAACGGCCATAGGACAATCGAGCTTGTGCCTCGATTTGTGCAGAGTTGCGGCGGCTCTCAGGGGTAACTCGCGCTGTGGAGCATGGGTGTCGCGTAGTCAGTCCTCAAAGAAAGGAGCGCCACTGAAGGTGGTTGCAGCGTCGGGTGGCTTGCATTGGCAAGGATCTGAGCAACCCCATCTTCTTTGTCCTGCTCGGGCCATATGTTGTATCGAGTCAGGGGAGAGTGGCATGCAACGAGGTTATTACTCATGTCGCAAACCACACCGATCGTATTCGTTGTCGACGATGACTTATCTGTGCGTGAATCCCTGGAGTCCTTGATTCGCTTTGAGGGCTGGCAGCCGGAGATGTTTGGATCGGCGGAGGAATTTCTGGCACATCCTCGTGTCTCTCTTCCAAGCTGCCTCGTGCTCGATGTCTCGCTCCCGGGCCTCAACGGCCTGGATCTACAAAAACGCATAGCAATCGAACGGCGTGAAATGCCCATCATCTTCATCACGGGCCATAGCGATGTGCCAATGTCGGTCCGGGCTATTAAAGCGGGAGCCCAGGAGTTTCTGACCAAGCCCTTCAGTGATGTCGTGCTGATTGAAGCCATCCGTCAAGCCCTTGAGCGCAGCCGAATTGCCCTTTCGCACGAGGTGGAGATGGATGCGCTTAGGGACTGTTATGCATCCCTTACCGGCCGTGAACGGCAAGTACTGTCGTTGGTCGTCTCAGGCTTGTTGAATAGGCAGGTAGGTAATGAGCTCGGCATCAGCGTGATCACAGTGAAGGCACACCGTGGAAGGGTAATGCAAAAGATGAAAGCTAACTCCATCGCCGATCTGGTTAATAAAGCAGGAAAGCTTGATGAGTTGTTGTCGCCCCGCAGAATCGAAACCAAGGACACGGAAACAACTTGTTGTGCAAAACGGATCGAGAAGTCTGGCCGAAGTGGCAGCTTAACAAAAAAGGATGGGCGAATGACGCCGACTCTCAGCCCGAGTCATGCGGACGATCGGCTCTCCCCCGCCGCATCCCCCAGGCGTCTCGAGGTGGACTAGTCTCCCTTCGCAAGACGATGACTCCACTCCGGACTCCGTCAGCCGAATTGAGCACGAATATCTCCTCTCGACCACCAGCCGCGCCGCCACATATCTTCCGCTATAGCAAGGCTTTAATCGCTGCTTGAATGCTTTCGGAGTCGAGACCCTGGTGCCCCATCTGTTGCCACAGACCGCCGCCGCCTTCGATGTGCGTGCCGATGTGGTTGTACTTACCTTTGAAGCCGGTCTGCAGCAGGTAGCTGCCGAAGCGGCTGCCCAGGCCTGTCTTGACGTTCCATGCTTCAACGACTAGCACAAACGGCGCAGCTGCCAACTCCTTCATCATCTCCACATCTACTACGTTTACAGTTGGTTTGTTGATCAGGCCCACGTTAATGCCGCTCTCCTGCAACGTGATGACGGCATCCAGAGCGCGATAGACAGCTTCGCCAAACGCCACGACGTATCCGCCGGCCGCCTTCGCCTCGCGAACGACATAATCCTTGCCTGGTTCAAAGGGCTTGTCTTTGTAGAGCGGCTGGCCAGCCTCGTCGAGAATGTCCGGCACTGCGGCGCGCGTTGTAAAAAGGAACCGCAGCCCGAGATCGCCGTAGATGCGTTTCACGCAGGCGGCGAACTGATGCTGATCGACGGGAAAGTACAGCCGCGTCGTATCTTCGCCATGACCGGGCTTTACGCCGCCATCGGCATACATGCTGTTGATGCCGAAGTGACAGGTGTTGTCGCCCATGTCGTCCACGCCGCTGTGGCTGAAGTGCGCCAGCACGTTGGAGAAGTTCAGGCGCGACATCGTGATCTCGCTGACGCACATCTCGAGGAACGCGCTGAACGTCGCAAAGATGCCCTGCTTGCCCGCGCTGGAGCCGAAGCCGGCGGCAGCAGAGAAGTTGCCTCGTTCCATGATGCCGCCCCGCACGAAGATCTCTGGATATGACTTGCGGATGTGATGCAGACCGCACGAACCCTCGAGGTCGTTGTCGAAGACGCGCACGCTCTCGAGCCGCTGCATTTCCGTCATGCCTGCCAGTATTCCGTT
>JBAVYX010000204.1:0-3060 GCA_049588475.1 Silvibacterium sp. | reverse complement strand
AAATCGATGGTGTCACCCGCGGAATCGATGGCCCGGTACAAGTAGCACCAGTGTCCCTTCACGCGGACGTAGGTCTCGTCCACCCGCCACGACTTGTTTGTCGGCTTGAGATGCCTTCGCAGTCGTTACTCCAACTCAGGGCCGTAATACTGCAACCAGCGCCAGACCGTTGTGTGATCGGCATGGAGACCACGCTCCTCCAGCAACTCCTCAACATCGGAATCATTCGCGGTCACCCTCGGAGTTGTCGGACAATGAATTAACAGCGCGTTTTTCGTTACTGAACTCCATTGCGAACAGAACGGAGATTCTAAAGCGTCTTGAGAAAAGCTATGAGCTCAGCTTTTTCTTCGGCGGAAAGATCAAGGCCGAAGGGATGGCCCTTGACCGAATAGTCGGCTAAGCTCCGGTAATCGGATGTGCCATATCGCGGAAGGCTGCGGCGTTTACGGAAACTTGTTGCAGCCAGAACGGCCCCGCCGGCAACTTACCGCAGAGCGAACCTTTTCGGGCACGATGCAGAACATCCGGATAGACCGTGACTCGGCAACTATCTCTACAGCTTGCCCCAGTCGTGGAGCAGCTCCAGCAGCGCGTGCGCTTTGCCTTCTGCATCTCCGAGCGGCATGTTCGAAAGACAGATGATTGTGAAGTGTTCTTCCGGAAAGCGCGCCATGTAGGTAGAAGCATCTGTATCGCCTCCCGAGTAGTCGAGGAAGGGGCGGCCATAGGTTGAGCGCCATACAAGTCCCAGCGCGTCGTTATCCTTGTCATGCGCGAATCTCATTCGCTTGTTCATCAGCTCGGTAAACTGCGGTCCAGCCAAAGTTCCTGTGTACCAGTTTCTGTCCCATAACAAGAGGTCATTGAGCGTCGTAAAGACGCCGCTGCCGCCGAAGTGCGGAGCGACACGGACCAGCCGCACCCATCCCTCACCGGGCTTGATGGTGACACCTACCTCTGCAAATTCTTTCATAACGCGCGGATCGGAACGCAAAGCATAGCCTGTTGCCCGATGCGGAATGATCTCGGTGGTGTCATCGTTGATCTCGCTGTGCGCCATTCCGAGAGGACGAAAGACGCGATCCTTCATGAATGCGGCGAAGGACTCCTGACTGACGACCTCAACGATCTTCGTCAGGAGCATGTAGTTGATGTTTCGGTAGGCCCACTTTGTACCCGGCGTGAATTCGAGCTGGTCGGGCTGTAACGCCGCGGCAATGGCTTCATCGCGAGTGAAATAGTAAAAGGTCATCCATGGCGCGCCATTCTTTCGCGGTTCATCTGTGTACTCGTGAAGGCCGCTGGTCATATAGACCAAATGTTCAATGCGCAATCCGTTTCCGTACTTCGCGACCTCCGGCAGGTACTTCCCGACCGGATCGGAAAGTGCGATCTTGTGGTTGAGAATCAACAGGGCTACCGCCGCAGCGGAGAACTGCTTGGACAACGACGCGAGATGAAAGGACGTATCCGACGTTATCGAGATATTGTCATCAAGGTTCGCGAGACCGTACCCCTTGGCGAAGACGAACTCCCCGTCTTTGATGAGGGCCACTGCATAACCTGGAGAGTTTGAAGGCCGGGAAAAGAGCTGATCGATTGCAGATTCCTGAGCCGGTTCAAGCCATGGACTGGGATGTTCCTGCTTTCCGGATGGTGGGGCTGTTTGCGCGGAAATCGGATCAACGCATAAGCTGGCGAGCGCGATTAACAGGACGCCGAAAGCGGGCAAACGGCAGAATCTTTGCATGCCCCACATGGTACGTCTGCTCATCGTTCCGGAGTTCCGACCAATCGAGAATGGAGATCGGTCCTGGCGAACTTGCTCAAAACGTGACTTTACAGGCACAACGCAGGATTGCTTCCGGAGAGCCGTCACTTGAAAACCATGGTCGAAGCTGATCGCCGGGTGAATCGGATAATCTCTGATAGGAGGAAGCCGGAGAATCCATGTATTTCGCGGTTGTCATTTTGCTGTTGATCGTTCTGCCGGTGTTGTCGGTGGGCATTGAACGTATTTTAGCTCCGTCTACCTTCACTACGATGTTCCTGATGGGGCGATGGTTTGTCTTCTGTGCCGGTGGAGTAAGGCTCTTCATTGCCGGGGTGCGTCAGGTATTCCAGCCTCGGGCTCGGTGACGGTCTAATCCCGCTTTCTTTATACTGACGCGTTCGAAAGGAGCCTTCGGTGGACGACGTTACTGGTCTTGTTACTGATATTCGTGCGTTTCGCCCCTTCCTTCCTGCAAAGGAATTCGAGACGAGTCTGCGCTTCTACAAGGTGATTGGTTTCCACGCTTATCCGCTCGGAGAGTCTCTCGCCGAACTAAGCCTTGGGACTCACGCCTTCCTGCTTCAGGGTTGCTACGTCAAGGAATGGGCTGAAAATACTGTGATGCATGTCCTCGTCGAGGATGTCGACGTGTGGTGGCGGCATCTCGATTCACTGGCCCTGAACCGTCAATTCGGCGTTTCGTCCCCAGCGCCCCCCCGGGTGGAACCTTGGGGACTCACCGTAGTCTACTTATCCGATCCGTCGGGCGTCCTGTGGCACTTTGCGCAGACGACCCCGAAGAATCCGAATTCAGGCACTACCTAATTTCAAACTGAGACACGATCACAGAATATCTGCGGCAGGGGCTTCACCTGCGCCCTGAGCAACGTAATGAACAACAGCTAACCGAGTAGACTCTAAGCGACAATGAACAACTCACAAAGATTGCTCACAGCACCCACTAAAACGCTGAAGGTGCCCCGCCTGCCTGCGCAGGTTCAAGAACGGACCCTGCCACGCAGTCGCTGGCAGGGTTTCATTGCGAAGTTTACTGCCACGAAGCTGAGGCGCAGCAGAGTTGTGAAGGTGAGGGGAAAGTTAGGCAGCGATAAGCGAAGAGGTTGGCCATGAACCGTGCTTCCGCAACAACGTCACGCTTTGCTACCCATCTGACTCGCCCCTTGCGGATCATGTTCACGGTTTCTATTCCTTCGAGAGTTCGCCAAGCACTTTGAAAGGAGCCGTAGCCTTTTGCCAACCAGGTCCGCTTTTTGACGGTTCGA
>JBAVYX010000203.1:0-81679 GCA_049588475.1 Silvibacterium sp. | reverse complement strand
ATCCCGGTGCGCGGTCGGCCACGGCGATTCGATTTCAACTGTACCTTCAGCGCCCGTTGCGTAGTGGAGAAAGCTGGACCACGGCCAATCCTCGGGTCGCGATACAAGCCCGCGGGTAAACAGGATCTCGATGTATATAGCTGAGCCTCTCGATCCGCTGCTTTTCTGTGAACACCTTGAATTCGTAAGAATCGCGCTGACCAGAAAGGCCGCTCGCGTCGGCGGAGAGCAACGATGACCAATCGAGGCCCGCTATTTTTGTTTCTTCAACCACTTCCCTTTCACCGGGGGCGAGGATGTTCGTCTTGAGGCAGTGCACTTCGTGTTGTGCCCGGCGAAGATAAGACGAGGGTCGTTTACATGTAGATACCCGAGATGAAAATTGAATTTCCTGCTGATCGGGTTTCAGATCACACTTGTGATGTGAGGTTCAAGATGACCGATTCCCCGCGCATCCCCTACGTCCTCTGGCCGGTGGCGATCGTGTATGCCTTCGCCATCGCCCACACCGTCAACATGATCGAGAGGAACTGGCACAGACCTCAGCAGAGGCGCTCGCCGGATTGGAGAAGACAAGCAGGGTGATGCAGAAGTAATTCTGCCCAGTCAAACTCTTCGCAGTTCACGACTTCATTTTTCGCGCTCATCGATCGACGTCGGATGCGCTCGCATTCCTTTTGGTTCTTCGGCCAGGTCCCCTTCGCCGGGGCGAGGAAGATATTCGCCTCCCGGCCGTGCCGGGTATGGTGGTCGAGGTCGCCGCTGAAGATATATGCCCTCATGGGTTCCGCGCTCGACAATGTATCCGCCTCTCATCAGCGACGTCGCAGCGGAGTTTCTCAATGGCGCAGCGGCGATTCAGAACCTAAAGCATTCCGCGCATACAGAATGGAGCTGCAAATACGTTTCTCGCACGAAGTTCTCCTGCCGGCGAGCTGCCTCTTTGATCGCCTCACTCGAGCGCCGCTGTCCGGCGGCGATCACACGCTCGTCCCCTGCGCCAAGCCACTGTGCCTCAGCTTTGAGCACCTGTTCGAAAGATTCCTCTTTGGATTGGATCTTCTTTCTAAGAGTGCTCGGCTCAAAACCTCGGTCTCGCTCGCCAAGGTTCAAAGTTTGTTGCCGTCTCCGGACTTAGCTGCATTGCGCGTTTCCTGATAGAAGGTGATTTGGCAATGCCTGCAACGCCAGGGGTAGACACCAACGAGATTGAGAACGTACCGTTCGAAGAATCCATGGCGGTGTAACCGCTCGAGTGGTTGATCACATCGTCGGCAGGTCACCATAAACCATGTACCTCCTTGGTTGATCCGCAAAACGTGGTGAACTCATCGACTTTCTTTTCGGTCAGTCGCCCAGTGAACCTTTGACACTCGCACTTCGAGACCGCGGAAACACAATTATTATGAATAACTTTCGAGAATTTATAGATGTTTCGGTTGAAGTACCTGTTCGAGGATTCCTGCACCGCCCGACGATTGCTGGTGCGGATGGCCTCGTATTGACACACGGCGCGGGAGCGAACTGCGACTCTCCGCTCCTTGTTGTCTTGGCAGATGCGTTCTGCGCTTCGGGCTTGACCGTACTGCGCTGCGATCTTCCTTTCCGCCAATCGCGACCGCACGGGCCACCGCCTCGCGGGAGCGCGGAGCGAGATCAGCAAGGACTTCGCTCGGCCCTTGAGTCCATGCGGCACCATGTTTCGGGCCGTGTGTTTCTGGGCGGTCATTCGTACGGAGGGAGACAGGCGTCGATGATAGCTGCGGCCGAACCCGGCCTCGTCGAGCGGCTTCTGCTGCTCTCTTATCCGCTCCATCCTCCGCAGCGGCCGGATGAACTGAGAACGGGGCATTTCCCGTTTCTCCAGACTCCTGCGCTGTTTGTTCACGGTGCGCGAGACGGATTCGGCTCCATCGCCGAAATGGAGGCCGCGTTGAAGCTCATCCCTGCACGAACCAAACTGCTCTCCATCATCGGTGCCGGACACGAGCTGATGACGAAGCGAAATCGTGACCAGGTCTCGCCGTTAGTATTGGAGGCATTCAGGTTATTCGCAAATGACCGGGCGGCTCAGGCGGGAAACACAGGTTGAAAGTTTGGCTACAACTGCAACACCTTCTCGTCTTCTCGCCACAATGCCCCGTCTAATTCTTGAGTGGCTCTTTTGTGCCGGTTATTCTCTGTATAGGCAATCTCCGCGCTTCGGGAACTGAGGGCGAGACTGAACGGAAACGACAAAAATTTGAACAGCGGATCGAATGGCCCGCGCCGTCGAGTCCTGGAATCGAGCCGGATCCTTGTTTTCATGATGCTATCCGGGCTCGCGGCTCCTGCATGGTCGCAGCAACCCTCCTTTCCGTCGTCGACTCTATTCGCTGATGCCGCCTTACCCAATGCCCCCGAAGCTCAGGTGTCACCGGCGCAACGGACGCCCGAGCAGCCTTCGCCCGGCAGCATCCACGGGGTTGTGGTTGGTCGAGACGGAAGCGCTTACCAGGGCGTCAGCATCGCACTCGCTCTACCTGACCCCATAGGGCTGCCCGTAAGAACGCTCACATCCGAGAGCGACGGCCGCTTCAATTTCGCCAACGTTCCTCCCGGAGCCTTCAAACTCACCATCGCCTCGAATGGATTTGCTACTCAGGTAATTTCCGGTTACCTGCACTCCCGCGAGAGCTTCGAAGTACCTGCAATTGTGTTACTTGTCGCTGGCACTGCAAGCGAAGTGCGGGTGACGGCATCGCAGCAGGAGATAGCCCTGGAGCAGTTCAGGAGCGAGGAAAAGCAGCGTGTACTCGGCGTGATTCCAAACTTTTTCGTCACATACGTACCCAACGCGCCTCCCCTCACGAGTAAGCAAAAATTCAATTTAGCCTGGAAGTCATCGGTAGACCCGGTCACATTCCTTTTGACTGGAATGTGGGCCGGAGCTCAGCAGGCCCACAACACTTTCAGCGGGTACGGACAAGGTGCGCAGGGCTATGCCAAGCGGTATGGAGCCAATTATTCCGACGGCTTCATAGGTACGATGATCGGCAGCGCCATACTGCCATCTCTTCTGAAACAGGACCCGCGCTACTTCTATAAAGGGACTGGGACGATTCGATCACGAGCGCTCTATGCCGTCGCCATGTCCGTCGTCTGCAAGGGCGACAATGGACATTGGCAACCGAATTATTCTGCTATCCTTGGTGGCCTCGCGGCGGGTGGGATCTCGAACCTCTACTATCCCGCAAGCGATCGCGATGGAGTAGCGTTGACCTTCGAGAATGCGCTCCTCGGAACCGCCGGTGACGCTGCCCAGAATCTCTTTCAGGAGTTCCTCCTCCGCAAGCTGACCCCGAAAATCCCCAATTACGGGGCGGCGAAGCAGTAGAGCGAAACAAAAACTCCAGCATGCGCTCCGATGATTTTGTGAAAATTTTCGCAATCGTCGCATTGCGGTGGTCGAAGATCTTGTCGCGTGGGGCACCCATTCATTCGAGGGGTGTCCGCACCCGGCTCTACTTCGTTTCTTCCACCACATCACCCTCACCCGGCGCGAGGAAGAGGTTCGTCTCCAGACCGTGCTGGCGGGTGTAAAGGTCGTAATACCGGCCACCGAGGGCGTAGAGGCTTTCGTGGCTTCCGCGTTCGACGATGTATCCGCCTTCGATAACCAAAATCTGATCAGCCCGGCGAATGGTCGAGAGTCGATGCGCGATCACGAAGGTCGTCCGGCCCTGCATGAGGAAGCTGAGCCCTTCCTGGATCATGGCCTCGGATTCGGAATCAAGCGATGAAGTCGCCTCGTCGAGAATCAAAATGCGCGGATTCGCGAGGATCGCGCGCGCAATCGACAGACGCTGGCGCTGGCCTCCCGAGAGCTTTACACCGCGCTCGCCGACGATAGTGTCGTAGGCCTCCGGGAAGCGCTCGGCAAACTCGTCGACGCGTGCGATGCGACAGGCGGTGAGGAATTGCTCTTCGGTCGCGTTAGGATCCGAAAAGAGGACGTTGTCGCGAATCGTCCCGTCGAAGAGGAACGACTCCTGTAGCACGACGCCCAGTTGTGCGCGATAGTCGTCGAGGCGAACCGTGGAGAGATCGATGCCTTCGACGAGGACGGCGCCCTTGTCCGGCTTGTGAAAAGCGCAGATGAGGCTGATGATGGTTGACTTTCCCGAACCAGACGAGCCAACCAGCGCAGTGACGGTTCCGGGCCGCGACTCGAATGAGACGCCATGCAGCACGGGCTTGTCGGGCTCGTAGGCGAACTCGACATGATCGAAAGAAACGTCGCCGTGAATCTCGCCTAGCGTGTGGGTGCGGGTGGGATCGGCGAATTCGTCGCGCTCACCAAGGATCTCCATCGTGCGGTCGAGACCGGCGACAGCCTCCGTGAGCTGCGTGCCGATATTCACGATTTGAAAAACCGGCGCAATCATGAAGGCCAGCAGCATCGTGTATTGGAAGTAGCCGCCGGTTGTCATGTGGCCCGCCAGCACCTGGTGACCTCCGAGCAACATCACCAGTCCGCCGACAACGCCCAGCACGGTGGTCGCGGCAAACGACAGCGTGCTGGTCGCGGTGAGTGAGCGCATCACGTTGTCCAGCAGGCGCTGCACCCCGATCGAGAAAACACCGGCCTCGCGCTCTTCCGCGTGGTATCCCTTGATGACGCGCACGCCCCCCAGCGACTCGGTGAGACGTCCCGTAACTTCGGCGTTGATTTTGCCGCGCTCGCGAAAGATAGGCCGGATCGTCTTGAAAGCACGCTGCAGAACAAACACAAAGCCCGCGATGACCGCGAAGACAATCAGCGTCATGGTATGGCTGCTGCGCAGGAGAAAGAAGAAGCACAGCACAGCGGTGAGCAGACCTCCGACAAACTCGACGAGGCCGGTGCCGACGAGATTCCGCACGCCTTCAACGTCGGTCATGATGCGCGAGACAAGAACACCGGTGCGATTGCTGTCGTAAAAACTGACGGAGAGCCGTCCGACATGCTGCTGCACTTGCCTGCGTAAGTCGGCGATCATCCGCTGCGCAGCCTTGGACAGGAGCTGAGTAAGCGAGAACGAGGTCACCGCCTGGATGGCGGTTGCAACGAAAACAACCGCAACCAGCGCCAGCAGTTTGTTGCCGTGATGATTGTGTAAAACCACGTCGATGAGGTACTTGGTGGAGAGCGGCAGCACCAATCCGGCCACGCGATTGATCGCCACCAGCACCAGCCCGAAGAGGAGGAGCCAGCGCATCGGGTGCACCAGGCGCCAGACCTCAGGCATGACCTTCTTCAGGTCGGGCTTGCGCTTAGGCGGATCGCCGGCAGCGGCGCGTATGGCTCCGCGGGAAGAAGTGGTGCGCTCTGCCTTCATGGACATAGACCCGGGACGCATAGTGTTCCTTAAACTTCAGGCTCGTGCACGGCGCGCGGCGATAAAAGAGCGCACGCAGAGGGTGACAAACACCAGCAGCAGGACGGACATGGCTGCCATCTCTTCGATGGCTTTAGGGTGCGGGAACTGTACGCCAAAAAGCATCCTGATGTAATCGACAATGCCGCTCAAGCTATAAAGAAAGCCGAGTAGGCCCACGGTGACGGCGATGTGCATGTAGAGCATGCGCTTCTTCGAGTCTTCCGTCGTAGCGAGAAATCCGAGAATTGCAAGGACGGCCCCGAACCACGTGGGAATGAGCGCGTTCGGCGGGTGAACGCCGGAGGCAACGAATCCCAGGACGCCGAGCAAAATCAGGACCAGGCCGAACATGATGGTGAGTCTTGGCATTCGTAACTTGCCTCCCCCGGTAGAAAAGTGCTTTGAGCTTGAGGATAAAGCATTTCTCTGACGAGCATATCTCTATAGCCCTGATGGCCGATTGGATGGCTATCCTAACCCGAGTTGACTCAAAATCTTGCCCGCCACGATTGCGGGTGGCTCGGTGTCGTCCACCCGCAAAGCATCCTTCGGTATCTCCAGCGTCTGGAGCTGGCTTGCGAGCAGCGCGGGATTCATGAAGTGGCCATGGCGCTGATGCATGCGGGTTTCCAGCGCTTCGACGGGAACATCGAGCAGCACAAATCGGAATGAGCGGGCAAGCAGGTCGCTGGTCAGGAGGTCGCGATAGGACTGCTTGAGAGCCGAGCATGTCAGAACTGCGTTGCTGCCGCTGCTCTGCCAGCCAAGAAGAACATCATGCAGACTATTGAGCCACGGGATGCGATCTTCGTCCGTGAGGGGTATGCCGGCATGCATCTTCCGGCGATTGGCTTCGCTGTGGTAGTCATCGCCCTCGGCGAACTTCCAGCCTGTAAGCGCTACGAGTGCTTTGGCGATGGTGGATTTTCCTGAGCCGGAGACACCCATCAAAATGACGATCATGCGTGCGGTTTTCCTGACTGTAATTCTTTCACGTCCGCCAGCAGTTGCTCGGGCGTCCAGTCATTCGTGGGATACCACTTGTAAATCCTGCCGTCCGGCCCGATGACGATCGTCGAGAGCGAGTGCGTGATCGTGCGGTCCTTCTCGGGAGTCGCGCCAACCAGAAAGAAATGAAGTACCCTCGCGAGTTCCGCCTCTGGCGGAGCAGCAAAGTCCCAGTGTGCGAACTTTTCCTGCGTGTAATTGCCGGTATAGGAGCCGCCATAACTGCGAAGCACTGCGGGGGTGTCGTATTCCGGGTCGAAACTTACGCTCAGCAAGTGCGTTTTCGCGTAGAGGCTCGGGTCAGCAGCGAGATCCTTGTCGAGCTTCGCAAAGTTACGGCTCATGCGCGGGCAATAGTCCGCCAGCGGACAGCGGGTGTAGATGAAAGTAACGAGCAGCGTCCTACCGCGGAATTGGCCAATGTGAATCAGCTTGCCACTCTGGTTAAGCAGCTTGAAATCGGGAACGGCATCACCAGCGTTGAGCGGCCGGTAGGCGATAGGTGGCTTGTAGTCTGCCTTTGCCTGGCCGACGATCACGATCTCGTCGAGCACGCTGCTGCTCTTCGCTACGAACAGTGTGGCGGTGATCGTGTCCCCCGGGTGCAGCTCACTCATAATGCCAGGGTTCTTCAGGGTATAGGGCATGATCATCGCATCCATGAAGCCCGGGATGGCTTCCGAGTCGAGAGTGATGACGCCCTTTGCCGTATCAGTGGAGACGACAACTCCACGTACTTTCAATTGTTTTACGTTCTGGCTTACGGACTCAACATGATTAGGATTTTCCTGTGATGAGCCGCAACGACAACCAGTACATCCGGCTATGACGACAAAAGCAATGAAGGAAAACAGGGGTACCAGATGACGCTGCACCTCTCAGTTTACACTTAGCGTTACTCCTTCCTGCGATGCAGCTTCCCGGCGAAATCGAGCGCGCATTTGAGAGCGGCGCGACCATTCTCACGGCCAATGTACGCGCTGCGCGTTGGCTCAAACGCGAATACGCGCTGTTGCAACGCGCCACCGGCCGCCGCGCGTGGGTTACACCGCCCATCGAGGATTGGGAGAGCTGGCTGCTGCGTTTATGGCAGGCGCATAGCATCGCGAATGGCGGCGAGCCTCTGCTCCTCACCAGCCTGCAGGAGCGTAGCGTGTGGACGCGTATGCAGCGGGACGATGCGGCCTTGCTGGTATCGCCTGCCGGCATGGCCGCGCTTGCCCAAGAAGCCTATGCGCTGCTCTGTGCCTACGAGGCGCATGCGGAACGCAATCGTCCCTGGGGGCAGACAGATGCGGAGAGCTTTCGCCGATGGGCTGACCTCTTTGACCACGAGTGCGCCCAACAACGCTGGATGAGCCGCGCACGTCTCGAGTCGCACCTACGGGAAGTCATAGGCAGGGGAGGATTACCGCTGCCCGCCGAAATTCTGCTGCTCGGCTTCGATCGCATCACGCCAGCCCGGAAGAGGTTGATTGCGGCGATGGAAGCGTGGGGCGCTGAGGTACGATTTGCCCCACTGGACGCTCCTCATCAGCCACGTCGCCTGGTGAGTGCAATCGATCGTCGCGATGAGATTACGGCATGCGCGCACTGGGTTCGCAGCCTGCTCGAAGAGAATCCTTTGTTCGAAAACGCGCCGCGGCGGGTCGGGGTGCTCGCGCCCGATGTGCGTACAGTGCGCAGCGACGTTGAGCGCATCTTTCGCCGCGTGCTAATGCCGGAAACGGATGACATATCCACACCAGCCGCCCGCATGCCATTTGAGTTTTCGCTGGGACAGCCGCTGGGCAGCGTACCGGTGATCCGCGCCGCAATGTTGCTGCTCCGCTGGGTTGCCAATCCATTGAGCGAAGAAGAGGTTTCGTGGCTCCTGCTGTCTGGGTTCTTAAGCGCGGATGCGACCGCGTATCTTGTGCTGGGAAGCTTCGACGCCAGCCTGCGGAATTCCGGTTCACTCTCGCTCGAAATTTCACTGCGAAACACCGTGAGGAAGATGAGAAGCGATCGCTTCCCTGCTCTTGAAGACCTGCGGACGCGGCTGGAGAGCATGTTGAAGATCGCTGCCGTAAACCACATCAGCGAAGCAGAGCGTACACCGGGAAGCTGGATTGATTTGGCGCAGCTCCTGTTACAGCAGTCGGGCTGGTCGAGCACGCGGCGCAGGGACGAGATCGATTTCCAGGCGCGGGTGCGATGGGAGCGGGTGCTGGATGAGATAGCGCTGCTCGATTTTGATGGGAGGCGCATGCGGTATCACGAATTCCTCGACGTTCTTGAGACGCAGGCGAACGACACAATCTTTGCTCCGGAATCCCACGGCGCGCCGGTGCAGATCATGGGCGCGCTTGAAGCATTGGGACAGCAGTTCGACGCAGTGTGGTTCCTGGGCGCAGACGATCAGAACTGGCCGATGCGTGGAAGGCTGCATCCCCTGCTCCCGAAGGACCTGCAGCGGCGCGCTCGGATGCCACATGCAACGACGGACGCTGATTGGGAGGTCGCAAAGGTAGTCACGGAGCGCGCTGCGGCGAGCGCGCCGGTGCTGATCTTCAGCCACGCGGAGCGGGATAAGGACGGCGAACTGCGGCCGTCGCCATTACTCGCGCATATTGCGCCGGGCGCACGGTGGGAGCCATCGGCAAGGCTGCTCTCTGAGCTCGACGTTGAGACAGGCGCTCACACCGCGAGCAGGCTGGAAGAGATCGCCGATGCATCCGGAACGATCGCGTGGCCGCGTGAGCAATGCGCCGGCGGAGCGTCAGTACTCAAAGATCAGGCTGCGTGTCCCTTTCGCGCCTTCGCGGCCAAGCGCTTGTATGCAGAAGAACTCAATCGGAGCGAGTGGGGCTTGTCTGCCGCGGAGCGCGGGCTGCTGCTACACAAAGTAATGGAGCATCTGTGGTCTCCCCAGAACGGGCGGTTCCACACTCTCGCTGATCTGCAGGCGGCGATCGCGGAGGGCCGGCTTCGAGCCGTGATCGAAGGGGCGATCGGGGATGTTTTCGAGAAGCTTGTCAGAGAGCAACGCGGCGACACGTGGATGGAGGCGTACCTCGCAAGCGAGCAGCGGAGACTGCTGACACGCCTTGAAGAATGGCTTCGCGAGCACGAGGCGGAGCGCGTCCCCTTCACGGTGGATGCGACCGAGAAGGTACTGGATGACGTGAGCGTGGGCGGGCTGAAGCTGCGGCTGCGCGCCGACCGCATCGATCAAGTGGCCGATGGCCAGCGACTGCTCGTCGATTACAAGTCGGGAAAGGTGTCAACGAACGACTGGGATGGCATGCGGCCGAAGGAGCCGCAGCTTCCTCTCTATGCGACCTTCGGCAATGTCGAGAACATGTGCGGCGTGGTGTTCGCGCGGATCAACGTGGAAAAGACGGGGTTCGAAGGCTGCGTGAGCGATGTACGCGCGCAGTTGTTTAGGGACAAAGGCGCGAGTTCGAAGCTGACGAAGAATCCTTATGACGTCGTGATGCGCAACCAGTGGAGGGCGGCGCTCTTGAACCTGGCTGAAGATTTTTTGAGCGGTCAGGCGCAGGTGGATCCCAAAGAGCAGAAGAAAACCTGCGCTTTCTGCGCGCTGCCGGGGCTATGCCGTGTGGCGGAGTTGCGAGAGGCATCGACCGAGGACGAGGCGGAAGTGGGTGAAGGTGATGAATGAAGCCGCGGTCCGGCCGATCCACGAACGAAACCGGGATCTTGACCAGCGTGCGCTTGCGCTCGATCTGTCGCAGACGTTGATTGTGCGCGCTCCCGCGGGATCGGGTAAAACCGATCTGCTTACGCGTCGTTTTCTTAAGCTGCTCGCGGTCGTGAGTGAGCCGGAAGAAATTCTCGCCATCACCTTCACACGCGAGGCGACGGCGGAGATGCGAGCCAGAGTGTTGAATCACCTCGAAAAAGCGGCTCGCACACCCGAACCTACACGCGAAGAGGACGAGCGCGTAACGTTGGCGCGCGCTGCGCTGGCCAACTCCGAAGCGCGGGGCTGGAGGATCCTCGAGCAGCCGCAGCGGCTGATGATCGAAACCATCGACTCGTTGTGTCTGCGCATCGCACACGGGCAGCCGCTTCTGTCGCGGATGGGCGGAATGCTAAGTCCCGTAGAGCGTGCGGATCTGATGTATGCCCAAGCGGCACGGCGCACGCTGGGGCAGCTCGGTGGCAAGGACGCGGCGCTCAACCATGCGCTCACGCATCTGCTGGCGATGCGCGACAACAATTTACCGGACTGCGAAAAGCTCATCGCGGAAATGCTGGCGCAGCGCGACCAATGGATACGAGCCTTTCCACTGACCGGCGACTTGGAAGAGGCTGAATGGGACAAGGTGCGATCGAATCTGGAAGCTCCTTTCCGGCGTGAGGTGAAGCGGGCTCTGAGAGAGGTATACGATTTGCTCGCATCCGAGCCGACGCTTGCCGACGAGCTGGTAGAGCTGGCCGATTATGCGGCGAGCAATGGTCCCGAGAATTTTGGCTTGCTATCAAGCTTAGGAGCGCTCCCTGCTCCGGAGAAGCTGGCGATTGAGCACTGGAAGTGTATTGCCACGTTTTTGTTGACCAAGAACTACGACTTTAGAAAGTCAGTGACGGTAAGTCAGGGCTTTCCGCCGTCCGGGCTGCATGCGAAGGAGCAGAAACGGCGCATGGAGTCGCTCCTCGGACGTCTCCAGGAAATCCGCGGCCTGCGCGAAGCATTAGAAGGATTGGCCAAGCTCCCCCTGCTGCGGTACGACGAAAATCAGTGGCAGACACTGCGGCACCTCTTCATGACGCTGCGGCGCGCGGTTGCCGAGCTGCGCGTGATTTTTGCGGAGAGCAATGTCGTCGATTTCACGGAGCTGGGAATTGCGGCACGGCAAGTGCTGAGTGATGCGGAAGACAATCCTGACCTGCTACTGGCGCTGAGTGGCGGCCTTCGCCATCTGTTGGTGGATGAGTTTCAGGACACATCGCGCAGCCAGTTCGATTTGGTCCGGCTGCTGGTGCGCGCGTGGGATGAGGGCGATGGGCGGACGTGCTTCCTAGTTGGCGATCCGATGCAGTCCATCTACATGTTTCGGCAGGCTGAGGTGGAGCTGTTCGGACATGTAGAGCGGCGCGGCATTATGCGGGATGAGTCGACGATTGCGTGTCAGTTGGTCCATCTCTCGACGAATTTTCGTTCGCATGCGGGATTGACGCAGGAGTGGAACAAGATCTTCGCCGCGGTCTTTGACGCAAACGCGCCGGTTCCCTTCTCTCCGTCGTATTCCGCGGAGCCAGTAATGATTGCGGACGCGCTGCGAATTTACCCGCAGGTCATCTATCCGGAAAGCGCGGGTGGGCCATCGCCCGAAGAAAAAGACGAAGCGCAAGAGCACGAGGCGCAGCAGGTGCTGGAGATTGTCGAGCGTCATCTGCCGGAGATAGCACGGGCGCAGGCGGCGGCCGGCGAGTATCGCGTAGCCATCCTGGTGCGCGCAAGATACCACCTGACGAAGATCGTGCGACTGTTGCGTGACTGCAGGATTCCCTTTCGCGCTGTAGAGCTTGAGACGCTGGCCGAACGGCAGGAGTTGCTGGACCTGTTGTCGCTGACGCGAGCGCTGCTGCATCCCATGGATCGCGTGGCGTGGCTCTCTGTGCTGCGCGCGCCGTGGTGCGGCTTGACGCTCCCCGATCTGCACACGCTGACCGGCGCGGATAACCGCGAGTTGAGAAACAAACCGATGCTGGAGCTGATCGACGCGCATCTGCATCTTCTGGACGCAGATGTTGCGGAGCGGGCGGCGCGGACGGTGGCGATTCTGAAGCAGGCCCTGGCAACGCGATTCGAGGGAATGCACGCAGCTTCGTTCTCGCAATGGATCGAGCGCACATGGCGCAGCCTGGGCGGAGCCTTTTGTGTGGATGCCGCTGCGTACGAGAATGTGCAGACATATTTCTCCATGCTCGATGATGTGGATCCGGACGGCGTGGCGTGTATGACCGGGGATTTTGACGCCGAGCTGACGTGGCTGTTTGCGCAGCCCGATCCTCTCGTGAGCGAGCGCGCCGGCGTGCAGCTGATGACCATTCATAAGGCCAAAGGTTTGGGCTTTGATGTGGTCATCGTTCCAGGACTAGACAGAAAGGCAGCGGCGGACCAGTCGTCACTGATTGTTTCGCTGGAGCGAACAAATGCGGAGACCGGCGAAGACGAGATGCTGGTGGCGCCAATCGATGCCAAGGGGAGCGACAAGCATCCGACCTATCGCTGGGTGCAGAGGCAGCGCGGGGCACGCTTTGATGAGGAGATCAAGCGGCTGCTCTACGTGGCCTGCACACGAGCAAGAAAAGAATTGCATCTGCTGGGGACGGCCACCATGGCTGCGTCAGGACTGAAGGGGGGCGACTCCAAGAGCCTATTAGACGTGGGATGGCCAGCGTTCGCGAAGACGTTTGAAGAGGCGGCGGAGAATCGGGACGCAGAGAAGGTCGTCGATTTCCCGTTGGCTCAGGCGGAGCAGGCTTCATTTTTCGAGTTGTTCGATCTGGCTGCCGGTGCAGAAGAGCGCGGGCCCCGTCTTACCGTGAAGAGGTTGCCTTCAAATATGGAGATAAGGCGGCGAGCGAAAAATGTACCTGTCGCTGGCATAATTTTGAGGGAAGCCGAGGCAGCCGAGCTGGTTCGTCCGGAAGGCTCGCGCCGTGCCCGAGTTATTGGGAGCACCGTCCATGCGCTGCTCGATCAGTTAAGCCGTGGAGCGGAGTTCTCCACCTTGCCGGGACGCGCGCGCAACATGCTGCGTGTGGCGGCATTTTCAGGCAAGGCGCTCGACGAAGCTAGCCAAGAAGTACTGACCGCTGTCAAGAACTGCACGAATGACCCAACGGGACGCTGGGTTCTCGAACAGCATTCCGGCGCACAATCGGAAGCGTCGTGGACCAGTTGGGGAGATGACACGCCGCAAACCTTGCGCGCCGACCGCATCTTTCGCGCTGGACCCGAGCCGCTTGAAACGGGATTGGATTACCTGTGGATCATCGACTACAAGATGAGCGCCCCCAGGGGCGAGCCGGTCGAAGAGTTTCTCGCAAAGCAGAGGGGTTATTACGCGCCACAGCTCGCGAGATACGCGGACGCACTCCGAGATCTTGAAGGGAGAAACATGCCGTTGCGTCTGGGTCTTTACTATCCGCGCCTGGCTCGTTTCGACTGGTGGAGCGACAGCGACTGACGCCTCAGGCGGGCTTGGTTTCGTTCACGTGCATGTGGTGGCGGACATCCGCGCCGCGCACCCAGAAGATCACATCTTCTGCGATATTGGTCGCGTGGTCTGCCACCCGCTCCAGGTTGCGCGAGATCATGAGCGCAGTCAGGGCCTGGGGTGCCAGTTGCGGTTCGCTCTTCATCACGTTCAACAGCGTGAAATAGGCAGTCTCGTTCAGCTTGTCGACCTTGTCATCCATGGAAAGTACGGATTCGGCGATCGCAGCGTCACCTTCGATAAAAGCCTGTAACGACTTGCGCACCATCGCAGCCGCAAGGTTGGCCATCTTGGCTGTGTCCACCGGCAGGTCGACGACGGGAAAGGGCTCCAACTCGCGCACCCGGTCGCTGATGCTGGTAGCCGCGTCGCCCACCCGCTCCAGGTCAGCGTTGATCTTGATAACGGCAAGGATGAAACGAAGGTCGATGGCCATGGGCTGTTCCATGGCGAGGAGGTCGAGGGCCATCTGATCGATCTCGCGCTCGAAGCGGTTGATGGCCAGCTCACCGTGATCGACGAGGTCGCAGACCGAGAGATCACGCACACGATAGGCTTCGACGGCGCGCTGAATCGACTGCTCGGCCATTCCGGCCATGACCAGTAATTTTTCTTTCAGATCGTTCAAGCTGCGCTGAAACCGAAGTCTCGTCATCCGAACCTGCCCGTAATGTAATCTTCCGTCCTTTTGTCTCCGGGGTTTGTGAATATCTTATGCGTCGAATCGAATTCGACAAGTTTTCCGTTCAAAAAGAATCCGGTACGCTCCGCGACCCGTGCCGCCTGTTGCATGTTGTGCGTCACGATGACGATGGTGTACAGCGACTTCAACTGAAAAATCAGGTCCTCGATCTTTGCCGTGGATACCGGGTCGAGTGCCGACGCAGGTTCATCCATCAGCAGCACTTCGGGGTCGACCGCCAGCGCGCGGGCAATGCACAGGCGCTGCTGCTGGCCGCCGGAGAGACTGGCTCCGGATTTCTTCTTCAGGTCGTTCTTCACTTCCTCCCACAAGGCAGCACTCTTAAGCGAGCGTTCGACGACCTCGTCGAGAATGCGGCGATTGCGAAAGCCGTTGAGACGCAATCCCGAGGCGACATTGTCATAGATCGACATGGTCGGAAACGGATTGGGGCGCTGAAAGACCATGCCGATGCGGCGGCGGACCTCGACGGGAGACACGTCCGCATAGATGTCGATATCACTCATCCTCACCGATCCGGTGACGCGAGCGATGGGATTCGTCTCGTGCATGCGGTTGAGGCAGCGGACGAATGTGGACTTGCCGCAACCGGATGGACCAATGAGCGCCGTGGCCTCGTTGGAGGGGATGGGCAGATTGATATCCAGGAGGGCATGGTTTGTGCCATACCACGCGTTCAAATTAGTTACCTGAATTCCGACACCCACTAGCTCGCCCCTTTCAAAACACCGCGCGTGGTCACGTATCGCACGAGAGCCACCGAAACTACGATCAAAAGAATCAGGACCAGCGCTCCAGCCCATGCCAACCGGTGCCACTCGTCATAAGGAGAGATGGCATACACGTAGATCTGAAGCGGCAGCGCGGCGATCGGCTGGTTGAGGCTGGCGCTCCAGAATTGATTGCCAAAAGCTGTAAAGAGAAGCGGCGCCGTCTCGCCGGCGACGCGCGCGAAAGCCAGCATGCAGCCGGTGATCACGCCCGGCATGGCGGTGCGCAGCGTGATCGAAAGCACAGAGCGCCAGTTTGGCACGCCTAGTCCAAGAGCCGCTTCACGTACGGCGTGCGGCACCATGAGCAACATCTCCTCGGTGGTGCGCGTGATGGTAGGAATCATCATGATGCCGAGCGCAATGCCTCCCGACACCGCCGAAAAATGCTTTTGCGGCAAAACGATGAGCGCATACACGGCAATGCCCATGACGATGGATGGCACGCCGTTGAGCACGTCGGCGGTGAAGCGGACAGCGTTGGCCACCTTGCCGCCGCGACCGAATTCCGCAAGGAAGATACCAGCTGCAATCCCGATTGGAACACCCAGCGCGCTGCCTACAGCCAGCAGAAGCCCGGAACCTACAATGGCATTGGCCATTCCCCCGCCGGGTTCGCCCACGGGCTTGGGCGTCTGCGTAAAGAAGGCCAGATTGAGCGAGCTTGCGCCCTTATAAAGCAGGTAGATAAAGATCGCGACGAGAGGCGCGATTACCAGCACGGTGCTCAAAATCGCCAAACCAGTTGCCGTATGGTTGGACGCGATGCGCCAGAGACGGTTGGCCCCACTCGTTTTGTATCGATTCGTCATCGTTCCGTTTTCATCTCTGGTCGCCATATCTTCCCGGTCAAGCCACGCGTGGTGGAGCTCCGCGAGTAACCGCCCACACCAGCAATCGCGCCAGTGCATTCACAATGATGGTCACAATAAAGAGCGCAAGCCCAATCTCAATGAGCGCACTCAGATACATGTCATCGGAGGCTTCGCTGAATTCGTTCGCGATCACACTGGCCATGCTGTAGCCCGGCGCAAGCAGATTCTTCACAATCTCCGGCCGATTGCCGATCACCATGGTTACCGCCATGGTTTCACCCAAGGCGCGGCCTAGGCCAAGAATGATGGAGCCCACAATGCCGATGCGCGCATTGCGCAGCACGCCCATGCGGATCATCTCCCAGCGTGTGGCGCCGAGGGCCAGCACGGCTTCCCGCTGGGTGTGCGGGACCGCGGACATCACCTCGCGAGTGAGCGATGAAATAACGGGTAGGATCATGATGGCCAGGATGACGCCCGCGGCCAGCATGCCAATGCCATAATTAGGTTCCGTAAAAAGCCCTGTCCAACCGAGAAACCGGATAAGCCCGGGATTGATGCGCTCGCGCAGCATCGGAACAAGCACAAAGATTGCCCACAGACCGTAAACCACGCTGGGAATGGCGGCCAGTAGCTCCGTAAGGAAAGAGAGAACTCCACGCAGAGCGCGCGGGCACATCTCGGTAATGAAAATGGAGACGCCGACAGCCAGCGGAACTGCAATGATGAGGGCAATCAAAGAGGAAACCAGGGTTCCAAAGACAAATGGCAGCGCTCCAAAGTTGCCATTGACCGGGTCCCACGCTGTATCGAAGAAGAACTTGATGCCAAATTTAGTGAGGGTGAGCTGCGAGCGAGCGATCAGCTCGCTCGCAATCAGCGCAACAATGGCAAAGATGCTGCAAGCGCACAGCAGCATCAGCCAGCGGAAACCTCCGTCCGCGACGGACGAGCTGCCCCGAGCGAGCAGATGCTTGCGAATTGCCGACGGCTCTTCGCCCGGACGAGGCGCAGAGGGTGTTTCTGTTAGCTGAGAAGGCGTTTCGAAGGGTCCGGGCACACGAACGTCCTGAATCTTAGAGTTCACCAGTATCTACCCTAAACGCCTAAAATAAAAGCTGGGTTAAACGCCTTGAAAAATAAGGCGTAAGGATAGCCAAAGTTGGGTTCCACCGTAGTCGTCAGAGGAACGGTCTGATGGTACGGTGGAAAGAAGGCGCACCCTCACGGCCGGATGCGGCTGCGAGCGCGCCTGGGGTTTTGCTTCGGGCTTCTATTTCAACTGCCCGACAGTCCCACGAACCTTGTCCGCGACCGTCTTCGGCAGGGGAGCATAGTAGAGCGCACTAACCTCGGATTGCCCGTGGTCGAGCATCCAGTTAAGAAAGTCTTTGATTACCTTGGCCTTCGCGGCGTCCTGCGGCTGCGTGGGGATCAGCAGCCAGGTAAAGCTGGAGATGGGATAGGATTCCTTGCCGGAGGCGTTGGTGATCGACACCCGGTAATCGGCGGGCATCGCCTTGACGTTCGCAGCGGCTTCTGTCACGCCGTCGATGCTGCCTTTCACCCAGTTGCCCGCTGCGTTCTTAACATATCCGTACTGAATCTTGTTCTGGAGAGCATATATCAGCTCGACGTAGCCGAAGCTGCCCGGCAGTTGGCGAACCATGGCGGCTACGCCTTCGCTGCGGACAGCGCCAATGCCGACCGGCCAGGCAACCGCGGTGTTTTTGCCGACGTTGCTCTTCCATTCGGGGCTAACCTTGGAGAGATAGTCCGTGAAAATATAAGTGGTGCCGCTGCCGTCGGAGCGATGCACGACGTTGATCTTCGTGGCAGGAAGATTTACGCCGGGGTTGTCCTTCGCGATGCGGGGGTCGTTCCAGTTGGTGATCTTGCCCAGGTAAATGTCCGCCAGAACATCGGGAGAGAACTTCAATTCGGTGTTGACGCCCGGCAGATTATAGATGGGAACAACAGCGCCCAGAACGGTGGGAATATGCACCAGTTTCACCTTGGACGCGGCAATTTGCTCGTCAGTCATGGGACCGTCGCTGGCGCCAAAATCGACCGTGCCAGCCGTCGTCTGGCGGATGCCGCCGCCCGAGCCAATGGGTTGATAGTTGATCTGAACTCCGGGATGTTGAGCGCTGTATTCACTAAACCATTTGGAGTAGATGGGTTCCGGAAAGGTCGCTCCAGCCGCATTCAACTTTTGTGCAAGACCCTGGGACGCCACGCCAATGATCGCCGCGGCCAAAAACAAGCTTTTTTTCACTACTTCCCCCTCGTGAATCTCCGTGCATTGTCGGTTGTGATTGTTACAGCCACTTGACGGAGAGATGAAAAGCGAGAGAAACCCGTTGCCCTCAATTTACATTAAATTGTTTGCAATGAACTATTTATGCGAGTACCACTCGTCGGTCCAGATCAGGTGGTCTCGTTCTGGAGCACTCCGGAGACAGCCAGGGGCAGGGTGAAAAGAAATGTGGCGCCGAAGCCCAGCTCGCTTTCCACGCGAATGGTGCCACCGTGGGCAAGCACGATGTGCTTGGCGATGGCTAGCCCCAGGCCAGTGCCGCCCGACTCGCGCGACCGCGCCTTGTCTACGCGGTAAAAGCGTTCGAAGATTCGGTCCAGATGCTCAAATGCTATGCCGGGGCCGAAGTCCTGGACGGAGAATTCAACACAGTCTTCCCTTTCGCGCGCGCCTACCAGAACGCGCCGACCACCTTTTCCATATTTCATCGCGTTTTCGATGAGGTTGCCAAACACCTGCGTAAGCGCATCTTCATCGGCAAGCACAATCGCGCCGGTCGCGCCGCCGGATTCGAGCGTAACGTCGGAGTCGAGAACCATACCGGTAAGCGACTCGATGGCGTCGTGAACGAGAGACGAGGCCGAAACGGGGCGCAGCTTCACCTTATAATCGCCGGATTCGACGCTGGCCAGCGCCAGCAAGTCCTCCGTGAGGCGTGTCATGCGTGCAGCATTTTTGAGGATCGTGGTAAGAAACTCGCGCGCGCTGACCGGAATTTTGAGCGTGCCGTCAAGCAGTGTTTCAACGTAGCCGGAAATGGATGTCAGCGGTGTGCGCAATTCATGGGAGACGTTAGCGATGAAATCCCGCCGCGTCTTTTCCGCCCGCTCAATCTCGGTCACGTCATGTAGCACCGCGACCGCGCCGCCATCGGGAGTAGGTGTGGCATTTACTTCGAAAATCCTGCCCGGCGCAACAGAGGGTGCTTTGCCACTGCGCAGTTCACGATGATGAAGAGCGGCTTCGACACAAGCCAGTACCTCCGGATCGCGGACAGCGTGTACCAGCGCATGGCCTTGACGCACCGCGCCCGGCACGATGCGCTGCATTACGGCATTGGACCAGCTGATTCGCCCTGCGGCGTCAACGGCAACCACCGCCTCCTGCATGCTGTCGAGCAATGCGGCCAGTTCACGCTGCTTGGCTTCGAGCGCGCGGAAGCTGGCTTCAAGGCGCCCGGCCGTGGCATCGAGAGCGTGCGCTACTTCGGAAATCTCATCGAGATTCCCTTCCTCGACCCGCGCCGAGAAATCTCCGGCGGAGATGCGGTTGGCAAAGGTGACGATGCGGTCCAGGCGCGCTGCTCCGCGATGCGCGAGAAAGGCGGCCAGCAGCGTAGCCAGCGCCATCGCGACAAGCGAAGCCAACAACAGATCGCGGCGCAAGACGCGCATGATGGCATGAATGCCGCTCAACGAGGCCGCGAGACGCACAATGAGGCCGTCTCCAGCCACGGCGACATAGAGATTGTCATTGCGCTGCGACTGGCCCACGCTTTTTCGATCGCGGGTTGCCTGGCGAACCTCGGGAGGAATCTGATCCCCCTTCTCGACGGGTTGCGAGCTGGCAAACACGACGCCATCCTGGGCGAAGAAAGCTACCTCTGCACCGGCGTCGAGTTCTCCCCGCATTGCGAGCTGTTGGAGTTCGAGCGGCTGCCCCTGTTTGGCCTCGCTGGCAAGGAGTCGCGCTTTCCCTGCAAGCGATTGCGCCAGCTGATTGCGGAGAGAATCCTCAACGATGCGGCCGAGGGAAAGGTCGAGGATTGCCGTGCCGATCGCCAGCACCAATACAAACGAGAAAAAAAGCTTGGTGAATACCCTGCCTGTCACAAAATCAGCCATGAGGAATTAGTCATTAGCGATTCGCTGCTTGCCACTAGCATAAGACCCCCGGTGTCCAGGCGCCTGCGAAAGATCCATAGCCAACGGCCATTCACGAATCACTAATCCCTCATGGCTAATCCCTGTTTTTCTCAGGCCTGTCGAGGAAGTTCAAACCTGTAGCCCGCGCCGCGCACGGTCTTGAGGTAACGGGGGTTTTCCGGATCGGTTTCGATCTTCTCCCGGATGCGGCGAACGTAAACATCCACGGAGCGCGGTGTAACAAATCGCGCATCACCCCAGACGGCATCCAGGAGGTGATCGCGGCTGAAAACTCGCCCGGGATGGCGCGCGAGATAGTCGAGCAGCCGAAACTCGGTTGCGGTGGTGGTGGTAAGCTCGCCGCGTACCTTCAACTGCATCGCGCTGGCGTCAATGAATACCTCGTCGAAGCTGGTAACGGATGGCGTCGCGGGCCGCTCAAAACGGCGTAGAACGGCTTTGACGCGTGCAAGCAGTTCCCGTGTGGCAAAAGGCTTGGTGATGTAGTCGTCGGCGCCCAGCTCCAGCCCCAGCACGCGCTCGTTTTCTCCGGCACGCGCGGTCAGGAAGATGATGGGTATGGTACTCAGCGCGGGGTGACTGCGCAGACGCCGGCAAACATCCAGGCCATCGCCGCCGGGAACCATGATATCGAGCAGAAACAGCGCGGGCTGTTGGCGCTCCGCGTCGGGAATCAGGTTAGCGGGAGTTCCAAAAACGCGAACGCCGAAGCCGGAAGCCTCGAGATGATGTTGCACTAGGCGGGAGATATCGGTGTCGTCTTCGAGTACGAATACTGTTTGGCTCAAACCTGTTTCCTCACCCGCGCAATCGCCTCTGCCTCAGACTGCACGCTTGCCACCAGCGTACCCCACTCGGGCAAAGAGAATGCAAAAGTAATGTGAATTTGCTCTGCCCGGCGGCAGGCAATCGGCCTAATGGCCTCAACTCTTTAGCGAATGCAGAATGCTATACTCGCTAATGGCTTGGGACAGGCAATTGCACGTTTCCGGACGCGGCATCCGCGACCGAAAGCGGTTTCTGGCATCTTTTCAGGTACGATTCCGGCCAATGCTTCTTGAAAAGGGGCCTGTTAACCGCGATGGATAGACCGCTCCCCCACGCCGGGACGGGAGCTCTTGAGGAAATGGGAACCGTGGCCGCCAGTCCGCTAATTTTATGTATCGATGACGAGGCACTCGGCTTGCAAATCCGCAAAGCCGTGCTGGAGCAGGCCGGTTACCGGGTGCTTACTGCTCTGGATGGATCGGCTGGACTCGGTTTGTTCTTCGGTCAGCCGATCGACGGCGTGATTCTGGACTATTTCATGCCCGGAATGGACGGCGGACAGGTGGCCGAGGAAATGCGCAGGCATCGCCCGGAGGTGCCCATCCTGCTTCTTTCCGCTTACATCAATCTGCCGTCAGAAGTGATTCAGATGGTGAACTTCACGGTGTTGAAAGGCGAAGGACCGAAGGAGCTTCTGGATAAGGTTCGCCAGATGTTGGAAATGCAGCACGGCGGGGGGGCGCTCGGTGAATCTGCGTGAGTTCAACCGCATTCTCCGTCAAACGCTGTTTCTGCCTATTCTTCTGCTGTTAGCTCTTGCCGGCTTCGCCGCCTGGCAAATCATGCGATCCTCGGCCTCCCTTCGCGCCATCGATCGCAGTGATGAGCTGACGGCACAGATCGTTGAGCTGCAGAAACTGATCATCGATCAGGAGACGGGTTTGCGCGGCTTTCAGCTTACCGGCGATCCGGTCATGCTCGCTCCCTACAAGGCTGCTATCGGTCCGATCGATCAGCACTTTGACCACCTTCATCCACTCGTCACCACGAGTACCTATCAGACCGGGCGGCTGGCCGAAGCGAGGGACCGATATCAAATCTGGCTGGGCTTCGCCCAAGAGGTCCTCAACAAAGATCCAGCCACCCTCAATGACCCCCAACTGAATCAGCATGGCAAGCAGTTGATGGATAGTGTGCGGGCGCCCCTGGACCAAATGCTGTCCGCCGAGGTGCGCGCACGAAGGAGGCGTTCAGACGAAGCCCTGATCCTGGAGCGCCATGAATTTGCCGCGCTCGTAATCTCGGCCCTGGTCATCGGCATCTTTCTGGGGCTATTCACGCGCAGCCGTCTCCATCGCGTGTCACGCGCCTACGATGCCACGCTCGAAGAGCTGGAACGCCAGGCCGAAGAGATTTACGAAAGGCGGCAATGGCTCCAGACCACATTGGAATCGATCGGCGATGGCGTGATCGTCTGCAACAATGGCGGCAAGGTCGACTTCATGAACGCCGTCGCCCAGAATCTAACCGACTGGACGGCTCAGGCAGCGTTGGGGCGTCCGCTGGCCGAGGTCTTCCACATTGTCAACGAAGAGACCCGGGAAGAGGTTGAGAATCCGATCGAAAAGGTCCGCCAGCAGCAGATGGTGGTGGGCCTGGCGAATCATACCGTGCTCATTTCCCAGCAAGGCAAGGAATACGTCATCGCCGACAGCGCCGCCCCAATTCGCGATCAGAACGGGGGCATGATCGGGGTGGTGCTGGTATTTCGCGACGTAACCGAGGCGCGCCGCACTGAGGCTGCTCTGATTGCGGGGGAAAAGCTCGCCGTGGCCGGACGCCTGGCCGCCTCCATCGCACACGAGATTCATAACCCCCTGGACTCGGTCGCGAACCTGCACTTCCTGCTGGCAAACGAAGCCGATCCGGAGAAGCGCGCCGAGTATATCCAACTGGCACAGCAGGAGCTGGGCCGAACCATGCAAATCAGCCGCACGCTTCTCAGCCTCTATCGCGAGCCCAAGGCACCCGTTCTTGTCGACCTGGAGGAGTTGGCCGATGGAGTGCTCCTGCTGCTCGAACGCCGCCTGATACAGCAAGGCATTCAGGTGGATCGCGACTTCTCCGAGCCATCGGTCGTCGAAGGTTTTCCGGCCGAACTGCGGCAGGTCTTTACGAACATTTTCATGAATGCGCTGGAGGCCGCGGGAAAAGGGGGACGCATCCGGATTCGCATCGAGCCCGTGGCCGCCGAAGAGCTCCGGGGCAGGGGAACGATGGTCGAAGTGACCGACAGCGGACCCGGTATTACAAGCCGGACCGGCGAGAACCTTTTTCAGCCCTTCTTCACGACCAAGGGTGAGAACGGGACCGGACTGGGACTTTGGGTAAGCAACGGAATCGTGCAGAAGCATGGAGGAACAATTCGCATTGCCAACAACAACGATGCGGACCTGAAGGGCGCCTGCGTTCGCGTCTATCTGCCGGCACATACTTTGGCCAGCGCCGCCACCCGTGCAACTGCGCATGTCACGTAAGGCCAGAACCTGTCCCCTAAAAAAGTGCTACCGGAACAGGTACTACATGGACTGAACCGGGATCAGCGTAAGATCGTCGACCATGCCGACCTCTTTCTGAACGAATGGTTCAGCGTATCGTACGCCCGCCAGCAAGCCGTAATGCCGTGCTACGGAGAATGTCCGCTCGCGGATCTCTTCTTCTGCTACAAACAACCCGCTACCCGCCTGCTGGTTCGCATACTGTGAGCCATAGGCCATGAGCGCCTTGTGACGTTCTTCGATAACGCTGGTGATATCGACGACAAAACTCGGGCGGACGTCCGCATACAGGCTGGCATAGACGATCTTGAATGGACGATGCGGCACGGTACCCGTTTCGACTTTCGCGAGGCCGCTCAGGAAGCAGGCCTCATAGCCTAGGGTCGCTGTCGTGTAGTGGTCTGGATGGCGTCCGGCCCCGTAAGGAAGAATCACCACGCGCGGTCTTACCCGGCGCAGAACCTCGACAATCTTAATTCGACTTTCGTAAGTATTCTCGACCCGACCGTCGGGGATGTCGAGCGCGTCACGCCATGCAACACCCAGGATGCCAGCTGCTTTGCGGGCCTCGGCTGCGCGTTCTTCTGCCGTTCCCCTGGTGCCCGCCTCGCCGCGCGTCAGGTCGAGAATGGCGGTGCTCACGCCCATCGACCTCATTTTCAGCAAGGTGCCGCCGCAGGTCTGCTCTACGTCGTCGCGGTGCGCGGCGATGGCCAGCACATCCGCCTGCACGGCGTCAGCCCTGGAATGGTTCATCCATCCATCCTCTCCAAATCATTCATCCTAAATATGCAGCACGAATTGAACAAAACTGTCGAAGAAAATGGTTCAAGGTGGACATCATACCGAACCTGTAGCCAATCACTGGATGTGGAAGAAATCCGGAAGATCTGGTCGGGAAAGAATGAATTCTTGGCACGGTAGATTGCTCGATATTACAGATGGAGCAAGAGTGGACGATGCGTACGGTCCTTTTGCTGATTGCCTCCGCTCTCTTCATGACCTTCGCTTGGTACGGACATTTGCAGCACCGCAATGCGCCGCTGCTGACGGCAATTGTCGTTTAGCGGGCTGATTGCATTTTTGGCGAGTATCGCCTTCAAGTGCCGGCAAACCGCCTCGGCTACGGGCAGTTTACTGCCTACCAGCTGAAGCTGATGCAGGAGGTAATTACACTTGTGGTGTTGGTGGCCTTCGCTTACCCGTATTGGGGCGAGGTGAGGCGCTGGAATCACGCGGCCCCCTTCGGTGTCTGCTCGCCGCCGTAGGCTTCGCACTTTGGGGGCGTATGGAGATGCCATGCTTTCCAAAGTTGCACAGAGCCGGGCGACTCTGTTCAAACTGGGGTCTCAGTACTGGGTGTTGTCGCCATCGCTGGCCGCGTCCATGTAGGCCACATCGATGGCGGTTCCAGCCACTGTCACATTGGAGTTGTCCCGCTCTGACCCGTCGGCCGTGTTGTAGATATAAACCTGCCCACCCTCAGCTGTATAAACCTTGTTCAGCCCGGTGACCGCTGCGATTCCCGTGGCATCGCCTTTGTAGGTATCGAGCAGCGACGAGTTGTTCGATGTGTTGAACATGGTCAGGCAACCATACTGGTTGCTTCCCCCCGCCTGGTTCATCCTGTAGTGTTCACCGGCGTGGCACTGCGACGAACCCAGCCACAGCGTATTGTTGTCGCCAAACACCATCTTGTTATGCGTTCCATCGCTGATCGGATACTGGCCTGTAATCCCGCCGGTCAGTGTATTCAGCACGGTAAGCTGGCCCAGAAAGAGGCCGTCGCCTGCCTGTCCCGGCGCCGCACATTGCAGGTTCGCTCCGGAAGCCAGGCACTGCCCGGCTACATACATGGTATTGCCGTTGAATATCGCGTTCGTCGCGCCGCCCGGGATCGGAATGTTGCTTGTGGCCACCAAAGCGATGCCGCTGGGGCCCACAGTATTCGGGTTCAGCACCCCCGTGGTGATGGGGATGACACTCAGGCTGGCCGTCGTTCCACCGCACTCCGGACCGCAGTTGGTGACGTAAACGGTCGATCCATCGGGCGAAAAGACCGCCTTGTTCGGATTATCGAAGGTTGCCGAGGAGCCGGTGCTCACCGGAAACACGCAAAACTGGGGCAGATTCTGGGGCTCGCAGTCCTGCGCTCCCAGGTAGTTGGGATTATTTATCGCCGCCGTCTGTTGCGTTGCCGTCAGATGCACAACGCTGTACACCGCGAACTGGGCGCCCGGAACCGCACAGGGAACGGGAGGAGTTGGATTCTGGTTCGGGTTGTTGCTTGGGTTCGCGACTACGCAGGAAGAAGTGCCGGCGGCCTGGGTTGAGTTTTGTACGAAGGCCATGGCGATCGTACCGCCGGGATTCACCGAGACGCGATAGACATTGGGCAGGTTCAGCACGTAGGTTTTGTTGGCAGTAAGATCCACCACCGAGAGAATGTGGGTGACCTCGTTGGCCGCGTAGACGTATTTCCTGGGACGGTCGATGAAAACGCTCGCGGCGAGACCGGCGGAAATCCCGATACTTGTCCCTGCCTTCTCCGTGGCGTAGTTGGCAATGGCAAAGGTGCCGTCACCCACAGAATATACCGCCCCTACCTGCTCTTCTGGCATGTTCTGAATGGTGACCGGCAGCTTGCCGGCGAAGCCGCCGATGGAGAATGTTACCGCCGAGTTGTTGAAGGCATGGCGAATGTCGTAGAACGCATCGACGAAGGGCAGCGCACCCTGGGTCAGAGCGCTCGGGTTCTGCTCGGCAATCAGGACGCGATTTGCCACGCCGCTCGGAGGCAGATTACGCCCGGCGAAATAGTAGTTTTTTCCGCAGGAGGTGAGTAGCGAGGAGACAGCTAAGAACAGGATGGGGACGAACCAAAAAATCAGTGAACTTCTTCTCTTCAAAACTAAAAACCTCACCAAGCGTGGGAAATCCAAGTATAGCAAAGCGTCCCGCTTTACTGGCAATCACGGGATCACTGGCTTACCATGATCAAAGGCGCTGACGCCTCGGATTCTCTTATGACTGATAGCCTGCGGAAAATGTTTGCAGACCGCACCATTCTTTGCGATGGCGCGATGGGTACCACTCTGTATGCGCGCGGCGTATTCATCAACCGTTGCTACGACGAGCTGAACATTTCGCAACCCGATCTTGTCCGCTCGGTGCATGAAGAATATCTGCAAGCGGGCGCGGAGCTGATCGAGACCAACACCTTCGGCGCAAATTCCTTCCGCCTGTTGCGCTATGGTTTTCAGGATCAGGTCTTTGCCATCAACCAGGCCGGAGCGCGGCTGGCACGGCAGGCCGTCGAACAACTCCACGAGAAGCAGGCTGGGATTGCATGGGTGGCGGGCTCCATCGGCCCGCTCGGCGTGCATCTGGAACCGCTGGGCAAGACCAGCCTTGACGAAGCACGTGCCGCCTTCGCCGAACAGATTCGCGGCCTCGCCGCCGGCGGACCCGGAGTCGGTGTCGACCTGCTGGTCATCGAAACCATCGTCGCGCTCAATGAGGCCGAGCAAGCCATCAAGGCGGCGCGCGAGGTCGCTCCGCAGCTTCCTATCCTGGCTTTGATCACAGTGGACGAAGATGCCAACTGCCTCGACGGATCTTCTCCGGAAGTTGCCGCCTCGCGGTTGACGGCGTGGGGAGTCGATGCCATCGGCTGCAATTGCAGTGCCGGACCCGCCACTGTGCTTACCGCGCTCGAACGTCTGGCGGCCGCAACCAGCCTGCCGCTGGTCGCCATGCCCAATGCCGGCATGCCGCGCGCCGTCGACGGACGCAATATTTATCTCTGCTCGCCGGAATACATGGCTAGCTTCGCGCGCAAGTTTCTGAAGACCGGAGCCCAGTTTATCGGCGGTTGTTGCGGCACCACGCCTAACCATATTCGCGCCATGAAGTCGGCTCTCCGCGCCGTTGAAGCGCAGAAGGCCACCCAGCCCGCCGCCGCGCACGAGCCAATCGTGACGGAGACTCCCCCGCCGCCCATCGAGCAGCGCTCGCGCATCGGACGCCTGATCCACGAAGGCACCTTTGTCACCCTGGTCGAGATCGTGCCTCCGCGCGGCATCGACGCTTCCAAGGAGCTCGAAGGCGCCGCTCTACTGGTAGAGCGTGGCATCCATGCCATCAACGTACCCGATTCGCCCCGCGCCTCTGCGCGCATGAGCGCACAAAGCCTGTGCATTCAGATTCAGCAGAAGACGGGCATCGAGACGGTGCTGCACTACACCTGTCGCGATCGCAACGTGCTCAGCATTCAAAGCGATCTGCTGGGCGCATCGTCCATCGGTCTGAAAAATATTCTCTGTCTCACCGGCGATCCGCCCAAGCTTGGCAATTACCCCGACGCCACGGCCGTCTTCGATGTGGACGCCATCGGCCTGGTCAACATTGTGCATCGCCTGAATCACGGACTCGACATCGGCGGCAATCCCATCGGTGCGTCTACGGGATTCACGATCGCCTGCGCAGCCAACCCCGGTGTGCCTGACATCGACAACGAGATCCGCCGCTTCGCCTACAAGGTTGAGGCCGGCGCCGAGTACACCATCACGCAGCCCGTTTTCGATCTGCGCATTCTGGAGATATTTCTTAAGCGCATCGAGGGCTTCCGCATTCCGGTCATCGCCGGTATCTGGCCGCTCACCAGCCTGCGCAATGCCGAGTTCATGAAGAACGATCTGCGCGTCAGCGTGCCCGACAGCATCCTGCTGCGCATGCAGCAGGCCTCGACGCCCGATCTGGCGCGCGCTGAGGGTGTGCGCATCGCGCAGGAGATGCTCGCCGCAGCCCGCTCCATGGTGCAGGGTGTGCAGGTGAGCGCGCCCTTTGGCCGCTACGCGCTGGCCGCCAACGTCATCGCTGGCGTGCTCGCGCCGCATGAAAGCGCGCTACCCGCCAACGAGGCGAAGATGGAAGGAGCCACGGTTGGAAACGTTTGAGGAGTCGCTGAAGAAGCTAGAAACCATCGTCGCTCAACTCGAACGCGGCGATCTTCCCCTGGAGGATTCCATCCGCATCTTCGAAGAAGGTATGCGTCTCTCCGCCGAGTGCAAGAAGCAGCTCGAAGAAGCGGAAGGCAAGGTGGAGATCCTAGTCAAGCGGCGCAACGGAACTATGGGCAAGGAAGCGTTCGCGCCCCTGAATCCACCGAAGTAGCCTTCCGATTCACATGGACATGATTTCGAGCGGGCCGATCGTATCAGCACCTTCAATTGGCAGGGATTGTCATGCTCTTATCGGTATCCCCCTATAAGGAGGACTCATGGCGGCACGCCGGTTCTTTCTCTCTCGCCTCGCCTCTTGGTCGTTCTTCACCATGATGGGAGTGGCCGGGGCCGAGACGGAAACGCGCAAGCCACTCAAGATAATGATGAAGAGCGCCTGGGGGTCGGACGATCCAACCAAGGCGGCCTTTCCATTCCTGCATGGACTTGCTCTTGCCGAAGCGGGGCATGAAGTCCAGATCTTTCTTCTGGGAGAAGCAGTGGGCCTGATGCGAAGGAACGAGGCGGAAGCGATTGTTCCGGTGGGATGGCCTCCACTTGTTGGAACGATGGAAAAGGTTACTGCGAGGCACATACCGATCTATGCGTGCGGTGCCTGTTCCCGGGCGAGATCAGTGGCCGAATCTGATTTGAGTCAGTGGGGAGCGAAATTCGGTAATCCCACCATATTCGTCTCGCTGGTGGAGTGGGCCGACAGGATCATCACCGAATAGCTTGCTGCCGACAGCCGGCAGCGATGATACCTGTCAATCCCGCGTCGCGAGTAAGCCTTAACGCTGATCGTTACTATTGCTACGCGCTTCTTAGTTGCCCGACCTTAGCTACCCGCTTCTTAGCCGCCGACTACTGGTTCTGGATCGTTTTAGCCTCGCCTGGCTTTATGTCACCGCAATCTGCCGCAAGATAGTGCGCTGACAGGGTCGTGTCGATCGTCATTGGCTGCCCGTTTGGTCCCATTGCACCCTTCATGTGCGCAGTGCCGTGGGTATGTTCATCGTCGGCGATAAGCATCTCAAAGTTGCCGGTAAATACGCCGCCCCGCTCCGAGGCGCAGCTCATATCGAAGCTGATCTTTTCCGAAGTGATCGTTCGATTGCTGTATGTGCACTTCGATTCGTTGCTGTTCATCTTCTCGAAGCCTTTCGCCCATTCATCCTTCGTCATGCAGGAATGCGTAACGATAGTTTGCGGAGTACTGCCCGGCACCGGTCTCCCCATGGCCTGCATTTTCGCGGCAATATCCGGAGGAATCTGTATGCCACCCATCGTGTTTGTGATGGTTGTCTCCCAAAGTCCCATCTTGACGGGCGGCGTTTGAGGCATCTCCTGAGCTTTTGCCACAACCCCTGCCAGGCAACAGAGCGCAAGAGCCAGCAACAGACCGCCAATCATCGATTTCCTGGTCATATCTCGAATATCTCCCGTGAGTTTGCGTGAGCTGACGTAACGCAATCCGTTCCTATCACCCCGTCTTTTATCACACCGACAGTAGAACTATCGACTGAAATCGCAGGCAGCGCCTCGAGGCGCACGAAGTCCACCAGTGCGTCGGGCATGGAGTCGGGAGGCGCAGTTCAGCGTCTGGTAACAGATTCAGACTGGCTTCGTGGAACTATGCCCGCAGCAACCAGGCACACCGCAACCACGGAGGTCTTGGCGATGTTGCGCGAGTGTCCACCGACCGCGACGACAGCCACAGTTACTTTGCGCGCTTTTTTTGCGCGGGTTTCTCCTGTACCGACTTTTTCTGTGCAGGCTCTTCCTGCTTGCGCGCGAGCCGCGCCAGAGCCGCCAGCTCCTTCAGATATTGCTTGAGCGGTCTCGCCGGTCTGCCCCAGAAAACGACGCCCGGGCCGTTGACTTTCTTGTGTGTCAGTACACCCGAGCCTGATCCCAGGATCACCTGTTCCCCGATCGTGGCGTGGTCGCCGATGCCGACCTGTCCGCCGACAACTGCGTTGTTGCCGATCACGCTTGACCCAGAGATGCCTGTCTGCGCGGCGATCACCACGTCCTTGCCCACCTGCACGTTGTGTCCGATATGCACGAGGTTGTCGATCTTCACACCATGCGCAATGTGCGTCTCGTCGAGTGCGCCGCGATCTACAGTCGTGTTCGCGCCGATCTCCACGCCACCTTCGATGATCAATCGCCCCCGCTGGGGAAACTGCACATACTCGCCCGTCGCCTGATCGCGCACATAGCCGAATCCATCCGAACCGAGCACCGCTCCGGCATGCACGATGACACGGTCCCCCAGGTCCACTCCGGGATAGAGCACCACCCGCGGATAAATCCGGCATTCTCGGCCCATGACAGCGCCGCGTCCTACCACCGCGCCCGCGCCAATCACCGAGCCGTCACCGATTTTCGCTTCTGCCTCGATCACCGCATACGCGCCCACCGAGACGTGCCGCCCCATGGTGACCGATCCGTCAATCACAGCCGTCGGATGAATAGCAGCTTGCGTGTCTGGCGGTTTGAGCAGTTGTGCCGCGCGTGCAAAGGCCAGCTTCGGGTGGTTCACAAGCAACACTGGCTTGACGAAGTCTGCGTCTTTCCGCATCTGCTCGGTGACGATTACCGCCGCAGCCTCGGACTTCATCGCTTCCGTCAGGGCGGCCGCATCCTCGGCGAACACTACCGTCGCAGAAGTCGCGCTCTTCACGCTGCCCACGCCGGAAACTTCCAGCTCTTGTGCGCCTCCGCGCAGCTTCGCATCCAACAGCTCCGCCAACTGAACCAGTCGCATCATGCCCCTCTGACTATAACCCTGTAATCGCTAGCGCCCATACACCGGAGGCTCGCCCTCCGGCCTCGTCTTCCAGCGTCGATGCACCCACAGCCATTGATCAGGATACCTTTGCACCCAGCTTTCGATCACCGCAGTAAATCGCGCCGTGTTCTCGAGCACATCTCTCTCGTCGTCGCCGGTCGAAACTATTTCGATTGCTTCTCCGAAGTGAAGAACGTATTTCTGCTCACTTTCATCCCACACCATGAAGCCCGGCAGGACCGTCGCGCCCGTCTTCAAAGCCACGCGCGCCATGCCCGACGCCGTGCAGGCCATGTGCCCGAAGAACGGCACGAAGGCTCCCTGAGGCGGCGTCATATTCGTATCCATCAGGATGCCGACCGTCTCCCCCTGCCGCATCGCACCTAGTAGCCCGCGCGCAAAGTCGTCTTTGTGCAGCACTCGATTGCCGTGCAGGCAGCGGATATCGTTGACCAGACGGTCGACTCGCACATTGTCCAGCCGACGAATCACCATGCTCATCGGATGCCCCATGAGCGAGTGGTAGTAGCTTGAAAGCTCCCACGCACCTAGATGACCCGTAACAATCAGCACACCTTTACCACGATCGCGCGCGCCGAGATAGTGCTTAAGGCCCTCATAACGAGCAAAACCGCGTGTGTTCTCAGGTGTATAGCGCGACATCTGGCAGAACTCGGCCAGCAGCCAACCCAGATTTCGATAGAGAAGGTGCAGAATCTGCTCGCGCTCTTCAACCGACTTTTCAGGAAGCGCCAGTGCGAGATTGGTGAGGCCGACATTTCTCAAGCGGCCGAGAAGCCGGTAGGCTGCTGCTCCAACGACCGCTCCCAACGCTCGCGCCCAGTCGCGCCGTAAAGCGCCCAGCAGTTTTACCAGCGTCCATACAACTGCAAACTCCAGATTTTCACGCACGGATATGAACTTCTCGCATCGCCAACGATAAAGCCTAGTGTACTGGACTCAGCGATGCGTGCTTACCGCGCGGGCAGCATCTCGATCAGTGGTTCATCCCCGGCGAGCAGATAGTACGCGATGAATTTCATCGGCTCATCCTGCGAATGGTTGTCGAAACGCGCGATCACCGTTTCCGCTGGTTCATAGAATGCTGCACCTGTTGGCAGGGATTGTGGCTCGCGGCCTTCGATCTGCAGGACAGCGGAACCTTCGGCGATATATCCAAGAACAGGACAAGGATGGCTGTGACGGCCGGTCCCCTGCCCGGGAGCGAATGCTATCTCCCTGACGTCTACGGCCGATACCGTTCGCGTGCCCAGCGCAGCACGTAGAAGTTCTTTGCGAATGATTGTCCTCCGGCTCATGCCAGTTGGATGAGCCGTTCCACATGACGGATTCAGCCGCCTCGTGCAACACGCTCTATGGCAGCACGCGATACCCGCCCACCTTGCCGTCCGCTGTCATAAAGAGGTTGATCTTATGTGGGCCGCTGCTGAACCGCGCAGCATAGGCGTAACTCGTCCCGCCGTTAATCGCAGTCTTCGCAATCAGGCTCAGATTCTCGAGCCTGCCCAGCGACTGCAATTGGAGTGCAGCACTGGCCAGAAGCTCGGGGGTCATCGCCGCGTTCATCTCCGGACTCAACAGTGACCGGTCCGGCTTGCCCGATGACATCTGATCCCACATCTTCACTGTAAGAGCGTGTACCGCCGGATCATCCTGCGCAGGGCTCGCAGCTGCGGCTTCTTTCTGCTCCCCAACCCGGGGATCATAAAGCCCCAGCACGCTCTTCACGATCTTCTCCGGCTGCGGGCGGAATGGTGAGTCGGGCGAATTGGACAAGACAATGACCGCCAGGTCATCCTCTGGGAAAATCGCGTTGAGGCAGTAGCCGCCAGCCTTCGGAGAATAGCCGTTGTGCCAGATTTCGCGATGCTCCCCGATCGCATCGACGATGAAGCCCATCGCGTAGTGCATGCGCTGCCCATTCGGCAGCGTGCCATTCGTCCACAGCGCGTGCATCGAGTCGTCGTTCAGAAGCTTTTTCGTGATCAGCGCCGCATCCCATCGCGCCAGGTCCTGTGCGGTCGAAACCACGCTGCCTGCCCCATAAAACAGATCCAGGCTGATCCTCGGCTCCGCTGGATGAAAGCGCCCCGCGCTTCCCTCGTAGGGAGTAGCCGCTCCCGCCTGCGCCGCAAACCCGCTTCCCGAGGCCAACATGCCAAGCGGCGTAAAGATGTTGCGCGCAAGAAAATCCGCATAGGGCATTCCCGACACGCGAGACACGATGTAGGCCAGCACGGCGTAGTTCGTATTGCTGTACTCCCACTTCTCTCCGGGCGCAAAGTCCGGCTGATCCGTCTTGAGAATGGCGATAATCTTCTCCGGAGGAATTGCGCCCTGGATCGGCCAATCGTGTTCTCGAGTATTCGGATAGTTGTGCGGGCCCGAATCCTGATTCAACAGCATGCGCAGCGTGATCTTGTCCGCATTCGGCATCTCGGGCAGATATTTGCTCAGTTTGTCATCGAGCGAGAGCTTCCCTTGCTGTGCGAGCAGCAGGATCGATGCCGCCGTGAATTGCTTCGTGATCGAGCCGATGGCGAAGCGCGTCTCCGCCGTCACAGGCGTTTTGGAGACCACATCGGCAAGGCCATATCCCTTGGCGAAAACTACCTTGCCGTGGGACCACACAAGCAAGGTAAAGCCCGGAGCCGCCTTCTCCTGATAAACCTGCTCGCCGATCTGGTCGAATGCTCGCTGATCTGGTTCCTTTTGAACTGGCTGTGCCGCCTTTGCCAATGCCCCTCCACACAAAATGCCGAACAATGCTGCGGAAACCACGTTGCGCCCCTGGCGAATCATGGGCGCATTCTACTTCCCTGCCTCAATTTCGATAAGACACCGAAGACGTGGCGTCAAAATTTACATCCGTGTAACTTTCGTAGGTCATCCAAAGAGCGGATACAATTCGCAGTGAGCAAAGAAAGGTTGCGAGAATGGATCAGCCCAAATCCGACGCCCTGGTATTCTTCGGAGCCACGGGAGACCTGGCTTACAAGCAAATCTTCCCCTCCCTGCAGCGCCTGGCCAAGCGCGGCAAGCTGACCGGTCCGGTGATCGGAGTCGCCAAGGCCGGCTGGAATCTCGACCAGCTGAAGGCACGCGCTAAAGACAGTGTCGACAAGCACGGGGGCATCGATTCCGAGGGTCTGGCCGACCTCCTTGGCCGCCTCCACTATGTCGATGGCGATTATGCCGATGCGTCGACCTTTGCACAGGTCCGCCAGGAGCTGGGCAGCGCGAAAAATCCGCTGCACTATCTCGCCATCCCCCCCTTTCTCTTCGGGGCCGTGTGCGAAAAGCTCAAGAGCTCCGGCAGCGCTCAGGGAGCGCGCGTCGTCGTCGAGAAGCCCTTCGGTCACAACGTTGAATCCGCGCGGGCGCTCAACGCCGAAATTCACGGCGTCTTCGATGAAGACGACATCTACCGCATCGACCACTACCTCGGCAAAAACACCGTCCAGAACATGATCTTTTTCCGCTTCGCCAATTTTTTCCTGGAGCCAGTGTGGAATCGCCAGTACATCGAATCCGTGCAGATCACCATGGCGGAAAAATTCGGCATTCAGGGCCGCGGAGCGTTTTATGACGGCGTCGGTGCGATGCGCGACGTGGTTCAGAACCACCTCATGCAGATATTAAGCAACATCGCCATGGAGCCGCCTCCGTGCCCTACCGTTGAGTCGCTGCGCGACGAACGCGTCAAGGTTCTCAAGAGCACACAGACTCTCGACCCCAAAGATCTCGTGCTCGGCCAGTTCAACGGATACCACGACGAGGCCGGCGTGAAACCCGGATCGAAGGTTGAAACTTTTGCCGCCCTACGTCTCCACATCAATTCGTGGCGCTGGCGCGACATTCCCTTCTATATCCGCACCGGTAAGGTGCTGCCCCTCAGCACTACCGAGGTCATTGCAAGATTCCGTCAGACGCCGCCCGTCTTCTCCGAAGATGTGCCGCCGCAGAACTATGTACGTTTCCGCTTAAGTCCCGACTCGCAGACCGCCATCGGAGTCTCCATCAAAGACGCCGGCGAGCGCCTGCGCGGAATCGAGACGGAACTCATCGCCAAACAGGATGGCAACGCAGCAACTATGCTGCCTTACGAAGAGCTGCTCGGAGACGCGATGGAAGGCAATCAGACTTGGTTTGCCCGCGAAGATTACGTCGAGGAATCGTGGCGCATTCTCGACCCTGCGCTCACGAACCTCCCTGCGCCGTACGCCTATGACCCCGGAAGCTGGGGGCCCGTGGAGGCGTCCAAACTCATCCAGGAGCCGGGCGGCTGGTCAAACCCGAAATAACGCAGTCCAGCGGCCCGCGATAGGGCCGAGCCGCTGGCCATCATTCTGAGCCTATGCGTTATTGCTGAGCGTCGTGGAAATATTTGGCGACGGTGCGTACGAACGGCTTGGACGAATCGGGCGGAAGCACGTTGCCCTTCAGAATTTCTTCGAAGGAATGCGGCGCGCCGTAGTACTCACTGGTGTCGTCACTGTTCTGGCTGACCGATGTGCCATCCAGATCGATGCCCGCAAACAGTCCTCTACTGCGCGAATAGGTGAGCAGTTCGGATTTCAGGGTCAGGTTGGTTGCCGCTTGCGAATTGCGGCCGACCGGGCCCGCCGCTGCCGCCGCATCGGCGCCTATCTTGAACTTGCTCTTGAGCAGATCCTGCATCCCGCGATCGTTAACCGCGACCAGCACCAGATCTGTATCCTGTCCACCGGCCTGCAGACCAAAGGAGCCTCCTGCCATGCGAATGAATGCCGGAGCGCTCCATCCGTGTCCAGTACGGCAGGTCACGACTCCCTGGCCGTATTGACCGCCAAGTAGGAAAGCAGCCTTTTTCAGACCAGGCACGACGGCCACGCAAGTCGCCTGCTTCATGATCCCGCTGGGAATTCCTTGGTCAGGGGCCGCCATAATCTCATTGAGGATGAGCCTGGAACTCTCCAGCCGGTGTTCGAGAGTCGCATTATCCGACGTCGCAAACGCGGATGCAGTCATCCCTGCAACGCAAAGAAGGGTAAAAAGTTTCTTCATGTGATCTTTCTCCTGTAAACACTTATATCCGTTATCGAGCATGTCGAAAAAATCGAGCCTGTCGAAAAAACGGCGAAGCGAAGGCGCACATCCCTTCGTTGCTCTGGACGTATTGAAACTAGATGCGAGGCTGGCTGCAAAGGTTGAGCGTGCCGCGATTTGAGAGGGATAGGCGCTCCGCAAAAAAGTGGGGCTGCGGACCAGTCTCCTGTCCCGGCAACCCCGTTCCCCAGATCTGCGTTGTTGCTAGTACCCTTGTAGTCTGTTCCAAAGTAACCCGCAAGGTAACCAAGGTGCAGTGGCCTAAAGTAAGAGGGTACGAGAGGCCAGATCACTGCCCCCCTCTCAGCTGCCCTCGTCGTCGTCCGGGACCAGAGCGCGGCTGGCCGCTTGAATCGAAAGTGCGATACGGTTTTCGACGCCGACTTTGCGCATGAGCCGGGCTACATAGGCCTTGACTGTCCGCTCTTCAATACCGAGCGCATCGGCGATCTCGCGATTTGACCGGGCCGCCACCAGAAGCCGCAGCACCGCCTCTTCCCGCTCGGTGAACTTGAATTCGTGTCGCAGCACCGGCTTCTCGGAAGCATGCAGCATGCGGTCGACGAAGGCCGACAGGACGCGCCGCGGAGCCCAGATGGACCCGCTTTCCACCACCTCGATGCACTGCGTCACCAGCTCCGGTGTAGCCGTCACCTCAAGATAGCCTTTGGCGCCGGCGCCGATGGCGCTGATGATGGTTTCATCATCGCTCTCCGAACCCATCACGATCAGCTTCAATTTCGGGCGCGCGGCCTTTAGCCTGGCCAGAATCTCGAACGACTCGACCGGATTGCGCAGACCCAGGATCACCATCTGAAAATCGTCGCTGGACAGTACGCCGGGCAGGTTGGTGGCCACGACCTCGACGTGCGGTACGTCATCGAATACGCTCTCGAATCCGGCCACGCGCAGCGGTTCGAAGTCCATCAGTCCGATGCATAGCGGCCGTTTGTTTGACGTTGGCATGAAGGCTCTTGGAGATAAGCTTACAGCTTCGGCAGCACGATTCCCTGCTGTTTTTGGTACTTTCCGCGACGGTCCGCATAGCTGATCTCGCAAGGCTCGTCGGACTGGAAGAAGAGAATCTGGCAGAGGCCCTCGTTGGCGTAGATGCGGGCTGGCAGTGGAGTGGTATTCGAGATCTCCAGGGTCACGAATCCCTCCCATTCCGGCTCGAAGGGGGTCACGTTCACGATGATGCCGCAGCGGGCATAGGTGGATTTGCCGACACAGATGGTCAGCACATCGCGCGGAATCTTGAAGTATTCGATCGACCGCGCCAGCGCGAAAGAGTTGGGCGGGACAATGACGGAGTCGGCTTCAACCGAGACGAACGACCGTTCATCGAACTTCTTGGGATCGATAATGGCGCTGTTTACATTGGTAAAAATCTTGAATTCGTTCGACACCCGCAGATCGTAGCCATAGGACGACAACCCATAGGAAATCACACCTTCTCGTACCTGTTTTTCGCTGAAGGGGTGAATCATTCCGTTTTTCACAGCCTGTTCACGAATCCAGCGATCGCTCTTAATCGACAAGAAAACTCCCCGCCGCGCGGTAAAAGCGTCGGCATTCCCTAAGTTGGTTCAAAACTTGCATCTTACGAGACACCGGAATGCGTTGACAATGCTCAAAAACCTTTCTAGCATCACACCAGAACCCGATGTAACCAAAAATACGACAGCGTTTCGGAGTGAAGGCATTGATTAAACAAGACATCATCCATCACGTAATCGAACGAACCGGTTTACCGCGGGTGAAGGCCGAGGCGGCGGTCGACACGGTTTTTGAGAGCCTTAAGAAGGCCTTGGCGAATGGCGAAAGAATCGAGCTTCGCGGTTTTGGCGTCTTCAACGTACGGCCCCGAAAGACCGGCATTGGCCGCAATCCTCGTACCGGAGCCGAAGTAACGATCGCACCTGGCAAAGCCGTCCGCTTCAAGCCAGGCAAGGAATTGCATCTGCTCGACGCCGAGACGCCCGCCGAAAAATCGTAAGTCGTCCACCCAACGTTATTGATCAAAATTGCTGCCGCGCTCCCGCTCCATGGCGCGGCGATCTTTTGTCTTAGCCGCAGCGACCAATCCGCGAGTCAGTTGGGCGCATAGACGCCATCCCTCCTGCTTAATTGCTGAAATTCAGATTTACCGGAGTCTTAGACAAAGGCCTTTGATCCGGCTTGGTGCCGGTAGTCTGTGTCTCCTTGCCCACCTCTTCGAGAGTCACATGGTTTACCCACACTTCGCCGGCTCCTGACAGGAGAATTCCAAACGAAATACCGGTAGCATCTTTCGGGACGTCGAGAACGACGTCATACGTACTCCATGGTTGTGATCCCTTGATCGCACGGTCCTGCATGTTGTCGAAGGCAACCGATTTCTGTTCCTTATCGACTCTCATCCACATCCCGGCCCATTCGCTGACGTCTTGCGATTCGATAGATGCCCGCAGGCGAACGCGCTTTCCAGCGTAGTTCTCGGCATCAATCGATTGCATCAGCGTTCCAAATCCTTCCGTGTTTGGCAGGGCGGACAGCAGATAGGCGCTCGGTTGCCCCTCGTGGGTCGTGGCTTTATCAACACCGCTGCGGTAGTTTGCCGGTTTGCTCCCAGCCAGGAACCACCCGGACGGAGCGTGGTCCGTCTTATCTGGGCCCTCTGCAAGCAGCGAGCGGCCCAGTCCAAACTCCGCGATGAGTACACCACTTACGAGGAGCAGGCCCAAGCCGAGAACTACCGATATGAGTGCTCGAGGATGGGTTTGCTCCGATTGCTTTTCAATGCGGTTCATGATCCGTCCCTCCCGAAATTCCGCCCCGCAATTCGCTCTCTGATTCGAGGCGTAAATATGGGTCGAGTATGGCGACTATAGGGTTCGGTTGTCCACTCGGCAGGGACACGGTTGAGTTACATGCCCCTCCCCACGTTGGCCTCCCCGTAGGCTTTACTTCGCCGCCCCCGCCTTGGTTGCTGCCTCGACCTCCATCAGTTTGCCGCTCTTTACGTCATAGACATAGCCATAGATCGGTATCGAAGGCGGAACGAGTGGGTGGGAGCGAATGCGAAGCACATCGTCGACGACGGCTTGTTTCTGATCGGGAATGGTAAGCCACTCGATGAATTCACCGGCACGAGAACCGGGACCTTTGCCGATGTCCTTAAAACCGGTAGGCGTCAGCTCCGCCGTCTCCAGACTGCTGTTGAGCAAGCCGCGAATCACTTCGTTCGTGAAGAACTCCATGCCGCAGTCTGTGTGATGAATAACAAAGAACTCACGCGTGCCGAGCAATTTATAGCTGATGACGAGCGAACGGATCGCGTCATCACTGGCCCGGCCTCCGGCATTGCGGATGACGTGCGTATCTCCCTCGGAAAGGCCGGCGAACTTGGCCGGATCGAGCCGGGCGTCCATGCAAGTGAGCACGGCGAAGCGGCGGGCCGGCGGTAGTGCGAGGTTTGCCTTGGCTCCGAACGACGCCGAGTACTGCCGATTGGCGGCTAACACTTCATTGAGAACAACACTCATGGTTTTTCTCCTAATGATTTCTGCTATTTCGTTGCGTCGAGTTTCACTACATGGATGAGAAGATCCCTATGGTTTAGCCGAAAGCTATCAACTGTGAAGCTCTTCGCGGCGAGACTTTGCCGATCCGAAAAAAGCTGCGGTGTAATGGCTGAATGAGAGTGGACTGCTGATGACATCAAGATCTCTTCGTTAATTCCGGTCACTCGCCCGGTTACCGGATGTGGGAGCGACAACAACAACGGCGAAGAGTTGACGAGAACATGGGATGAACGTATCGCAGGGAAACCGGCGCGTCAATCTGGTGGCGTCCGGGTTCGTCGTTTCATTCTCCTCTGCAGTATGCGAGAATCTGCCCGACGCCGGTTTCCGGCCCATCCATGCGTTTCGACAAGGCGAACCCTGATGTCTGACGAAGCAGCCGTCCTTACCCTTGAGATTGACCGTGCCGGTCACACTGCTGTGGTGCACTGCCATGGCAAGTTGGTGGCTGGCGTGACCGATGTTCTCTCCATCCAGGTCAAGCAACTGATACCGGATACCGAGCGAATCGTGCTGGACCTTAAAGAGCTTAACCACATGGACAGCACGGGCCTCGGCACGCTGGTTCGTCTATACGTGTCTGCCCGCTCGGTCGGCTGCGACCTGGAACTGATGCATCTTGGCAAACAGGTTCGCCACCTTCTCGGCCTTACCAATCTCTTGTCGGTCTTCACCATCGTCGGCGAACACAACATCAAGATGGGCTGATCCGCTCGAAGATCTGCGCTTCACACCATGGAGTCTTCTCGCTGCGGTTGAATGTTCTGGTTGCGGCGAAAGCGGCGATCGGGATCGTAGGCCATCCGCTTACGCCGTCAGCGGATCCATCAACGGCTTCAAGTCCATCTGCAGCCAGAACCTCGCATGCGCCCATCGCGCACGCGATAAAAGACCATGGCCTCCTGCTTCACCTGCCTTCCCGTCGGCGGAACACCGGCAAACGCGCCTTTATGCACGCTCTGAAGGGTCCCGCGAAGGGCCACCACATCTCCCTCTGCAACCATCTCTTCTACATCGATGCTGTATCCTTTCCCGATCGCCGCGTCTGTTTGCCAGCTCTTCACCTGCAGCTAACGATGCACACCATTGCATGCATGTATATTGGCGACTGAAGTCGCTCAACGACTTTCCAGCTGATTCTGGAGTAATCCGCGCAACCAAGTTCCTTGCACGCAGGAGAGACCCGATGAAAGCGATTACTGTGGAACCCAAAAAGGCAGGAACCTCATCTCTCGAAGACATCCCCGAACCTGATGTGCGCCAAGGCTCAGTGCTGGTGGAAGCGATTGCCGTCGGTGTCTGCGGGACCGACGTCGAAATCGTGGAAGGCAAATATGGCTGGGCTCCGCCCAGCAAAACGCGGCTCGTGCTCGGCCACGAGTCGCTCGGTCGCGTCCTGGAGCCAGACCCCTCCGGTCGCGTCAAAAAGGGTGACCTCGTTGCGGGCATCGTCCGCCGTCCTGATCCAGTCCCCTGTTCGAACTGCGCCGTCGGAGAGTGGGATATGTGTCGCAACGGCCAGTACACCGAGCGAGGTATCAAGCAGATTGATGGCTACATGTCGGAGCGCTGGCGGATCGAGCCTGAGTACGCCATTAAAGTCGAAAGCTCCCTTGGTCTGCTTGGCGTATTGCTTGAGCCGACCACCGTTGTCACAAAGGCGTGGGAACAAGTGAATGCCATTGGGCGGCGCTCCTTCTGGGAACCGCGAACCGCGCTCGTGACTGGCGCCGGCCCCGTCGGCCTCCTCGCCGCCCTTCTCGGAACGCAGCGAGGCCTGGATGTTCATGTACTTGACCGGGTTGAGTCCGGCCCCAAACCCGAGCTGGTGCATGCCCTCGGGGCAACCTACCACTCAGGAAGAGTGGCGACCATTGGGATCGAACCGGACGTCATCATTGAATGCACCGGCGCAGGAGCCGTCATCGACGACTGCATACAGATTGTCGGATCGGGTGGAATCGTTTGCCTCACCGGCGTTGGCGGTGGTGGCTTCACGAGCAGGTTATCCACCGCCGACGTTGCAACCGATGCTGTGTTGCGGAACAAAGTCATCGTCGGCACCGTGAATGCGAACAAACGCCACTGGTTCAAGGCCGGCGAAGCGCTGGCCCGCGCCGATCGCAGCTGGCTGTCACGCCTGGTGACAAGATGCGAACGCCCGGAAAACTTCGCCAATGCCTTGCATCGCAAACCGGACGACATCAAGGTAATCGTCCAGTTCGCCGAGGTATGAGGAGCCATCCCTGGCTCCGTCTTCGGCGCCGATAGATTCCGACAGTTATTGATCAGTCGTGATTGATGAACGAGCTTGGTGTCGCTTAGAAAACGATGCGTTTTTAGGGGGAGAACGAAATGTTCATATGGGCTTAAGTCGTTTTCACCCCCCAATCTAAACCGTTATCCGATACGCGACTCTGTGGGTTTCTGCTAGGTGATAGTTACGCATCCCATCGAGCCCATAAAGCGCGGATATGATTTCGAGTTCTTTCCGTCTGATCCTACCCGGTAACGATGTTTGGGTAGTCAGTTCTTGATCCCTCCGTGCTCCTTTTTAGTCCAAGACCACCATCGCACCCAAATGATGTCATTCTCTCCACCACCTTGAGTCGACGGCATAATCCTGAAACGATATTCAAACCCCTCTGGCGTTGCACATTCGTAAAAAGCACCTTCGAAAGGGTGTGATACTTAGGCCGTCCTACCGCTGCCGCGCCAAAACCAGCGTGATATCGTCAGGCTGCTCTTGTCCGCCGATCCAGGTCCGCAGCGACTGCATCACCTGCTCGGAGATGGCGTCGAGCGGAAGGTGCCGGTGGCGGCGCACGACTTCGACCATGCGCTCTTCGCCGAATTCCCCAAACTCGTTTTCCGGCTCGGTGACGCCATCGCTGTAGGCGATCAGAATGTCGCCGGGATAAAGTTGCTCGCGTCCCTGCTCGTAACTCATGTTGTCGATCAGGCCGACAACCGTTCCCCCGCAGTCGAGGCGCGTGACGCTGTCGTCGGCGCGCAGCAGAAGGGGTGGAAGGTGGCCGCCGGTCGAGTAGACAAGCTCGCGGCGAATGCCATCGTAGTGAGCCAGGAAGAGGGTTGCGTATTTCTCCGGCTGCGTGCTGCGGAAGATATGACGGTTGAGCAGCGCGAGAATCTTGCCCGGCTCCTCGAAGAGCTCGCCGCATTCCACTTCTGCCTCGCCTACGCGGGAGTCGAGCGAGGTGGCCAGAACGGCGTTGCCGGCGTTGATCAGTTCCAGTCCGGCGAAGCGGTAGGCACGCACCGCCGAGTGTAGCGTGGCCATCAGCAGCGCCGCGGAGATCCCCTTGCCGCTGATATCGCCGAGGGCGATGCCCAGCCCCGTTGAGCCGAAAACCAGAAAGTCGTAGTAGTCTCCACTGACGGTGCGCGCCGGATAGCACGCGCCATGCAGCTCCAGCATAGGAAGCGAGATGTTGGCCAGGGGAAAGAGATTGGCCTGAACCTCTTGTGCGATCTCCAGCTCGTTCTGCAGGCGCTCCTTTTCGCGCTGTTCTTCGAGCAGGCGTTCGAGCGAAGCGGCCATGCTGTTGAAGGAGCGGCTGAGAGCGGCGAGCTGATCGCGGCGCGTCACCTTGATGCGGTGCGTGAGATCTCCCTTATCGATGGCGATCGTGGCCTGGTAAAGATCCCGAATGGATTGGGTAATCGTACGGTTGAGCCGTACCGCCATAATGAAGGCAACCAGTTCCAGCAGACCGAAGAAGATGGCGATGCCGATGAGTATGTTCTGCACCACGGCGGCGATCGTGAGTGAGCTGATGAAGAGGCGCTGGTAGAGCAGCGATGGGCGCGAGGTGACGTGCGTGAAAGTGGTGTGCGGCTTGCCCGTGACCCAATCCACAGTTTCGAGCGGCGCATAGAAAGTCACAGGGATGTCGTAGAAGTGCTGCGCGTCGGGAACCGTGCCTCCCTTGACTGCTCTCCTCCGGGCCTCCTCGGCAGTGAGATCGTGTCCGTTGATCGTTACTGCACCGTCGGGACGCTTCTCGTAGGAAAACTTCGTACGCCCGCTATCGCCAACCAGCGTTTCGTTGTCTTCGATGTCAACATCGGGAACGATGGTGACGCTGCCCAGGCCGCGGGCAATCTGGTCCACATTCTCCTTCTGAAGCGGCAGACTTGTGATGGTAGTAACGCTTCGGCCGCCGAAGGTGCGGGTGTCGATGGCGCGCAGATAGAGCTTGCCATCGTCGACTACCACGCCATAGAAATGGCTCTTCGCCCAGGATGGCGGTCTCGTGATACCGGTGGCGTTCAGGTTCTCCGGAACCAGAGGCAGTCGTTGTCCATCTGCAAAGGCCGCGATCTGCATCGCAATATGTTCGTGGTCGGGCGAAGTATCGTCGGCTTCGGGCAGCGTCACGCTGCGCGCCTTGGGATCAGACGCCACAGCGTGCGAAACGTGCATGTCGAAGGCGCGGTTGGTCGACGAGATATGGGCCAGCTCGGAATCGATCTCCGCAGTAGTCGCAAAAATGGCGAACTGGCCGGAGAAAACGTACATCAGGATCACAGCCAACGTGACGAAGAGCACCACCGGCGCAAGGCCCATCAGCAGATACGTGACCACCAGCCGATTGCTGAGCTTCCACAGCAAGCGCCCGAAGATCCAGCGCCAGAGCAGCGGAATGCAAAGCAGGATCAGCAAAAAAAGCGTAAACGCGCTGATGCTCTGAAAGGCGACACCCGCTCTGCCGGGCAGAATTCGTCCCACGGCGAGGCCTATATAGACGATAAGTAGCCAGAACGCGAGGCGGTGAATTTTTCCTGTGGGCGGATCGCGGCGCAGACGCCGGAATACACCAGTCTCAAAATTGCGGAGATGTCCCATCTGTCAGTTGAGTGTAGCGAAAAAGCGAGTAGCGAAGAAGCGGGCAGCTACTCGGACTCTCGTTGCTCTTCCACCTCCGCCTCATGCGCCAGACGCAGCGTGTAGCGCGTAGCCGAGAGTTGCGCTCCGGCAAGCAGGATAAGGCCGGTAAGAAAGGCCCAGATCATCAGGCTCACGGAAACGGAAAACGGCCCGTAGGCCGCCTGCAGATCGAGCCACGGCAGCACGAAGACGTAGACGGTCTTGGCCCCCTCCCAAAGCAGGCCGGTAACAATGGCCGTGGGCAGGACGGCCGCGATGGGCAGCTTACGGTTGGGCAGAATCCAGTAAATGAGAAAGAAGATGCCGACGCTGAAGATGGCGGTCGAAAGCTGCAGAACCGCGTGGGCCAGGAGGGTGAAGACGAAGTTTTGTGTCTTGCCTAAGAAAAGGAAAGCCAGTAAAACGTTCTGCGCGGCCGTGATCGCGATGGAGAAAAGGGCCAGCAGGCCGACCGAAAAGGCCAGCCCCAGCGAGATGAGCTGGTTCATAAGGTAGGAACGATTTTTGGTGACCCCCCAGACGCGATTCAGCGCAACTTCCAGCGGCAGGAAGACTCCGGTCGACGAGATCAGCAGCGTCACTATGGAGATGATCTGCACCCTGCCCCGCGCGTGCGCCAGGAGGCCCATGTTTTTCACCACGAAGTCCTGATGCGCGGGCAGAAAGTATCGGAGCATGTCGCCGAGCACATCCTCCATCGCGCTAGAGCGAAAGACGTGCCGCAGGACGGTCCACGTCATCACGATGAAGGGAAAGAGCGACAGGATAGCGTTCGCCGCCACGCTGAAGGCGTAGGTGTGAACCTCGCTCTGGGCGAGATAGCGCGCCAAAGAGACGATGTGCGGCCACCAGCCGGCAGGCTGTGCTGGGGGATCCGGGGCCGCGTCGGGTTTGGACGCAAATTTGATCGTGAGCATGAGTAAGGTGTGTCTGAGCCGATGCTAGCAGAGCAAGCCGCGCAGACGCGGCAGCGACAAAGCGCGATTCGTGGGGATCACACCGCAATCCTGATGTTACGATCGATCTGCTCTTTGCAAGCGGGGTAGGAAGATATGTCTGCGACGCGAGCCGGCACTAAGGAGCAATTCCGCCAATGAAACGGGCATTTCTCTCACGATTGCTGCCGGTCGCTGCCGTCCTCGTGGCTTTGGCGCTTGCGCCTGGATCGATCTTCGCCGCCACTGATTCGGTCCCCGCCGGAGGACAAGTTGTCGTCAACGGAGATGGGACTCCCATCGTGTTCTGGAATCGAGAGATCGCCGTCCTCCGTAGTGGATCGGCCGGTTTAAACCCGCAGTATCGCGCCGATCAAGCCGCCCGCCGGCTCCATGATCTTCCCCTGAGTGTAAGAGCGCGCGACCTTCAACTCGTTCCCGTAACGATTATGGACCAGAGCGGCATCGCTTTTAGCTATGAGGGGCGCATCCTGTTCTTCCTGGGAAACAGTGATCTGGATCTGACATCCGGTGAGCAGCTGGACCAGGTTTCGCAGCGCGTTCTCTGGAATCTCGATGATGCGCTTGAGGCCCGGGACTCGGAACGCAGATGGCCCGTCATCCGTGCGGGGCTGTTCTTTACCTTTATCGGCCTGCTGCTGGTCATCCTCGCCTGGTTCCTGATATTGAAGGCCTACACCTGGCTGGCAGCACGTCTGCACGCAAGAGAACAGTTGATCTCCGGACGCTTCCGATTGTTCGGGATAAATATCCTTCCTCCCATTATCAACGCAGCACATTCCTTACTTAGGGTCCTTGCCTGGGTGCTTACCCTGGCGGCGATTTACCTGTGGCTGACATTTTCTCTCAGCTACTTTCCTTACACCCAGCCATGGGGAAAACGACTGGGTATCTACGTCCTCCAGATATTTCAGCAGTTCGGCCGCGCGGCGGTGCTTGCGATCCCGGGGATTGTTACCGTCATCATCATCTGTGGTATCGCCCGTTGGATTGTTCGCCTTGGGACGGCCTTTTTCGACCAGGTGTCGACTGGCAGAATGCGGATTCAGTGGATGGATCCCGACATAGCACAGGCTACCAAGCGAATCTTCTCGGCATTCGTCTGGATTTTCGCGGTGGTCGTCGCATATCCGTACATACCAGGCTCAAGCACCGACGCATTCAAGGGCATCAGCGTCTTCTTCGGCCTGGTCATTTCCCTCGGCTCCACGGGAATCATTAACCAGGTAATGAGCGGCCTCTTCGTTGTCTACTCCAAGGCGCTCAGGACAGGCGAGTGGGTGCGGGTCAACGAAACCGAAGGCGAGGTACTTGAAGTAGGGCTGCTGGCCGCCAAAGTTCGCACCATCGAAGGACAAGAGGTGACCATCCCCAACTCTGTTCTGGTGGCAACCCTGACGACCAACTACACCCGATTGGGCTACCCCGACGGGATGATCGCCAGCACTACCGTCACCATTGGCTATGACGCCCCGTGGCGGCAGGTGCACGCTCTTCTGCTGCTCGCGGCCGAGCGCACGGCTAACATTCGCAAGCAGCCCGAGCCTTACGTGCTGCAGAGGGCACTCTCTGATTTCTATGTTGAGTACACGCTCATCGTGCGGCTCGGCAACGAGAAGCTGCGCATAGAGACACTCTCAGAACTGCATTCCAGTATTCAGGATGCCTTCAACGAGTTTGGCGTGCAGATTATGTCGCCGCATTTCCAGATCCAGCCGGAACGCGACGTCGTGATTCCGCCTTCAAAGTGGTCTCAGCCTCCGGCGGCTCCGGGCCCGAACCCGGCTCGTGGAGAAGCTAAGAACCCTTCTGAAAAATAAAGAGATGCGGCAACAGCAGAACAGCCGGGAGCGATGGACGTATGGCGAATCCCGAGCATCTCGAGGCAGACCTCGATCGCGCAGACCTCAGCGGCGCAGACCTCGGGGGGCAAACCTCGATCCGAAAATAGCGGAGAGCGGGAGAGCGCAAGTCTTCCTTCCAGCGTCATTCTGTCATCGAGGACCTTTGCGACGCCCTCATCAGAAATGTTTCGATGGTTTCGCGTTTTATTCTCCAAGCAAGCCCTTTTAACGGTAAAATAAGGCATGGCCTCTGGCCGACAGGCGATAATGGTACAAGCCAACACGAGTATGCGGATCTGATTGATTCAAATACATTTCCAATACACATAAATGTGACGATTTGAGTCTTCCCATCAGCGTCGAAATACGTCGAAATATACAGAACCGTTTTGTCGTGCCAGTAATCAACTAGGTAAGCCCAGGCTTAATAAGCCCACACAGAAATTCCAGAAATGAGGGCGAATTGTATGCACATCACCTCCCAATATCGACCTACCAGTGCAACTTGCTGCACAGCCGTCTTCGCATCCCTGCGTGGCAAGATCGCGTCTGAGGTTTCAGGAAGCGCTATGCTCGCGGACCTGCTTGAAAAGTTGAACGGAATGCAGGAAGCCTGTGCGCGGCCGGCTGACTTCAAAGATCGGTTTGACGAATTTGTCGCCCGCGCCGCGGATCATTCTGATATCGTCCAGCCATTCCTTCCGGAGTTGGTCAAGTTCCTGCCGACAGATGCGCAGCAGCGGGCTTCGTTTGAAAGTCGTCTGATTGAAACTCGCGAAGAGACGGACCTGACCTTGGACGTAGCGTAATTCTCTGATCCACAGATCAACCTACGCAATCACTACCTTCGCTCCTGTCAACCCTCCCTTACACCCGCATCGTCCCACCTTAGCTACGCTAAGGTGGGGCATCCGGCACCCGGATCCGTGCTCGTGCTTACCCACGTCCCAAAATCGGGACCCTTCGGCTTCGCTCAGGGCAAGCTGTAGGGGACCCCGCTTCAGGATTCGTCTTCTTCGGCGAAGGCTTGCGGAAGATCGGGTCGTTCGGTGGCAGCCGCGCGTTGATTTTTCGCGAAGGGGGCAGCCTACGGCTGCCCTTCGCGTTGTGGCCACTCTTCACTCCGCCGAACCCTACTGCGGATTGCTTGATACGCCGCCAGAGCTAAAATTTCACAGAACGCCTTGTAGAGATCAGGTCCGGCCGTTCGTCGTTGTAATGAAGGCGGGGCAATCAGCCCGCCTGAAGACCATTCCAGGAGAAAGATATGCCGCAATATCTGGTCGCAATTCAACACCCCAACAACTACGACCCGTCTCTGGAAGGCGAAGCGATGCTTCGCGATATCGGCGCGCTCAACAAAGAGATGGTGGCCGCCGGCGCCAGATTCTTTGCTGGCGGCCTGGAACCGGCAGCCCAGGCCAAATCATTGCGTAAGCAGCCTGATGGAGAAGTGGTCATCACCGACGGGCCGTACCTTGAGACCAAGGAGCACGTGGGCGGCTTCTGGATACTCGAAGCCGCTGACATGGATGAGGCGCTCGCGTGGGGACGCAAAGCCGTCGTCGCCTGCAGGGTTCCTGTCGAGGTGCGAGCGTTCCTGAAAACCCGGCCGAATATAAAATCACCTAGCCACGGAGACTCGTAATGAGAAAGGTTAAGATTTTTGAACCCATCTCGTTGGGCGACGTAATTCAGGCTCCCGGCGGCGCGAACGAAGACGGCGACTACCCGCTGAAGACCGGATAGTTCGACGACGTGTCGTGAGCTAGTACCAGAATTCGGATAGAAAGTGGGATCTGGCTGAATCAACGATAAGGAGCAGCTCAATGCGTTTCATGATGATGGTGATACCAAAAGGATATGAATCAGCCGCACCGGATGCATTTCCCAGTGCGGAAGCGGTGGCGAAGATGATGGAGTACAACAAGAGTCTGCAGCAAGCGGGCGTCCTGCTCGCGCTCGATGGGCTCTTACCACCTTCAACTGGGGCGCGGATTTCGTTCTCGGACGGCAAAGCCACAGTGACGGACGGGCCGTTTGCTGAAGCGAAAGAGGTGATCGGAGGCTACTGGATCATTCAGGTGCGCTCGCGCGAAGAAGCGATCGAATGGGCCAGACGAGCGCCGATGGCTAACAACGAGATCATCGAAGTGCGCCAAATTCTCGAGATTAGCGATTTCCCTGAAGATGTGCAAAAGGCAGCCGAGGGCTTTGAGGACCTCACGAACTCGGCAGCCGTGAAAGCATGACGGACATTCACAGGACGATTGAGGCCGTATGGAAGATCGAGTCCACACGGCTCATTGCCGGGATTGCCCGCGTCACCCGCGATATCGGCATTGCAGAGGAGCTCGCCCAGGACGCTCTCGTCACGGCCCTCGAGCGGTGGCCCGAGGAAGGTATCCCCGAAAATCCTGCTGCGTGGCTGATGACGGCGGCGAAGCGGCGCGCTCTCGATTCTTTGCGCCGTGGTCACATGCTTGCACAAAAGCACGAAGAAATTAGCCGGGAAGTTGAAACGCAACAGCAGCGGCTTGGAGAGGCTATGGACCAGGCACTGGATCAGGTTATCGACGATGACGTGCTGCGGCTTATCTTTACCGCATGCCATCCGGTCCTTACGGTGGATGGCCGCATCGCGCTTACGTTGCGTCTGATCTGTGGCCTCACGACGGCGGAGATCGCCCGCGCTTTCCTTGTGCCGGAGAAGACCCTGGGACAGCGGATCTTTCGCGCCAAGAAGACCCTGGCTGAAGCTCACGTTCCCTTTGAGACGCCGCGCGGGGAGGAGTTGCGCAAGAGAGTCGAGTCCGTACTTTCGGTGGTCTATCTGATATTCAACGAGGGATATACGGCGACATCGGGAGGTGAATGGATGCGGGCTGCACTGTGCGACGAGGCGTTGCGGCTCGGGCGCATGTTTGTGCAGCTTCTTCCCGATGAGCCTGAGGTTTATGGTCTTCTGGCATTGATGGAACTGCAGGCCTCGCGCACCGCGGCACGCCGGGGACGAAACGGTGAAGCAGTTTTACTACGGGACCAGGACCGCTCTTTGTGGGACTACGCGCAGATCGAGCGAGGAATGGCCGCGCTTGGTCATGCGCAAAAGCTGGGTGGAGGCGCAGGTAAATATACCTTGCAGGCAGCGATTGCTGCCTGCCACACCCGAGTCCGCACCGCCGAAGAGACCGATTGGGAGCGAATCGTTCTTCTCTACGACGCTCTGATGCAGATCAGCCCGTCGCCTATCGTGGCACTGAATCGTGCGGTCGCCGTTGGCATGGCGCAAGGCCCTGCCGCTGGTCTCGATGCACTCGATCGAATGGACAGGCTCGGCACTGACTCTGCCTTGGCTGGCTACCATTTGCTCCCCAGTGTTCGCGGAGACCTGCTTATGAAGATGGGGAAGTTCACTGAGGCGCGTGAGGAAGTCCAACGCGCAATCACCATGACGCAAAACCTGCGGGAGCAGGAATTGCTGACGGAAAGGCTAAAGCAGATTGAGAAGGCGGCCTTGTCAGCATAGGTGCGGTTCAGTCCTGTGACGCGCTCTCTTCTCGTCATTTGGACGTAGGAAGCGAAATCCAAGTTCTCGAAGAGCGATAAATCGCCATGCACTCAGAGATCTCCGTGCCTATACGGCGTTCCGCGAGACACTTGATGATTCGCCGCCTCTCTATTTTTTTACGCCTTTGGTGTCGCGTCCGCCCTGGTGCAGGATGAGATAGGTCACCTGACCCGCATCGTTCTTGAAGAACTCAACCTGCGCGTCCACTACTTTCAGAAAGAATTCCGTGGGTGATTCTGCGTAAAGTGGAAACTTGGGTTGGTTTGTAGCCTGCGTCATCAAATGGCCGTCTTCGAGTGTCATGACGATGCTGAAAGTCGGTGTCAGCTCATAAGTGCCGACATAGGTCGCGAGGATGCTCGGCGAGACTGGAATTTCCTTCCGTTCTGAGGCCAGCACGACCTTTTCGCCGTGGGCTACGGCGGCCAGTTTGGAGGCGATCTCTCCGGGAGCGCCTCCGTTGAGATTGGCCAACACCACAACGGTCAGCTTGTCGTCAGGGTAGTAAGCAAGCTCAGTGTTGAAGCCCTCGATGCCGCCGCCATGTTCGATCATGAGATGGCCGTTCACGGTGCGCACTCCCAATCCGCAGGCGTAATCCTCTTTGAAGGGGGTGGTCATTTTCTTGAGCGACGCGGCGGACAAGACCTTGCCTCCGAACAATCCCTGCTCCCAGAGCAGAAGATCATGCGTTGTCGAATAAAGAGCACCTGCAGAGAAAGGAATGCTCATGTCGATGTAGCCGGCGTTCTGGGGTCCGTGCGGGCCGGGCGCATATCCGTCGGCACGATGAAGGATGATGGCGGAGTTTGAGTCGTATCCGGAATCGTTCATGCCCAGAGGTTTGAAGATGTTTTCCTCGACAAAATCCTGGTAGCTCTTTCCGCTGATCTTCTCGATAAGATAGCCGAGCAGGACGTAGCCGGAGTTGCTGTATTTCCACTTTTCTCCGGGCTGGAAGTCGAGCGGCTTGTCGCGGAAACGTGCGACGAGCTTCTCAGGCGTAGTGGGCGCGGCCTCTGTCGAGCGGTAATCGGGGAAATCGGTGAAGCTGGGAATTCCCGAAGTATGAGTGAGCACGTTGTAAATGGTGATCTTGTCCCACGCGGCGGGCGCATCGGGCATGTATTCCTTCACCGGGTCATCGGTGCTGAGTTTGCCGCGCTCCTCCAGCAGAAGGATGGAGGCGGCGGTGAACTGCTTGGTGATCGAGCCGAGGCGGAACTTCGCTTCGGGCGCGTTGGGGATCTGCCATTCGAGGTTGGCATATCCGTAACCCTTATCCAGCAGAATCTTGTTGTCCTGAGCAACCAGGACGGTGCCCATAAACTGTTTCCCGGTTACGTAGGACTGAACAATCTCCTCGATGCGCGCGGTGTCTGGGCGGGCAGTGTCCTGCGCGTTGCAGGCGCACACACGCAGCAGGCAAGCGGCAAAGAGAAATGCCGTAGGCGCGATTCGGCGAAGCGGTCGTCTGTCAAAGTTCATATCCTCTCCCAGGCCGGGAAAATGGCATGGGAAGGATACAGCACCCTGCGATGGGCTTTCGCGATCATGATGGAGAGCGATTTTGAGTGGGGGCGCTTCTGGGGGGAGAGGACGCCCAAGCGGGTACAAAAGGACAGTGTCCTTTAGTAATCAAAAGGATAGAGATTGTTTTTGATGGAAAATTATCTTGCTTCAGAGGTCATTTCCTGCCATAACTTGAGTACAGTTTTCCTTTTTCCGGGAAAGCAGAAGGAAGCACGGAAGGCCCTTTTTATTGATGGTATTTGGTTGCGGTGTTTTCAGAAATGTCCTGGGGATGTGGAGCTGCCTGAACGCCACGAAGCGGGTGTGGCATGGGCGGCTTTTAGTGTCTTTGGGGTACTACTGAAAGCAAACATTGGCTGTTCACCAAAGGAGTGGATGTGAAAGAACACGGAGTTGTGAAGTGGTTTAATGGGGCTAAAGGCTATGGGTTCATCCAGCGTACAACGGGAGAGGATGTGTTCGTGCATTTCTCTGCCATTCAGGACGCTGGATACAAGACACTAAATGAAGGCGAAGCAGTGGAGTTTGAATGCCAGCAAGGCCCCAAAGGCCTGAACGCGGCCAATGTGATTCGCGCTGCCTAAAACCCGGGATCGAGAGGAGCGCGAGCCACGCGCCATCTACGATTTCCGTAGTGGTTCTCTTTTTCGGCCTCTTGCTTCGGCAACGAGGCCGCTCGTCTCTGCGAGGATTAGTCGAGGCAGTCGAGTCTGCGGATGGCCCAGGTTGAGGCTTCGGCAAGGACTGGATCCTCGGAGTGTGACCAGCCTTCGAGCGTGGGGAGAAAACGCTCGAGACCGCTGTTGCCCATGGCAATGGCGAGGTTGCGGCGGAATCCGTCAAACCTGGTCCGCTTGACGGGCGAACCGTAAAACCATGCTCCGAATTCGCCGGCGTTCATCGCGGCCAGCCAATCGAGCGCGGGGTTGACGAGTTCCGGGCGTGGAGCGAGTTGCGGGTCGGAGGCAATGGGCGCTCTCCGATTCCAGGGACAGACATCCTGGCAGATGTCGCAGCCGAATATCTGCCGCCCAATGCCGTCGCGGAGATCGTCGGGAATTGCGCCGCGCTTCTCGATGGTGAGATAGGAGATGCAGCGGCTGGCGTCCATCTGATAGGGCGTGAGGGCCTGCGTAGGGCAGGCGTCGATGCACCGGGTGCAGCTTCCACAGCGGTCGGGGGCGAATGAGGGAAGGTCGTCAGGCGGGAGTTCGAGCGAAGTAAGAATGACGCCGAGGAAAAACCACGAACCAAGCTGCTGGTTAAGGATGCAGGTGTTCTTACCAACCCATCCCAGGCCCGCATAGCGCGCGTAGACGCGCTCTACCAGCGGCCCGGTGTCGACGTAGCTGCGCGATTCGAAGGGACCGAGGGCTTGGCGGAGGCTGGCGTTCAGGGTCTCAAGGCGCTTGAGCAGAACTTTGTGGTAATCGGTGGGGCGCATGGCGGAGGTGGACTCTGACCCGGACTCCGATTCGGAGCGAAAGCCGGACCAGGCGTAGCGGGCAACCCATCCGGCATCCGGGGACGCGGGGTCGATGGAGCGGGGATGCGCGGCATTGTAATTTGCAACACACACGATTACAGATTTGGCCCAAGGGAAGGCGGTGCGCACAGAGGAGCGAATAAGCTCTCCGTTTTCGTTGCGCCGCTTGAGGTAGTCCATCTCACCGGCGCTGCCGGAGGCGATCCAGTCCTCGAAACGACGGCGCTCTTCCCTGCTCTCGGAGGTTCCGGGCGGAGGAATGGCGGCGACTCCGGCGAGAGTGAAGCCCGCATCTTTGGCGAGCGCATCGACAAAGGGTTGGGTAAAGGGCACAAGGCAAGATTGACACACTTTCGATAGGGCCGGAAATGGTTCTACCCTCAGAAATCCACCCTCAAGGCCAGTTGCCCGGTGCGATTCCCAGAGTTTTCCGGCGTCTGCGGAGCGCTGAGAACGCCGAAGGTCGCCGTCCGGGGTCCGGGCTTCAGATTCTCGACGAGAAAATCTCCGGCATCACTTGTAGCAGTCTGGCGGGTGAGGTCCTGGTCCAGAGAGTGGATCGTCACTGCTGCCCCGGGAATCACTGCGCCCGAGGCATCCGGCACCGTGCCAAGAATGCTCCCCAGCGTGGCTTGGGCCCGTGCGCAGCACAGGCTGACACCGAGCAGAACCGCAAGATACAACACCGTGCGCGGCAGGCGCTTGCCAGCAAAATGACGCCGATCCGGTTGTGCAACTTGCTGCGAAGGATGATTGTTTTTGCTCTCCTCCGCGAGAAGAAGCATGCGTTCAAGATGAATGAGCAACACAGTATGGGCGATAACCGGAGAGTAAGTAGTATGACGCTTTTGAGAAGTGACCACGGATACCTCCGCGGGGAGTCCCCGTCACTTCTAAGCAGACGCTACAAGTCATATATCTTGACGAAAGGTTTCATAAAGAAGCCGTAGTCATAAAGCTTTTTTATGGACTCCTTGTCTCTATTCTCCGCAAACCTCGGCCGCGATCTTGCGCAGCTCTGGCAGAACCCCGCCCAGCTGCACGGCTGTCGCATTTTCTCGGCCCAGTGCAAAATACAGATCGCGATAGTGCCGATAGAGCCGGTCATACACCACCGTGGCCCGCGGGTCGGGCGTATACGTCGCATACTTCAGGCACATTGCATCCTGCGCGGCCTCGATGGTCGGAAATGCCCCTGCGGCCAGCAGGGCAAAGATTCCCGATCCCAAGCTGGTTGGAATGCCCGCCGGTACCAGCACCGGTTTGCCCAGCACATTCGCATACACCTGATTCAACACCGTGTTGTTCTGCGGAATCCCGCCTGCGTTGATCACCCGGTCGACGGGTACGCCGAACTCCGCCATCCGTTCCAAAATGATCCGCGTATGAAACGCCGTCCCCTCGATTGCAGCGAACAACTCGTCCTGCGCGGTATGGATCAGGTTCCATCCCAGCGTTACGCCGCCCAACTCGGAATTGACCAGCACGGTGCGGTCGCCGTTATCCCAGCTCAACCGCAGGAGGCCGGTCTGACCTGCACGATACGATTCCAGCCCCTTCGATAGCTCCGATACGTTGGTTCCGGCCCGACGTGCGACCGCCTCGAAAATATCTCCCGTGGCCGATAGCCCAGCCTCGACGCCGGTGTACTGGGGATGTACGCTGCCCGGAACCACGCCGCATACGCCCGGCACCAGGGTCGTCTTATGCTCCATGGCGATAATGCACGTCGATGTGCCGACTACGTTGACTACATCCCCCTCACGGCACCCCGCGCCGATCGCGTCCCAATGCGCATCGAACGCTCCTACCGGAATCGGAATCCCAGCCTGCAGTCCCATCGCGGCGGCCCATTTTGGTGAAAGAGTCCCGGCGATCTTGTCGGAGGTCAGATATTCGCCCTGAAACTTATCGCGAATCCCCTCGAACAACGGGTCGAGCTTGGACAAAAATCCCTGCGGAGGCAACCCGCCCCATCGAGGGTTCCACAGCCATTTGTGGCCCATCGCGCAGACGCTGCGCTTCACCTGTTTCGCGTCAGTAATCCCCACCAGCGTTGCCGCAACCATGTCACAGTGCTCAAACGCAGTTACAAAGTGCGTGCGCTTCTCAGGATTGTTCCGCAGCCAGTGCAGCAGCTTGGCAAATCCCCACTCGTGCGAGTAGACTCCGCCGCACCACTCGATCGCCTCGAGCTTTTCCGCATGCGCCAGCGCCGTAATCTGTTGCGCCTCGACCTTCGCGCGGTGATCGCACCACAGGTAGTAATCATCCAGCGGCTCGAGATTCGCGCCCACCGGAATCACGCTCGAACCCGTGGTGTCGAGCGCGATGGCCGCGACTGCATCGCCGGTGATTCCGGCTTCCTCCAGCGCCTTGCGCGTGGCTTTCACCAGAGAGTCCATCTGACCGAAGTGCGATTGCGTCGCGTAGTCCGGATCTTCGCGCTTGCGTTTCAGTGGATACCCGGCGCTCGCCGTACTCAATCGTCCGCGCTCGCCGTCGAGCAGCGTAACGCGCACGCTAAGGGTTCCAAAGTCCACTCCGGCAACAATCGCCACGTGCATCACTCCTTACGTTCAAGTCAGCCATTTCCCCGGAAAACGTTTCATTAAAGACCCCAATGAAAGCTGCCCGGATTCTGCTGCCTGTTTCTCAGCTTTCCGCCTCGTGGTGATGCATCTCCCAGCCCAGATAGCGCGTTGCCGCCTCATACACTGAGCTCGCGACGCTGGAAAAGTTCGCCGCCACGTGGTGTTCAAAGCCCCGCTCGCAGATGTATCGCAGCAGCTTCTGCATCTTTGGAATCCTCACCACGCCCGCCCCGCCGAATGTCTCGAGCGGATCATTTGTAAACTCGCCCTCCCCCACATAGCCGCGGATCTTGCCCGTGTAGTCGTCGGTCGAAAAGCGCAGATAGCTCATTGCTCCCGCTTTCACGCGGCCCACGCAAGTCCCGAAGGTGTTTTCTTTGCCTACCGTTCCCGCGATAATCTCCTGGAAATCCATCACCACGTTGGCAAAGAAATGCTTCGGCAGATTCGAGCAATGGAAACAGACCGCTTTGTCCGGATCATCGCCGTAGTTATTGTTCCAGTCCAGCAGAGCGCTTGGCGTTTCCGAGGCCAGGGCGAGCCCATACATGCTGAGCACGCCGACCACATCGACCTCGCATGCGCTCGAGAACAGGTTCTCGCTCATCATGCTCATGACGGTGCATGGTACGACGCCAAAATACTCTTCGAGGGATGTCCAGCACTGGATCGCGCTGATCGTGCAGTAGGTTTCCTTCATCCAGCCGTCGATGACCGCGCCAAGCTTGGACATCTTGAGCAAAGCGGCTTCTGGAATTCCACTGGTAGACACGTAGGACTTGATCGCGGCCAGCTTGGCCTGCGTCGCCTCGTCAGTATCTTTGAGCCGGGCAATGCGGCCAAGGACTTCCGAGAGATCGAGCGTTTCCACAGAGATGCCGGCGCGCTCCAGCTGCTTTTCGCTGTAGCGAACCGTGTTAAAAGCCGCCGGGCGCGCGCCAATCGCACCGATGCGAAGGTTCCTGAAGCCGTTAACCACACGGCAGACGGCAGAGAACCACGCCAGGTCCTTTTTGAATGCCTCCGAGCTGGGCGAGACGGTGTGCAATGCCGTCAGCGAGTAGGGAATCCCGTACTGCATCAGGTTGTTGCATGCGGACATCTTGCCGCAGAAGCTGTCCCGCCGGTGCGAGATCTTCATCGTCTCTGTGCGGTCAGGGGTGGCCTGCACCAGCACCGGGACTTCGAGCGTGGAAAGGCGAATGGCATCGACAATGGCTCGCTCTTCACCAAAATTAGGCAGAGTGACGATGATGCCGTCGATCTCGTCGCGGTGATGCCTGAAGAGCTCGGCGCAGTGACGCGCATCGTCCGGCGTCTGCACAGCTCCATGCTGCGTCTGCTCCGGTGAAAGCACGACCGTCTTGTATCCGGCTGCATCGAGGACCTTGATGATCTCTTCGCGACCTTCCTTTGCAAGATGGTGCGGAAAAAAACCGCGGCTGCCAACGATCACTCCGTAGGTAGGCCTTTTCATGACTCTCCGTCGCCTTTCTGGTTCAGCTTCTGTTCTAAAAACATCGGTGTGCCTACCGGATCCGCCGCGGCCAGAAACGAATCGTGTAGCTCAGCCCGGCAACGGTCATTATCGCTCCCCACCAGATCGGGGCATGCAGATAGTAAAGTACCGGAGGATTTACCAAGGGATGGCTTAGCTCCCACAGGCCCTGCGATGTAATGATCACGCCATAAATCAAAAACAGTACTCCGGCAAAAAACCAGATTGAAATCTCTTCGCGCATCGCCGCCTCCATCTACCAGAAAATAATGTTGAGGATCACAAACAGCACCGCGATCACGCCCGCCCACACGATTGGCTTCTGATACCAGTGATCGTCGTGCTCCACGGGCAGCGGAACCACCCCATACACCAGCCCCTCCAGCTCGGACACCGGTTTCGGCTTCGTAGCATAACTCACCACCACGGTAACAATTACGCATACCAGCCACGACCACAGCGCACGGTACATATCCTCCGCCAGCGTCTTCGCGTTGGCCGAGAGCGCTACATAGCGCAGCGCTGAGGGATCGAAGTGCACCCAAAGAAAGAGCCCGATCGCCGTACACGTGCCTGCCAGCAATCCCCAGAAGCCTCCGGCCTTTGTGGTCCGCTTCCAAAGCATGCCCAGGATCACTGTTCCGAAGAGCGGTGCGATAAAGAAACTGAACAGCCCCTGCACGTAATCCATGATGCTTGCCGCGTGCTGCACCAGGTACGCCGTGCCTACCGAGATCAGCACGCCGATAAATGTGCACCAGCGCCCCATCGCAACGTAATGCTGATCGGTAGCCTTCTTGTTCAGGAAGGCTCCATAGATGTCATACGTCCACACCGTCGAGAAGGCGCTCACGTTGCCCGCCATCCCCGACATGAATCCCGCAATGAGCGCCGTCACACCCAGCCCGAGAAGCCCCGGTCCGCAGTAGCGTACCAGCATCAGCGGTAGTACCTCGTTATAGCTGTGCTGGCCGGTGGCCACGGCCTGCGACTCGCCCACCAAGTGGTAGGGCAGCACCGCCAGCGCCAGCAGTCCCGGCAAAATCACGATGAACGGCACCGCCATCTTGAAGGCTGCGCCAATAATAGGAGCCATCCTCGCTGAGCGCAGATTGTTCGCCGAGAGCACGCGCTGCACGACGAGGAAGTCCGTAGTCCAATATCCGCAGCTGATGACGAGCGCGAGACCAAAGACCAGCCCCGTCCAGTGAATGCCCATGGGATTCTCGCTGAAGCGCCCCGTCGTGCTCCACAGGTGGACATATTCAGAGCCTAGCCGCACTCCGATCTGGTGCTTCAGGTTCGTCCATCCGCCGGCGTCAATCAGCCCCAGAATCGGCACCAGCAATGCGCCCAGCCAGATCAACAGAAACTGCAGAACCTCGTTGTAAATGGCCGACCGCAGCCCGCCCAGCCCGACGTACAGCGCCCCCGTGATCGACGACACCCAGATGCTGAAGTTCAAATTCCACCCCAGCACCACCTTCATCACCAGCGCCATCGAGTACATATTGATGCCGCTCATCAGCACCGTCATGAACGCGAAGCTGACCGCGGAAAGCGCCCGCGCCCCATCTCCATAACGCAGGTGCAGATACCCAGGGACCGAGTTGACCTTGGAGATGTAATAGAACGGCATCATGATGATGCCCAGGAAGAGCATCGCCGGAATGGCGCCAATCCAGTACCAGTGCGTCGCCAGGATGCCGTACTGATAGGCCGAGCCGGCCCAGCCCATCAGCTCAAGTGACCCAAGGTTGGCAGAAACGAAGCTCAACCCCGCGATCCAGGCCGTCATCTCGCGCCCGGCCATAAAGAACTCTTCGCTGGTATTCGCCGAGCCCTTCAGGTAAAAGCCGATGAAGATAACGATGGCGAAGTAGATCGCGATAACTGCAATATCGATCGCATTGAGATGCGCGAGCGAGTGAACCGGCGCCGCAAAATAAGTGGAAAACGCCACGAAAGGCTGAAGCTGCATTTATCTGGATTCCTGACTGTTACAAAATTTCTATAGCCTACACCCTAAACCCTACATCTTGTCTTTTTGCCCATACGTTGCCTGGACGCCGTGCTTACGGAAGTAGTGCCGATCGAGCAGTGCCTGCGACACACCTTCGCAAGCCGTATTTAATGTTGCCGTGTAATAGGCCATCCGAGCCACGGCCTCAAGCACCACCGCGTTGTGCGCCGCATCCGCCGACGTCTTGCCCCAGGCAAACGGAGCATGGCCCCGAACCAGCACTCCGGGAATGGCCTCTGGATCAAGATCTCTGAACCGCAGCACGATCGCATGACCTGTGTTTAGCACGTAATCGCCGCCGATCTCCTCATTCGTAAGCTCTTCCGTAACTGGAACCGGCCCGTAAAAATAGTCCGCATGGGTCGTTCCATACGCCGGAATCTCCCGGCCAGCCTGTGCCCACGCCGTTGCATATTCCGAGTGAGTATGCACCACACCACCGATCGTAGGGAATTCACGATACAGCAGCAGGTGGGTCCCCAAATCCGACGAAGGCCGCAGCGAGCCCTCGACAATTCTGCCGTCTAGGTCAGTGATCACCAGGTCCTCGGGCGTCATTTTTTCATAAGGCACACCGCTCGGCTTGATCGCCACCAGTCCCGTTTCACGGTCGATGCCGCTCGCGTTCCCAAAGGTGTACAGGACAAGACCGCGCCGGACAATCTCCAGGTTTGCTTCGAGAACGTCCACCCTGAGAGCGTCAAGCATCGCTTACCGAACCCCTCTTCCCCGAATAAGCATATTGCCACGCCGCTAAAGCGATTTACTAGTTTAGTTTCCTCTTTTTTTTCTGGCAAACGTTTACTGGATCTTTGAAGTTATGCGATTTACACTTGCCTAGTCAAGCGAAAGGCGTGCGAGTGCCCGCAGAGAAGCGTCCCCGACAAGTCAAGCGAGAAAAGCATCGGCTGGACATACGCGACGTCGCCAAACACGCGCGTGTTTCCATCGCCACGGTGTCGCGCACCATCAATCGCGTCCCCACGGTTGACAAGCAGCTCGCCGAACGCGTCTGGAAAGCAATCGGCGAACTCAATTACTTTCCCAATACTCAGGCCCGCGCTCTGGTCTCCGGCCGAACCCGCCTTCTGGGGCTCCTCATCTCCGAAATTACCAACCCTTTTTTCCCAGAGCTGATGCAGGGCTTTGAGGAAATTGCCGTCGCCAACGGATACGAAATTCTCATCGGCTCTACCAACTATGACCTGGCACGCATGACCACCTGCATTCGCCGCATGCTGGAACGCCATGTGGAGGGCGTAGCCGTGATGACCTTCGGCGTCGAGCAGCCGCTGCTCGAAGAGCTGAGTTCGCGGGATGTTCCCATGGTCTTTGTCGATTCAGGCCCTCCAGGGCCGCTTGTGCGCGCCCTCATCGTGGACTACCGCAAGGGCATCCGTGAGGGAGTGCAACATCTCGCGGCTCTCGGTCACCGCAAGATCAGCTTCGTCAGCGGGCCTCTCCGCCAGGGCTCTTCGCAACTTCGCAAAGTCGCGTTTCTTGAATCCTTGGAGGAGATTGGCATTCGTCCCACCGCGGGTTGGCTGATCGAGGGCGATCACACACTGGAAGGGGGCATGCGCGCCATGGAACTGTTGCTATCGCTGCGTGAGTTGCCAACCGCGGTGATGTGCTCGAACGATATGACCGCCATTGGCGGCCTTCGCGTGTTGGCTCGAGCCGGCTTCCAGGTGCCGGACGATATGTCCATCGTCGGCTTTGACGACATCCATCTGGCGGAGTTCGTCTACCCGCCGCTTACTACCGTACGCATGTCACGCAACGATCTGGCGCGTGCGGCTTTCGAGTCCCTGCGTTCCATCGCCGAAAATCAAGCGCCGTCCCAGCAACGCCATTGGACGATTCCCACCAGGCTCATCGTCCGCCAGTCCACAAGCTATCCTCCCGGATCAGCGCTCTCTCATTCGTCACGGTTCGCCAAGTCGGGATCACGAGCCAAGGCCACAAAGGCCGTCCGACAGAAGGTATCGGGCTAGATAGATGAGATCTGCCGAGCCGCGATTTCCCTCAGTTTTTTTACTATCCGCCTTTGTCTACCCGCCATTTAGCTGACCGGCTCTCAGCTGGTTTTCGCGTGTCTGGTCTTTCCCGGCGGCGCTGCCGGCGCGTGCGGGCGCGCTCTTTCCGTGGCGATTTCCAGAAATGCGTGCGCGGCCCTGGTCAGAGTCTTGTCCTTGCGATACACCACCGCCAGTTCACGGTTAAGGCGCACGCCTTCAACTTTGATGATCTTCACCGTTCCCATCTTTTCGTCGCTCAGCACATTGGTGCGAGGCAGAAAGCCAATGCCCAGTCCCGCCACGACGAGGCGCTTTAACAGTTCGCTCGACTCCACTTCCATGGCCACGCGAGGTTGCACATCATAGGTGCGGAAGAGGTCTTCAATCAATTCGCGTTGCCGCCCCTGCTTGGGCAGCAGCAGAGAGTGTTGCAAAATCTCCGGGAACTTTACCGAATCGCGCGACGCCAGGGAATGATTCTTGGGCGCAACCAGCACCACTTCATCGTGATGAATGATGTCCACCAGCAATCGCGGATCTTTGAGCGGGAGCGACACCACCCCGAAATCTACCTCGCGACTCAGAACTGACTCGATCGATCGAAGACGGTCTGCTCTCACGATACTCAAGGCCACACGCGAATACTGCCGCTTGAACTCTGCGAAGACCGACGGCAACACATACAAGCTAATCGCCTCATTGGCGCTCACGGAGATTTCGCCACGCGGGGAGCGGTGCAATTCGCCGATGGTGACCATGATGTGGTTATGACATTGGAGGCAGTGCTCGGCGAAGGGCTCAAAAACCTTGCCTGCCGCGGTAAACGTAACTTTTCCGGCATCGCGATCGAACAGCCGCGCCCCCACTTCATTCTCGAGCGTCCGTATCTGCGCCGAGATCGCAGGCTGGGTTACCGATAGCTTTTCCGCGGCGCGCGAAAAGCTTCGCAAACGGCACACCTCCAGAAACGTACGCAACTGCTCAAAGTCCATGCCTGCCGAAACCTATCCTGCAAAGAAAAGTCGATTGCCATTGCACGCTTGAGGCAGCTGAAGGTTCCACTGGTTGTGCGTGCAAATTAATTGCAAGCATAAAGAACTTTTGTTCGGAATGTAAGCAATTTCATTCCCGGGCACCCGCCTTCGAGCAGCTGAGGTGGGATTGCCGCGCCCTGCGCCCTGATCGCTTATCGCTCTTAAGCCGGTTTCAGAGCTTTTTCTGACTCGACCGTTGAGTTGAAATAATCGAGGCTCAGGCGCAAGCCCGTTTCCAGATCGATCTTCGGCTCCCAGCCAAATAGCCGCTTCGCTTTTGAGATGTCCGGCTGCCTCTGCGTGGGGTCGTCTTCCGGCAGCGGGTGATTGACAATCCGGCTTGACGAGCCTGTGACCTTCAGCACCGCTTTAGCGCAGTCGAGGATCGTCCACTCATGCGGATTGCCAACGTTCACCGGCAAGTGCTCATCCGAGCGCGAAAGCCCGAGAATACCCTCGATCTCATCCGACACGTAGCAGAAGCTGCGCGTCTGCTGGCCCTCGCCGTACACCGTCAGTTCTTCACCCTTCAGCGCCTGCACCATGAAGTTGGAAATCACGCGGCCGTCGTTCTTCTGTAACCGCGGCCCGTATGTGTTGAAGATTCTGACCAGCCGCGTATCCACGCTGTGATAGCGGTGGTAGGCCATCACCAGTGCCTCGGAAAACCGCTTTGCCTCGTCGTACACAGAGCGCGGCCCGATCGGATTCACGTGCCCCCAGTAATCTTCCGTCTGCGGATGCACGTCCGGATCGCCGTAGCACTCGGACGTCGATGCATGAAGAAGTTTCGCATTATATTTCTTCGCGATCTCCAGTGAATTCTTCGTGCCGGACGAGCCGACCGCGAGCGTCTCGATGCCCAGCTTCGCGTAATCCACCGGGCTCGCCGGAGAAGCAAAGTTGAACACGTAGTCCACCTGCCCGCACTCGAAGGGCGTGCAGATATCAAGTTCTCTGAACTCGAAGCGCGATTCATTCCTAAGATGCTTCAGATTCTCAAGCGAACCCGTCGACAGATTGTCGACGCCAACAATGGCATGGCCCTCTGCCAGCAGGGCATCCGAGAGATGTGAACCTAAAAAGCCTGCAGCTCCGGTGATGAGTATGCGCATATTTTGATCTAGCTTTATCCTGTTGAATTCAAAGGTGCCAGCTGCTGGATGGGTGCGGCTCAGGCCGCCTCACTTACGCGCGCGCCTTGAAGCCATACGATGAGAAGGGGTGCTTCGCGCCCTGCTTCGATATTAAGGAAGCGATAGCAAAAACGCAATGAAACCCTTCCGTCTTGGATACTGAGCACAGCTTGCATGATCTATTCGCCTGCTTTGGCGGCCAGGGTTTCGACCACTGCGATGTTTGCAAGCCACTCCTGCGGCAGGCTATGCCGCTGCTGTAAGTACTCCGTGCTGTTGTAGGAAATCCATACCTTTCCATGGTCATCTTGCGCGACCAGGATTTTGAGCGGCAGATCGATCGCGATGCTGGGAGCCGCCACCATCAGCGGGGTGCCGGCTTTGGGGCTCCCGAAGATCAACAACCGGGTAGGACGCATCGTCATTCCCACCTTTTCCGCCTCTCCGCTATGATCGACCAGCGCGAACAGGGTGACCCCTTTTGCCTGCAAGATGCCCTTGAGCTTCTCTACCGTCTGATCCACCGAGTGGTTACTGGCTATCTCAACAATCCCATTGTCTTTACTGAGTTTCATCGATATCTCCTTACTGCTTCCAGGTTGTGCACGACTAGAATCTCGGACTGCAACCAGATAGATCGCCATCGCCAGTCCGGCCAATGCGAGAAAGAATGCAAGCGCAACTGCCTGCATCGAAGGCCGAGAGTGCGAGGTATCTCCGCGATCCAGCGCCCGGACCAACCGTACGTGGTGCCATCCGGCGAAAGCATTCACGATCACTCCAACCACGATAAGGGCTGTGCCGAACCACAGCGACAACCCATAGGACTCCGCCGAGAAGGCACTCTGCAGGAGGTGAAGTTGTTGCAGAAAGAGACCGAAGCGCGCCAGCACAAAACCGAAGCCCATCATGGCCAGGCCGGTGCGAATCCACGCGAGAAGAGTGCGCTCAGCAGCCAGATAATCGGCGAGACTGGCCTTCTGTCCGGCCTGTTCTGGCATATCCATGCTACCTGCCTTCCAGGGATCCCCTGGCTTCAGCCGGTTCGCTTTTGAGAGAAGCTAAGCTGAACGTGCGACCACTTTACTCGGGGATGAATCGGCTGTGCAATCGAGCAGCCTTTTCGAGAAGAAAGGCCGCTCGAGGTCAACAGCGGCGGTATCGGCTTGCCGGAGAAGCCACTAGCGAGTGATCTTTTCCTGGAGGCCGGGCCCCAAGGCTAGTTCGATCAGGGTTTTCTGCTCCATCTCGTGAGCCTTGGCCGAGCCGGTTGCAGGGCTAGCGGCGGCGGAGCGCTTGATGCTGAGCACCTGGCGGTCGCTGGCCAGACGTCGGAGGCGAGGCATGACGAAGGAGTGCGCTCCCATGTTTTCCGGCTCCTCCTGTACCCAGATGATTTCACGCGCATTGGAATGGGCGTCGATGGCGGCGGCGAGCTCGGTCTCGGGCCAGGGGTAGAGCTGCTCGACGAAAACGATACCGGTGGTGTCGTCGCCGCGCTTCTGGCGCTCGACGCGCAGCTCATGGCCGATTTTTCCGGTGCAGATGAGCAGGCGTTTGGCGCTCGGGATCGCGGTTTCGGGCAGGACATTTTGAAAACGCGGGCGGGCGAAGTCATCGATCGGGGAGATGGCGTCGGGATGGCGCAGCATGCTCTTGGGCGTGAAGATGATGAGCGGCTTGCGCCACTTGTGAAGGGCCTGACGGCGCAGCAGATGGAAATACTGCGCGGCGGTTGAGGGCTGGCAGACCTGGATGTTGTCGTGCGCGGTGAGCTGGAGATAGCGTTCGATGCGGGCGCTGGAGTGCTCCGGGCCCTGGCCTTCATAGCCGTGGGGCAGGAGTACAACGATGCCACTGAGCAGCCCCCACTTGTCCTCGCCGGAGGAGATGAACTGGTCGATGATGATCTGTGCGCCGTTCGCGAAGTCGCCGAACTGGGCCTCCCAGAGGACGAGGGTTTCGGGGTAATCGCGACCGTATCCGTATTCGAAGCCGAGCACTCCGGCTTCGGAGAGGATGGAGTTGTAAATGTCGAAGGAGCCCTGTTCCGGGGAAAGATGGCTGAGCGGAATCCAGGGCTGCTCGTTCTCGATGTCAATGAGCACGGCGTGACGCTGATTAAAGGTGCCGCGCTGACTGTCCTGACCGCTGAAGCGCACCGGAGTGCCTGCGATGAGGAGCGAACCGAGGGCCACCGCTTCGGCCATGCCGTAATCGAAGGCGCGCTTGCCCTGGCCCATCTCGGCGCGCTGCTCCAATAGCTTTTTGATTTTGGGATGGACGTGGAAGCTCGCGGGATAGGAGGTAAGGCCCTGCGAGATGCGGCCCACTTCCTCGCGGGTAAGGCCGGTTTCGACGTCGTACTCGGGCTTCCAGGGGCCACCCTTGTAAGGCGACCAGTACTCAGGAAGGCGAGCGAGGTGAGGCATTTTCTGCATCGTGGTGGCGGCCTTCTGCGCAGCGGCAAGCTCGGCCTGCAACTCTCGCACGCGGGCGGACGTGTCGATGCCGAGCTGCTTCGCGTACAGCTCGGAGAGCGGCGGATGGCTCTTGATGCGGTTATAGCGCAAAGGCTGGGTGATGGTGGGATCGTCAACTTCAGAGTGGCCGTGACGGCGGTAGCCGATGAGATCGACAACGACGTCGCTATGGAAGATGTACCGGTATTCGGCTGCGAGGGCGGCAACGCGCACAACGGCGGCTGGGTCTTCAGCGTTGACGTGGAAGATGGGCACCGGCAGGCGCCTGGCGAGATCGGATGCGAAGCGCGTGGAGTTTGACTCGTCAGGCTCTGCGGTGAATCCGATGAGGTTGTTGACGATGATCTGGATGCTGCCGCCGACGGAGAAGCCTTCGACTTCGGCGAGGTTCATGGTCTCGGCCCAGATGCCCTGGCCAGCGAAGGCAGCGTCGCCGTGAATGAGGATAGGCAGGACACGGTCAATACCATCCGGTCCGGATCGCGTTTGCTTGGCGCGGGTGCGGCCCATGGCGACGGGGTCGACGGCCTCGAGATGGCTGGGATTGGAGACGAGGTGCAACGCGATCCATTCATCGTTGCGCGTGTGAAATACGCCGGTGGCTCCGATGTGATACTTCACGTCGCCGCCGCCAAGGATGCTGCGGGGATTGACGTCCTCAAACTTGGAGAAGATGTCGGCCGCAGGCTTGCCGAGGATGTTGACCATGACGCTGAGGCGTCCACGATGGCTCATAGCCATGACCGAGGTCTGCACACCAAATTCAGCGGCACGGTTGAGCACTTCATCGAGGAATGGAATAAGCGCGGTCACGCCTTCCAGCGAAAAGCGTTTAGTACCGAGATAGCGCGACTGAATGACCTGCTCGAAGACGTCGGCGCGCGTGAGCAGATCGAGAACGTGTTGGCGGGCGGCTTCCTCGAGGGCGGGCGAGCCGGCCTCAAGGCGTTCGGCAATCCACTCGCGGCGCTCGGCCGAGGGGATATGCATGAACTCCACGCCGATGGTAGAGCAGTAGATTCGGCGGGCTTCGGCCGCGTCTGGACCGGCGAGGTCGAGCTCAGGAACTTTGACCGGGGAAAGGTACTGATCGAGCGGATCGAGCTGCGCCTGCAGGTAGCCCCAGCGACGGAAGGCGTCAAAAATCTGTTCGCGCTTGAATGTGGATGGTTTTGAGGATGTGGTCTCGGTAGGTGGTGGTGCCAGCTTGGTTGCGCTCATAGGAATATGGATGCCAAGCGCGCAATACAAAAGACCTCGTGCTCGGTGTATTGGAACATCGCGCGCTGCACCGCACCTACTATTTTACAGCTTTACAGCTTTGGACGGGTATCGGCGGCAATGCATGGGGCACAAACGTCATCGGCAATCTAAAATTAAGGATCACGGGATCTATTTTGGTGCGGCGTCGATAAACCCACGAATCAATGCCACGGTTTCAACCGGGCGCTCTTCCATTCACCAGTGCCCGGCGCCGGCAACGATCACCTCCGGAACGGTATTTCGCCACATGACGCATAATCACTGCCTGCGTCGGACCGAAGGGTTTCTCGCCTCCCACCGCAAGCACCGACGTGGTCAGTTTCACTTGTTCGAATACCTGATTGTCTTTCGCGTCCTGAGAGAATGCGGTGAACTGCGCAAAGCCGGCCCTCATTCCTCCCGGCTGCGCATAGGTCGCCGTGAACAAGTTTCTAGTGGCCTCATCGGGTTGGCCGGCTTGGCGGTCGAAAGATACGGCGGCTCATTTTGAGCTGCGGCTTACATTTATAAAGGGGAGTGAGAGCATGCGTAGCTCATGGCGGCTATGGCTGCGGTTGACGCTGGTGGTGATTGCAGTAGCACTGATCTGGGTGCGCATCGCCTCACAACGCCACGCGAAGACGCCGGCTACGACGGCAATCACTGATCTGGCGGCGACCAGCCCGCTGAACCAGCCGGGCGGCGGTGCTGCTCCGGCGGAGGCGTACGAGGTCTACTCGGCGCTCTATCACGCTCCATCGCAGGAGCCGCTGGCATTCGCGGAGAGTTCGGTGACCGATATTCCGCAGCTCGACGGAAGCTGTTTGAGGCCTTCTACGCCGGAAGAGCATGCGATGACAGATGCATTTGTGGCGGCCAATCGGCAGAGCCATCGCTGGGAGCGGAAATTTTCGATCCCGCAGGGCTATCGTCTGCTTGGGTATAGCGAAGCCGGGCAGGTATTGGCTTGCCTCGCGACGCACGGGCGCGACTCGACGGCATGCGAAGGCTACGAGCAAATCAGGCATGTGCGCTACCTAGGGGTTCCGGGATTTGACCAGGCGCATACCAGTGCGCTGGTATCGGTGATCAAGAGCTGCGGCGGCTCTTGCGGAAGCGGGGGAATTTTCGCGGTCGAGAAAACCGGCAGCGGCACGTGGCAGCGCTCGGCGACGACGGATTTCACGCGCGATTGCAGCTGGATGTACTAGGAGGGGAAAACATGAAGGCTCGGACGGCCGAGCGGCGAGGATCGCGAAGGAGCGTGCAGAGGCAACTTCGAGCAGAACGATACCAGAATGAGCATGCGAAGCAGCTTCGCGCCCGTGATCCAGACCCCGTAAGCGGGTCTAGGTTTCCCCTACGAGCCTTATTGGGAGTAGTTCTCGCCGTGGAAGCTCGACTACCTGGAATCCCGTTAGGGGGTGGGCAGGTTCATTACTGTGGTACAGGCTGGCGTGGGGTCTTCAGGCGCGAGGCCACGAGGGCGGCGAGGATGAGCAGGGCGCTGGCGACGAGCAGGGCGGCGCGGAAGTTGTGAGTGAGGTCGCTGACCCGGCCCATCAGATATGGGCCGAAGAAGCCGCCGAGCGCTCCGATGGAGTTGATGAGGGCGATGCCTCCGGCAGCAGCTGCTCCGCGGAAAATGGTGGTGGGCAGAGACCAGAAGGGGCCGTAGATTCCCCAAGCTCCGGCGGCGGTGAAAAAGAGGGCGGCCAGACCGAGAATGGGGTTCGCCACAACGGCACTGAGGAAGAAGGCCAAGCCCGCGGCAATGAGGCAGCCGCAGAGATGCCACTTGCGCTCTCCGGATCGGTCAGAGCTGCGCGCCACGAGAAGCATGGCCACAACGGCGAGCAGATAGGGGATGGTCGTGAGGGTGATGACGCGGAGATCCGCGGCGTGGGTGAGGCTCTTTACGACGATGGGCAGCCAAAGGGTGATGCTGTAAGTTCCGACGGAGTTGGCGAAGTAGATCCAGGCGAGCATCCAGAGAGCGGGCTGGCGGAAGGCCTGCGTCAGGCCCGTGGGAGCGGTGCTGTTGGCAATGCTTGCGGCGTAGCTTCCGGCAAGTTCGTTCTGGAGCCACTGGCGTTCGGCCGGGTTGAGCCAGGGGGCATCCTCAGGGCGATCGACGAGAACGAAGAGGACGGCAATTCCGAGAAGGACTGAGGGCAGACCTTCGCCCAGAAAGAGCCATCTCCAGCCGGAGATGTGCGCGACTTGGTCGAGACGCAACAAATAAATGGAGAGCGGCGCGCCGATGAGTCCGGCGACGGCGGTGGCGGTCATAAAGCGAGCGACGGCGCGGGCGCGCTGCGCGCGAGGAAACCAGTAGGTGAGATAGAGGATGATGCCAGGGAAGAATCCGGCCTCGGCTGCTCCCAGGAAGAAGCGGAGGAGATAGAAACTGGCGGGCGAATGGATGAGGGCCATGCCGGCAGATATGACTCCCCAGGCAATCATGATGATGGCGATCCAGCGACGCGGCCCGAGACGCAGGAGAATGAGATTGGCCGGGATTTCGAAGAGAGCGTAGCTGACGAAGAAGAGTCCGGCGCCAATGCCGTAAACCGTGCCCGAGAGGCCGAGCTCGCGCTGCATGGAAAGTGCGGCGAAGCTGAGATTCACGCGGTCAAGATACGCACAGACATAGAGCAGGAAGAGAAATGGGATGAGCCGCCAAAAGATGCGGCGCATGACGCGGGTGGGATCGACGACGGAGGCCTGCTGGGGATGAGGCATGTGCGTTCGACAGTACCGGAGAGAATGCCAGGATGGGAAGGACAACGGGAAAAGCAGGCCCTTCGACTGCGTGTGCTCCGCTGGCGATGACCATCATGCGGAAATTGCACGCAGTCGAAGGATGACAAAGCGATTTCTAGCGGCTGACTTTGAGTAAGACCGCTCCGAAGGGTGGAACGAGGACGGTGTAGACGCCGTTTGCGGCGGTGACTTCCCTTCCCTGCCATAGATCACGAAGTTTTGCATTGTCCGGGAATCCAACGTCGCGAAGATGCAGGCTGATGGGGGCAGAAGTTTCCGCGCGGTTGAAGAGTGCGACTGCCTTGTCACCATTGGAGAGAGGCTTAGCCCAAATCTCCGCAGGGCCAACGGCAGAGACGCGGTCTCCCTGTTTACCGAGCGGATCCTGATCGACGGCGATGACTTCCTTGTTAGTGAGGAGGGCGAGGGTTTCTGGCGTCATCTTGCTGAGGTCGTTCCCGGCGAGCAAGGGCGCGGCGAGGATCACCCAGAGCGTCATGTGCTGGCGGTACTGATTCTCATTCATGCCGCCGTTGCCGATCTCTAGCATGTCGGGATCATTCCAGTGGCCGGGACCGGCGAATCTGGCGAGGCCGGCCTGGGAGAATCCGATTTCGGCCATGCGGCTGTAGTGATCGTTGATGTCTCCGGTGGTGCGCCACAGGTTGCCGCCGACATCGCCACCCCACTCCCATACGTTGTTCCAGCCATACTGGCAGAGGCTGAAGACGATCGGACGACCGGTGGCGACGAGCGCCTGATGCATCTTCTCGTAGGCGGCCTTCTGCATCGCAAAGGCCTTGTCACGGTTGTCGCCGGCGTCCGCCTTAAGGATCTGGCCGAAGCTGCACAGGTCGTACTTGAGATAATCTATGCCCCATTCTGCGTAGGTCTTGGCGTCCTGCTCTTCGTGCTGGTAGCTGCCTGCGTAGTGAGCGCAGGTCTGGGGCCCGGGCGAAGAGTAGATTCCGATCTTGAGGCCCTTGGAGTGCACGTAGTCGGCAAGCGCTTTCATGTCGGGAAACTTGCTATTGGCATGAATGACTCCCTGCGCGTCGCGTTCGCCCTGCCATGTGTCGTCGATGTTGACGTAGATATAGCCGGCATCGCGCATACCACTCGAAACGAGGGCGTCGGCTGCGGCGCGCACGTCGGCGTCGTTTACCTTGCCGGCGAAGTGGTTCCAGCTGTTCCATCCCATAGGAGGCGTGGCGGCGAGCGTGGTGGATTGGGCGGATGCGGCGAGAGGGATGTAAGCGGTTACCACAAGTGCCAGGGCGGAAAGAAACCTTAGTCGCGACATGGAAGGTTTTGAGACTCCTTGAACAGAAAAATGGGATCGATGCGCAGTGTACACGACTTAAGGCATTACTGGTTCACAGACCGTGTGTTGTCGGCTCGGATATTTATTTCATCGTGTGACATGCAAGGGAGGTCGGATCTCGTTCCCCGCCCCCTTTTCGTTGAGTAACAACCACAGATACAGTTAGCCCTCCTTAGAGTTGAACTCTGGCCAGGAACTCGATGGTAGGAAGCAGGAAAATGTGCCGCGCTATTCGCGCATCGAAGGAACCCGGAATCGGTAATTCTTGAGTCGGGCGTTTGAGACTGACGCTGGGGACAAGATACAGGGCGCAGATAGATATAGAAAATGCTCCGGGGTTCTGTCAAAGTGTTGGGCAAGGATGGAATTGGTTCATCCTCATTCGAAACGGGAAGCCAGTAAATGCTGAATACGTCTCAGGATTGCATACTCGTTGTTCTTATTGTTGCTGTCTCGCTGCTTTTCAAAATAGCGCTCAACCGGTTTTGGGCGACAGAGAAGCGAAGAACACATAACGACCTGATCGGTTGGCAGCTCAGCATCCTAGGCACCACATATGCGGTGATCGTGGGGTTCATGCTGTATACGGTGTGGACGAACTTCGGACTGGCCGATCTGAATGCTGATGCCGAGGCCAATGCCCTGGTGAATGTATATCGTCTGGCAGAAGGCCTGCCCGACCAGCAGCGGAACGAGCTTAGAGAGGCGGCGCGCGAGTATGGCGATGCCGTGGTCTATAACGATTGGCCGGCCATGGCCCGCGATCAGGATGGGGAGTTGGAGAGCCACGAGATCAATCAGAGGATGTGGCACATCCTTATGTCGGTGAAGGCGGCTTCGCCCACGGAGATTACAGCCGAAGATCATGCGCTTTATGAACTGAGCGCAATGGCCGAGCATCGGCGCATGCGGCGGCTGCAAAGCACATCGCGCCTGCCCGGGGTGCTGTGGTGCGTTCTGATCATCGGAGGCGTGGTCACTATCGCATCGAGCTGTATGTTCGGCTCGGACAGCACATGGCTACATGGATTGCAGGTATTTGCTTTTTCGCTGCTCATAGGCCTGGTGCTGGTGGCCATCGCGGATATCGATCGGCCGTTTCAAGGATCGGTGCATGTGCAGGACTCGGCGTTCAGACGCGCGCAGACGAACATGAAAGAGCCGTAGCAGGGTTTCTATGCGGGGAGCTGCGGATCCGACGACGGGGGTGGTAGACCTGCTTTGGGCCTGGGTTTGCGGAAGGCATAGACGACGGCGAGAAGCGGTGGGCCGAGCAGCACTCCCCAAAAGGGGATGATGATGCCGAGCAGGATAGGAACGAAGATGGACGCCCAGATGGGTACGCGAGTGACCCGCTTAAGCAGTATCGGCTGGATCAGGAGCTGGTCGATGATGACGATGGCCGCGTAAAGACCGAGGACCAGGCCGAGGCGATATTCGTCGCGCCCGCTAAAGAGAATCATCAATACGGGAAAGATAACCGTGATGGCGCCGCCAAAGTTGGGGACGAAGGTCATGAGACCTCCAATGAGCGCCCAGAGGGGAGCGAGCGGCACGCCTAGCAGGGCAAGGCCGAGCCACCAGAGAAGGGCAACACAGAGAGCCTCGATCGAAACAGCGCGCCACCAGTTGAAAAGCGCGGCTCCAGCAATACGGGCGTTGTCGCGGGCAGTGCGGGCGCTGGTGCGGAGGTCGAAGGCGGGCATAATCGTTGGACGCGATTCTATGCCCGAATGAGCAGGTTTGGGCAGACTGGCCGTCGCGGCGCCTGCCGCCCTTATTACCGAGCGCCGTTGCAAGGCACTGGTTATCCCGGCCGTCTTAGGATATATCTGGTGGCAATTCAGCAGGCAGAGGGTCAAACGATGCTTCCCTATCCCGTGCGTGTGGCCATTTGGATCATCGTCTATCTGCTCTTCATTCTCGGCCCCCTGTTCGCGCTCCTGGCGGGTGCTTTGCCGCCTGCACGCGATTTCTGGACCGAGTTCTCCGTCGCGCTCGGTTATGCCGGACTGGCGATGATGAGCCTGCAGTTCGGCCTCACGGCGCGCTTCCGGTACGTCACCAATCCGTGGGGCGAGGATGTCATCTATCACTTTCACCGCCAGATCTCGCTGATAGCGGTCGGCCTGGTCGTAGCGCACCCGCTCATCCTTTTTGCCGTCCGGCCGGAGTTGCTCGCGCTGCTCAATTCTATTCAGGCGCCGTGGCGTGCTCGATTCGCTGCGATGTCGACCTACTCGCTAATAGCGATCGTGGTCATGTCGCTGTGGCGCGTGAAGTTGAAGATTCGATACGAGACGTGGCATCTCACTCACATCGTGCTCGCAGTTGTTGCGGTCACAGCGGGCATCGCGCACATGATTGGATGGGGCTTCTACCTGGTCTATCCCTGGAAGCGGGCGTTGTGGATCGGCATGACAATCTTCTGGATTGGGCTTCTGTTTTACATTCGCCTTATCAAGCCGCTGTTCCTTCTCCGCCGGCCATACCGTATCTCTGAAGTACGCGAGGAACGTGGTGACACCTGGACATTGGTTATGCAGCCGGATGGTCACCCTGGATTCCGCTTCACACCTGGCCAATTTGGCTGGCTTACGGTGTGGGGCAGCCCCTTCAAGATCACCGGACACCCGTTTTCGTTCTCGTCCAGCGCCGCGGCTACGGACGGACGCGTTGATATGACGATCCGGAACCTGGGAGACTTCACGAGCGAGATTCACAAAGTGCCGGTGGGCAAGCGCGTCTACCTCGATGGACCGTACGGCGCGTTCACTATCGGCAATCCGGCGGACATGCATGTGTTGATCGCCGGCGGTGTGGGTATCACACCGATGATGAGCATGCTCCTCACGCTCGCCGACCGCGGCGACAAGCGGCCAGTGATTCTGCTCTACGGCAGCAGAGACTGGGAATCGATTACCTTTCGTGAGGAGCTGGCGGCGCTAAAAGAGCGGCTTGACCTGACGATCGTCCACGTGCTGAGTAAGCCGCCGGCGGGCTGGACGGGCGAACAGGGCTACATCAACGCGGAGGTGTTCCAGCGACATCTGCCGCCACCCTATGCCGACCATGAGTACTTTATCTGCGGCCCGAATGTGATGATGGATTCGATTGAAAAGGCTCTCGGCGAATTGCATGTGCCGATGTCAAAATACCATTCCGAACGCTATACCTTCGTTTAGGGGAGTTTGCCGATGCGCCGTTTGTTTGCCAACCGGGTGGCTCTGGCCACAGGCGTAATTGTAATTTTGATGTCGCTTCTGTTCGCACTCTCGCGCGTGGCCAGCGCCAAGTGAGATAGCAGCTCTTCGAGCCGGGAGAGCGTCTCCTCGATGTCCGCGTGGGAGCCGTGCTACCGAGATTCGCGTTCAGCCATGATGTCTGCTCGAGGCATTTTCTCGGGCCGATGTGGCCTTTTCATCATCAAGACGGGGTACGTTTACGCAGCAGCACGAGCACGGAGACTGCTCCCGACCAGGCACCAATCGTACAGGCCAGCATTACCGAGCGAAAACCTGAAAGGAACGCGCGATCCAGCAGCGATGCGACCTCGATCCGTTGTTTCTGGGTGAGACTAGCGGGAATGGGTGTGTCGTGGAGACGTGACCGGTTTGCAATCATTTGGTCGCGAGCCGCGACCGGTAATCCGGACCGATCCAGTTGTGCGCCAAGACTCGCTGCGAATCCGTGTGCCAACACGAGAGAAAGCAGGGACACGGCCACCAGTGACGCCAGGCGGGAGAGGGCATTATTCACTGCCGAAGCGATTCCTGTTTCACCTTCTGGCACAGACGACATGACGGTGGTCGTAAGCGGCGCGACGGCGAGGGTCATTCCGACACCGAGAAGAAGGACTCCGGGCAAAACGGCGAGGACATATCCTTGCAAATTGTCCAACAGCGCGAACGCAGCAAAGCCTGCCCCTGCGAACGCTGCTCCGGTAAAGAGGAGAGCTCGCTCCCCCGCTTTGGGGATGAGTGCTCCAACGCGCGCGGAGAAGGAGAACATGAGCGCGATCAGCGGGAGAAAGGCCGCGCCAGCCGCTGCCGGAGCGAAATGCCGTACCTGGATCAAATAGAACGGAATTACGAAGAGTGCACCGCCCAACGCCCCATAGAGCAGAACGGTGAGAAGGTTGGCTGCAAGGAAGCGTGAATTGCTAAAGAGTGAGAGCGGCATCATTGCGTTCTTTCGTCTCGACTGGGATAGTAGGAACGCAGTGAGGAGAACCACCCCTCCCAGGAGAAGCCAGATAACGCGCGGGTCGCGCCAGCCAAGCTCCGGCGCAAAGGAGAGCGAATAGATGATTGCGGCGAAGCTCAAGGTGGCAAGTGTGGCGCCGAGGTGATCGAGCCGTGGCGCTGAGCCACGGTCGACTGCCGCGCGGCTTTCCGGGATTCGCGGCGCTAACATGATTACTAAAAGCGCGACCGGCAAATTCAGCACAAAAATCAGCCGCCAGGACCAGACTTGCAATAACCAGCCTCCGGCGACCGGTCCGAGTGCGATAAAGACGCTGGTCCACGCCGACCAGGTGCCAATGGCGCGGCCGCGTTGATCGGCAGGGAAAGATGTGGAAAGAATCGAGAGTCCCTGTGGAATGAGCACCGCTGCGCCGACCCCTTGTACCGCGCGGGCTGCAATGAGTTGGCCGAGCGAAACGGAGGCGGCGCACGCCGCCGAGGCCAGGGCAAAGAGTATCACTCCCCATGTGAATGTGCGCCGTCTTCCATAGCGGTCTCCGATCGCGCCGCCGAGAAGCAGCAGCGCCGCCGCAAACAAAGCGTAGCTCTGCACAACCCACTGAATGCGACCCGCGGTGGCGTGGAATTTGCCTTGCAGCGTGGGGAGTGCGACGTTGACCACCGAGCCGTCCATGAAAGCCAGCGATGAACCCAGGATGGTGGCGATCAGAATCCACCTGAGGTCAGCTGTGGCGCACGGCGACGCAGCAATACCCGAGCCAAGCTGGCTACAAGGTGGCACAACATGAGATTTGGGAATAGAGCCAGTGATCACGAGTGGTGGATGCACGCCAGGCAGGGAATGTGCAGAAATCTGCGTTGCGTCTTGAACCATTAAGGCAAGGCCACGACCCCACGGCACCACGTCGACTGCCCGCTACGTAAACCACAGGAGGGATTGGAAGGCCGGCGAATTCTGCTAGCCTAGAGGTATGAAATTCGGTGTGCTGGTTTTTCCGGGATCGAATTGCGATCATGATGCTTACCACGTCATTGCCGAGCTGGCGCAGCAGCCGGTTACGTTCCTGTGGCACGACTCTCCGAGCCTCGAAAATTGCGATGCGATTCTGGTTCCGGGCGGATTTGCCTATGGCGATTATCTGCGCACAGGTGCGATTGCGCGGTTTTCTCCGGTGATGCAGTCGGTGAAGAAGTTTGCCGCAGATGGTGGCCTGGTGCTGGGCATCTGCAACGGATTTCAGATCCTGTGCGAGGCGGGATTGCTGCCGGGTGCGCTGATGCGCAACGCAGGGCTGAAGTATATCTGCAAGCAGGTGTATCTCGAGACGGAGACAACGAATACGCCATTCACGCATACGCTCAAGCCGGGCGAGGTGCTGAAGATTCCCATTGGGCACATGGAGGGCAACTACTTCTGCGATGCGGCCACGCTGGAAACATTGAGGCGTGAGGATCGCGTGGTCTTCCGTTACGCGACGGCCGAGGGAGACGTGACCAGAGAGGCGAATCCCAATGGGTCGTTGGATAATATTGCCGGAATTCTGAACGAGGGGCGCAACGTACTGGGCATGATGCCACATCCGGATCGTTCGAGCGAGCAAATGCTGGGGTCGGCGGACGGCTTCAAGATTTTTGAGGCCATGGTAGAGCAGGGATTCGTTAGAGCGCAGGGCTCAGAGCACAGGAAAAGAGATTGGCCGTTAGGGATTAGTCATTCGGCATGATTGATATTCACCACCACCTGCTTTTTGGACTGGATGACGGCGCTCCAGATGTTGAAACATCGCTGGCCATGGTTGAGGCCGCGGTGGAAAACGGCATCACCCATATTGTGTGCACTCCGCATGCCAATACCCGCTATATCTTCGATCCCGCAGTAAATCGGGAGCGGCTGAAAGAGCTGCAGACGCGCGTGAACGGGAAGATTACGCTGGGGCTAGGGTGCGACTTCCATCTCTCCTACGACAATATTGAAGACGCGCTGAAGAATCGCACCAAGTACACAATCAACGGGAAGCAGTATCTGCTGGTGGAGTTCGACGACCTGATGATTCCGCCGAGTATGAATGATGCGTTTTACGAGCTTATGGTGGCAGGCTTGCTGCCGATCATCACCCATCCGGAGCGGAATCTGACAATTCAAAGGCATCCGGAGCGGATGAAGCAGTGGCTGCGCCAAGGTTGCCTGGTGCAGATCACGGCGGCTTCGTTGACAGGACGGTTTGGACGCTCCGCACAATCGTTGGCTCAACAGTTTCTGGAAGATCACTGGGTGAATTTTCTGGCCACGGACGCGCACAACCTGCAGTCGCGGCCTCCGAAAATGCGCGAGGGCTACGATATTGTGGCCAAGCGCTTTGGCCGGGAGACGGCGGAGCGGCTGTGTGTCGACAATCCCCGCGCGGTATTTTTGGGCGAGGAGCTGCCTCCGCAGCCGGAACCGAAGAAGATCGAAGAAGATAGTGATGCGTCCGGAAAGCGGAGTTTCCTGGGGCGGCTGTTTTCGAACTAGGGACTGCGCGTCGTTCTAAGTTCATGCAACATAATTGAACCGCAGATCCTTCGACTGCGTTTGGCGCGCTGTGCGCCAAACTCTGCTCAATCGCCCCTTCCGCGAGGTGGCGCGCATAGGACCCATTTCATGATGAGAGCAGTCTGGCAGCGGCACTGATTTTGGTTCTTTCTGTATCGTCGCCCAACCTTCCCCAACCCCAAATAGGACAGCCACGCGAAACGCAATTGGTGCTTCTTTACTGCAAATGATCACGTTTTGCATGCAGAAGCCTGACCTTATAGATGAAACCCACCTCGGATGCGATGCCTCGATTACCATGGTGGTGTGTTCTGTGACGGTGCGAAGCTGCTGGATTTCGGACTGCGAAGCCGAAGTCAAACCCGATGAGGACGCCGCCGCGATCGCCGAGTGAACGGTGCTGGGGACAGGGGCCGACATATCGCCGGAACAGGCACAAGGGAAGCCGCTTAACGAGCGTTCGGATATGGTTCAGTTTTGGCACGGTGCTGTGCAGATGCTGTCAGGCAAGTGGACGATCGGGGCCCACTCCGTGCTCGAGTCGTTGAACGCCATGGTGCACGACGAGCCCGCCGCGCTCGAATCTCCGATGTCTGCTGTGTGAAGCGATGATGGCAAAACAAGGATCGCAGAGATATCAGAGCATGGCCGAAGTGGAACGTGCTCTGGAACAGGGTGTAACGACGAAGTCCGCCGGCCGGATACCATCTATCGCTGTGCTTGCTTTTGCCCATCTGATGTTGTCCATGGCGTTGCTCGCCGGGCTCGGGTCGCACCCGGCGGAGGCGCAAAGCACCTGGCCTTTTTGGGATCAGTATGCTAAGCACTTTCTCAGCCCACAGGCACGTGTCATTGATCCAGGCCGCAATGATATGACGACATCCGAAGGGCAGAGCTATGCTTTGTTTTTCTCTTTAGTAGCCAATGATCGTTCCTCTTTCCAGAATATTCTGGCTTGGACGGATAACAACCTAGCGCGGGGTGATGTCTCAAAGAACCTTCCGGCCTGGAGCTGGGGTCGGAACAGGGACGGTTCATGGGGAGTGCTCGATCCGAACTCCGCTTCTGACTCAGATTTGTGGATCGCGTACAGTCTGATCGAGGCTGGGACTCTGTGGGGAGAGCCCAACTATATCAGGAAGGGCAAGGAGCTTTTGTCGCTTATCGCTCAGACGGAAGTGGCAAACGTTCCGCATGCCGGACCCGTGATGATCCCCGGTAAGACCGGCTTCCATCGGGACTCCGATGAATGGGTTCTGAATCCAAGCTATCTGCCTCTGCCACTGCTGTTTGCCGCAAACCATTATGTGCCGCAGGGGCCCTGGAAGCAGATGGCGCTGAATCTTCCGAGGTGGCTGGCACAAGCTCATCCTGTCGGTTTTGCTATGGATTGGGTAAGATGCGATGCCAAGGGTTGTTCTCCCACGGTTTGGCCAGAGAATTCCTCAGGACCTGCCCGCGGCAGCTACGACGCTATCCGCGTGTATCTCTGGGCAGGGATGACGGCGAAAGAAACGCCCGGAGCCGCGCAGGTGCTGGAGATGTTCTCGCCCATGTTGCGCTTTGTGAAGGCGCACTCCATACCACCTGAATCCGTGACGGCTAATGGAACTATCTTGAGCGCCTCCGGCCCAGCCTCTTTCTCGGCGGCGTTGATTCCTTTTGCACTTAGCTCTGGGGAGCCCGGCGTGGCTGGGCGGTTGCAACAAAATGTTGTGGCGGCAATCTCGAAGACGACGGGCCTGCTTGGAAACCCGCCCGGCTACTACGAACAGAACTTGGCGCTCTTTGCGCTGGGCTGGCAACAGCATCGCTTTTGGTTTGCCCCTGACGGGACGCTTAGGGTCCAATGGAAAAAGTAGGCCACAGTTATCACCAAAACATTTTGCGCGGGGCTGTTTGCGCCCTGCTGATTGGCGCTCTCCCCGGATGCGTATGCACAGTCCGCGGACCGTATTGCTGAATGATGGGCGGCATTTCTCAATACCATTCGTGAAGCGATGGCTGACATGGACTTCTTCACCCTTTCGACGCTCACCTTCGGCGTGCTTTCCTGCTTCTTCGTCATGGCGCATGATCGACGGCGCGTCCCTCACTGCAACGTCTCATCCTGACGGCGCGCACGGATAGGTAGCGGGAAGATGGCTGATTCGGCCCATCTCACAGCATTGGTCCGCTATTAGGATCCTGGCTCAGGACAAAATTGGAACGAACACGGTCAACCGCACCGCAGGTGATTTCCATTGCAGCGACCGTGCGCTTTCATCGGATTGCAAACGGCTGCTTCCCGGTCCAGTCCGGAACGGATTTCACAAAAAGGTCCGTGCTGGTTGGAATTCGGTCGAGCATAAATTTCAGTGTGAAGCCTACGCTCTGCGCATAGTAGTCTCGAGCGTTGTTGGCGGTTGCGAACCCGCCAAGATAGAGATGGGGAGATAGGTGATATCCCATGCGGATATCGGCGTCGTAGTTGGGTGTCGTGCTCCTTGTGGATGGATAGATGCCACGAGAAACGACAGCGGAATGGGGCGAAACCGGGTAGAAAGGCGATGCGTCCTGCTGCAGGTATTGC
>JBAVYX010000202.1:0-8867 GCA_049588475.1 Silvibacterium sp. | reverse complement strand
TCGTCGTCTTCCAGGCGACGCTCTCCGTCGTCCTGCTCGCCGGCGCCGGCCTGCTCACGCGCAGCCTCATGAACATGCAGCACCAGGACTTCGGCTACGACACCGATCGCCGCGTCACCATCAGCCTCACCGCACCCTACAGCACCTACCCTCAGCCCAAGCTCGACGCCATGTACCGCGAACTGCAGGATCGGCTGTCGCATATGCCGGGCGTCGAGCGCGCCGCGCTTGCCCAGTACACACCTCTTCAGGACAACTGGGGCGAAATCGTCATCCGAGAGGGTCACCCAATGCCCAACATGACCGATCAGCACATCGGCTCGTCCTGGGATCACGTCAGCACCGGCTATCTCGAAACCTTGGGCCAGAAGGTCATCCGCGGCCGCTCAATTACCCCGGAAGACACCGCCTCGACCCGCAACGTCGCCGTGGTCAATGAAGCTTTCGTGCATACATTTTTCAAGCCCGGCGAAGACCCCATCGGCGCGCACTTCGGCCTCGATCTGCCCCGTTACGGCTCTACCTTCGAAATCGTCGGCGTCGTCGGCAACGCAAGATACAACTGGGACTTCGCCAACCGCGAACCAACCCGTCCGCTGTTCTTCGTGCCCCTTGCCCAACACAGCGTCTATGACAACCCGATGATGCAGAGCATCGATGACGAGACGCACTTCATCGAGGGAGCGGTGCTCCAACTCCACAGCAAAAGCATGGAAGGCCTCGAGCCGCAGCTTCGCAGCATCCTCGCCGACATCGATCCTAACTTCGTTCTGCTCAATACCCAGACCTTGCAGGAGCAGGTCGACTCCAACCTCGATCAGCAGCGCGCCATCGCCCAGATGACCGGCCTCTTCGGCCTCCTTGCCCTCGTCCTCTCCGCCGTCGGCCTCTACGGAGTCACCGCCTACGCCGTCGAGCGCCGCACGAGCGAGATCGGTGTCCGCATGGCTCTCGGCGCCAACCGCGGCAACGTAATTCGCCTCGTTCTGCGCGGAGCCTTCCTGCAGATCCTCATCGGACTCGCCATCGGCATCCCCATCTCCATCGGCTGCTCCCGCCTTATTGCCAACCAGCTCTATCAGGTCAAGGGATGGGATCCGCTCGTTCTCTCTGTCTCTATCGTCGCACTCGGAATCTGTGCCTTCCTTGCCAGCATTATTCCGGCGCAAAGAGCTGCCTCCATCGACCCAGTGAGGGCTCTACGTACTGAATAGCTCGGTAACATTGATCTCTGATCTCTTTTAAGATCATGCGCCCAGTTAGTACGCCGGCCAACCGAAGTCGACAATTTAGGATTGGAGGATGTGTGGCCGCTCGATTAAGGCGAAGATACTGCGGCTGACGGACACGCGGGGAGTGCGAGAGTTGCCAACCTCTTTCCAGGCGGCCCGAAAGGCACGAATCTGGGCGGCTTGTTGGATATGGAACGGCTCACCGGTCTCATCGAATTTGAGCGTCGAAGATTGTAGGTTCATTCGAAGCCTAGCGGCCCAGACAGCGGGTCGCATTGGAACCCGCACCCCACCAGATCCGATCACGCAGTCCTTCGGAGTAGGGCTCGAGACGCAACAGCCCCGGTGGATTGGGAAACATCGGACTTGGGTTCGGTTGAGCGAATCCCTTGCCGCGTAGCAGTTCGAAAAACTCTTTGGTGTGGCGTCGGCCCATGTCTGCATCGCTCTCGCTTTTACGCGGGGTATAGCCAAAATAACGCCACCCATCGATCACTTGCTCGGGCGAACCTCGGCTGATCCCAACTGCAGGCGGCCGCCAGCGATGAGGTTCGCAGCGCCGGCATCCTCCGCCATGTAATGTGGATTCTCATACCGCATGTCGATCACTGCCGTGCCAAGCGCTCGACCTCCGCCGCGAGGTCGATGGATTGCAGGAGTGTATCAGCTGCCGACTGCGTTTGTGACTGCGGCGAAGCCGTCCAATGGCCGAACGAGAGAAGGGCAATTTTCTTCATGCAGGTAAGTCCAATGTTCCGGGTTCGGTTGTTCGTTCAGGAGAGTTCGGCACGACGGCTTCTGATTTGTGCCAGCACGTCGACCAGCATTTTGAGATCGGTGGACTTTACACCTTCAAACAGTCGATGAGTCTGTTCGTGAACTGGACCCTCGATGATCGCGAGCAGCTTCTTGCCTGAATCGGTGATGAAGGTCGACACCTGCCTCCGATCATCCTCAGCCCTCTCTCGAGTGATCCAACCGGACTTCTCCATGCGGTCCAAGAGGCGAGACATATCAGGTGCCGCTGCTACCATGCGTGCAGAGATCTCGTTCCTGCAAAGACCCTCCGTCCCAGCTCCCCGCAGTATGCGAAGAATGTTGTACTGCTGCTGGGTGATGTCGAATTGGCGCAGCAATTTGTCGGCAGTGTTCGACAGCTCTGAGGCTGTGCGTAGGATGCTCAGGAATGCTTCCTGCTGCAAGGAGACAAAAGGCCGGTTCTGCTTCAGCGTTACGGCCAAGGGAGATTTGCTGGTAGTCGCCATGCGTCACTCTTTCAGAGCCACACCCAAAGTTAACGATTTCGCCCACAGGCGAGTGAGGCTGCCGACGGGTTGCGACACCGAACCGAAGTCAAAGCAGTCTCACTCGAATCGAGCACAAGCAGAAGTGTGACCTTACCCTTAGTAGCCGATGGACAACTGGCCACGCTCATGAGCCGGTGTCTCGATCTCATCTACCAAGGCGACGGCGTAGTCCTCAAAGGAAATGCGGCTGTCCCCCTTCTCGTTTGCGATCAGGTTGGTAGTGCCCAGCCGGAACTTGCCCGTCTGCTCGCCTGCCTCGAAGTAACCGGCAGGGCTGAAGTAGGTCCAGTTGATGTCAGACGCTTTGAGGATGCCGAGAGCCTTTTCGTGTGACTTAGCTATGGGGAGGTATGCTTCGGGTAAATAACCCGAGGCAATAAGTGTGACGCCGGGCGCAACCTCAAGCAGTCCGGCACCTCCGACGACGATCAAGCGCGCTTTGCCAGCTTTCTTCACTGCGGCGATCTGCCGCTCGGTGACGCCGAGCAGTGCGTCGGTATTTTCTTGAGGGGGAGCGTAGGCGCTGACCACAACATCCGCACCGGCGATGATGGAGGCGATCGCCTCTACGCTGCTTAAGTCGTCCTTGACGGCTTTTACGGTCGAGGGGATCTCCGAGGTATCACGGGCGACCGCCGTAGCATGATGTCCGCGATTGGTGAGTTCCTTCAAAATACGTTGGCCTGAGTTCCCAGTGGCTCCATAGAGTACGACGTTCATTTTGATTCTCCTTTGCGCTCCCGGGTTTCCGGCAAGCACTGAGTGTTACAACACGTATCGCGATTCAAAAAACAGCACAATTCTGAGATTCTGTTTTCGAGAACCAGAAGCATAAATTATTGACGTCCATAAACCTTGGTTGGTATACTTACCAAGGAGCCATGAAAGATCGAAGACAGGACATCATCGACGCAGGACTCGCGGTCCTACGCGAAGGCGGTTTTTCCGGCTTTACTCAACCTCGGGTTGCGGCCGAGGCCGGATTACGGCAAAGCCACCTCACCTACTATTTCCCCACCCGTCTTGACATGCTTAAGGGTGTGGCGCGCGCCGCGATTGAACGTCAGCTTGGCGAAGTTGACGCCATACTCGGTGCCACATCTCCCCAGGTGGCAACAAAAATCATCGCCAACGTTGTCGTCCGGCACGAAAACACTCGAGTGATCATGGCGCTCGCGCAGGCGGCCGACCAGGAACCCGCGCTGCGCGAACTCTTCCGCGAACTGGCCGATGGCATCATCCTTCGTGTCGGGAAGCTCCTCGAGCATTTGGATATCACACCGACTGACGAGCATTGCTATTTGCTGCATGCCTTGTCGGTAGGTCTCGCGGTCATCGATCTTGCAACGGCGCGGAAGGACGGAGAGCGCCGCGCAGCACGCGCGCTGGAAACAGTCTTCGCTCTGCTGAGGGAAGGAAAAGAATAATGAACTCCGCTTATCCAAAGATTAACTTTTGGGATAATCTCATCCCCTTAAAGGGTGGGCTTGACGGCCCGCAACAGGCTGGCTGGACTCCTGGGCTGCCGGCTAAGAGCGGACTCGGCTGTGTGTTGTACGCCGATCAGATGATTCCGGTCGAAGATGGCGTCTCGCTCGCTGCCGATGTCTACACTCCCAAGGCGAAAGGCCGCTATCCGGCAATCCTGGTCTACTCCGCCTATAACAAGGAACTGCAATCGAGCGGTGCACCCACCGCGACGAACGAGACGGGCAGTCCGTCTGTTTTCACGAATCGCGGCTATGCGCACGTTGTCATTGCGCGTCGCGGCATGGGGCGTTCACAGGGAGAGAGTGTTTTATTCTTCAACGACACCGACGTCGAAGACCACGCCAAGGCAATCGCATGGGCAGCGGAGCAGCCGTGGTGCGATGGCAACGTCGTACTATTTGGCACCTCTTACTATGGCATTACACAGCCGCATGTGGCGGCAGCGAAACAACCACCTGCGTTGAAGGGTTTTTTCACGATCGAAATGTGTACCGATTATTTTCGCCAGATCGTGATGTTCGGCGGCGCGCCTCAGGTGGATTTCCTGTCGCTGTGGATGGGCGCCAACTTTAATGAGACGCAGGTCAAATTCCATGTGCCACCGTTGATGCGTGCGCTGATGAGTCACATCTTCAATTCGCCGCTCAAGCACTTCTGGCATCCTCGTTTACAGGCGAAGAAGACGCAAATCATGAGAAGCTTTCAACGCAAGAAGCCGACTATGGCAATGCGCGAACTTTTTGCCAGCTGGGTCCTCGACGGAAAGACGCGCCATACGAACAGCATTCCTGCGGGACCATCGGGCTCGCTCGATAAAATTACTGTGCCGTTTGTAGTCGTACAGAATCCGGGTCATTTCAATCTTCATCAATTCGGCGCGTATGACCTTTTTGAAAACGCCGGCACGCCCAAAGACAAGAAATGGATGATCATCGGGCCGGCTGAATATGAGCTCCCGTGCTATCACTGGCAGTTGGAGGCGCTGGCGTTCTTCGACCACCTCTTGTACGGCGCAGCGAATGGTTATGCAAATCAGTCGCCGGTACGTTATTGGAAGGCTGGCGCAGAGGTGTTTGGTACTGCGGCGGATTTCCCAATTCCGGGTAGCCAGCAGCAGCGGTTCTACCTCGCTTCGAGTGCCACGGACTCTGCAACGCATCGTCTCAGCGCCAAAGATGACGAGACGGGAACAAATCGCTGGGCAGCAGTGCCACCGGGGGCCTTCGTTACAGCCGGGTTCGACGAAGTGGCCAATCAGCTTCTTAGCTATGAGACGGTCGTGAACGCCGACACAGAATTCTCAGGACCGATCACCGCGAGTCTCAGGTTCAGCAGCAGCGAGATTGATTCCCATGTTGTGGCCCGGCTCGGTCGCGTCGATAAAGCAGGTGTCTATCACGCGTTGTCTCGGGGGACAATCCGGCCCGCCTTGCGCAAGATCGAAACCAAGCGTAGCACCGCAACCGAGATCGCGATCGACATGGATATTCCCGAGCCACTGATTCCTAACGAGCCAGTAACGCTCAAATTCAGTCTGACACCGCAGCCGGTTTTTCTGAAGGCTGGCGAGCGGCTGCGTTTCGATGTCGGCAGCCGCACAGATCTTTTGCTCAGCGACCCAAGTCACGGACGTGCGCAATTTCAGATGCAGGTTCCGCCATACTTCTCGCGCAATACTCTGCACTACGGAGCAGAAACTTATGTGGAGTTGCGCAAGTGTTGACGCGAGCAGAGTGAATATGCCCTTTGTGGGACAAAGTCGGAGTGGCCGGCCTGTCGCTTGATGCTAAGTCGCCAATGGCACTCATTCGCATTTGAAAGCGCTCCACATGGACGAGTAGTCGCTAGCCTTGATCGGAACCGCCTCGTGCAAAAAGTCAGGGGAAGGCTCGGCGATGATTCGAGGCGGTTTCGATCAAGGCTAGCGACAATCCGTCCACAAGGGGCCGTTGTGCGATCGTGAACGCTACGCGGATTTATCGGCAGCCGTCAGTAGTACTCGATGGTTCTTGTGTCCCGCTCAATCTCGACCATTTGGTTGGAGTTGAGATCCCAGACAAATACTGATCGCGACGTCCAGTTGCCATGCTCATCGCGTGTGTACTTGATCTCTGCCCTTTCGTCCAGGATGCCATCGAAGTTGTAGTGCTCCTCGCTGTCGGGTTCAAGGTTACTTTCACCGTCGGTGTGCTCGACAGTCTTTTCCATTCGCCCAGAGCCCTGGTCATCAAATTTGTAATAGACAAAGAGTCCGGGTCGGCAAACGCCCAAGCTGTCCGAGGAAGACACTTTCGGCTTGAATCCAATGTCGTACCAATGCGCCAACAACCCGCCGTCACTATTTAATGCTATGTTCCAGACGAGGTGGCCTTCTGAGTCGTAAGATCAGCGGTCAAACCTATTTTTGTCGTCCGACACCCGGGTTTTCTCGTCAGAAACAACACTCCCACTATCGTCATAAATCTTCCACTCCTGGTCACCGTTGGGCAGTGTCAAATCTTCTGAACTCAACTTACCGTCGTTGCGGTACGTCCTGAAGGCAACTTCGGTGCCCTTCTCATCGAACTGAGTGACCTCGCGGCCCGCCGCTTTGGACCCCTGGAAGTACGTCACTTCGCGGCTTCCATCAGGCAAGATGGTCCGTTGTTCTCCTGATTCCTGCTGCTGTCGGCCGCTGTCTGTGCAGGTCCTGGATCCATCAGCTTTAAACGTGCACCTCCAGATGCCTGTAAAACCGTCAGGAGTGGATCCAGTAGCGAACTCGATCCGTCTGCCCTGAATATCAAAAACTTCCCAATCCGGTGACCCTGTAACAAACAGCTTGCGGTGTGTTTCGGGGCGGGGATCCGGGTTGGGTTTTGCGACAGTCGTTAGAACAGAGCGAACGGGACCCTTAAAACCAAAATTTCCCAAGTCAGTCCATTGTTTTGCTTCTTGCCCCTTCGACGGGGATGTAGCTATGAAGGAGATGAGCACCAGAATCACGCGCAAAACCAAGGCATATCCGGTTGCACGATTCGATAATGGGAACGTAACGCGGGTCATCTGGTCCTCGTTCCAATTAGACAACTGAACCAGCACGAGGTAACGATAACAGGCAATAGCACTTGAACCTGCGGTTCAGCCTATTCTTGCCGCATGACCGGCAATACTGAACTTTCGAGGCGGTAACGGCTCCCCAAATGTCCGGATTGCCGACCAAGCACTGAGAATTAGAAAGAGATATGGGAATCCTCAACTTCAGGAAATCGCCTTTTAGAAGAAGAAACTCTAAGCCTTGAGCTGTACCGTCGTACTACATGAACGCGACCGGAGGTTAGTTTGGATTGACGCTGTAGCTTCGGTGCATGCCCACGTGTAGCCGCACTCTTTGCCCCGGTTCCGCGTTTACCCGAAACACGGCCGTTGAGCCATCCATGCTGGTGGGTTGCGGGTCCGAGTCGACAGTCCAATTCTCCGGAACATTGTGCCGGATGATGAAGACAGCAGGCTTGTCCGTCGGATTTTGCACGACGTATTCCTGCTCTGCGACCCGAACAAAGAATCGGGAACGCTCGCTGTCTGTGATCTTCTCTTCGATGTGGTGAGAAGAGAACACGCTTTCTAGGTGACAGATGGCTTCGTTGTGGAAGGCATCATTATGATCGCCGAGGATGAGGGGATCCGACTCAGGCTGGATCAAACACGCTTTGTCAACGACGATCGTTAAACGGACCGCTTGGTCTTGGGCCTGTCCTGCCGGCGCAGTGAGCATCGTGGCGGCCAAGGCGAGCGGCAAAGCTGAGAGTACCTTTAGGCCTGTCATGGCAACAGTGGTACTCGCGAATGCGCAATTTGCGGGTTAATTCTCTTCTGGAACCGATTAGTCCTCAATAATTTCGAGATAACACAATTACGATGCCGACCACGGGGCCTCATGATCTGTTTGTATACTGCGGATGCAGTCTCAACTCCCCTATCTGGAGTTCACAAACCAGCAAGAGGTTCTCGTGTTTGAACGTTATTCGATTCTCTTACGCCAAGCCGTAATGGCTGCACGTGCGGAAGCAGGCAAACTCGGCTCGGATGTGATCGATTCAGAGCACCTGCTGATGGGAATCGTCTGCGTCCATCCCGACCTCTTCACGTCGCTGGGCATTGAGGTTGAACTCGATTCGCTCAGAGAAAAATGCAGAGAGTTTCGGCCTCCTTCATCACCCATCCCGAATTCGCGCGATGTGCCGCTATCCGAGGACGCGAGCAGGATACTGCAGCAGGCTTCCGCCATAGCCGATGAGCGACTAAGCCGGGAGGTCCGCACTGAACATCTTCTGCTGGCGATGATCGAAGGGCCCTGTCACGGTGCCCAGATGCTAGCGACACACGGACAAATGAGGGAAAAGCTCCTGGCCGTGGAGACAAATGTGGGGGGTGGGGCGCCGCAAATGGGAACTCCCGCCTCTGAGAAAGCATTGAAAGCAGTACTGAACATTTCACTTCCCCAAAATTGACGGAAACCTTATCCCGACGATGGTAGTGTTGCAAGTTTCAAATGCAGACAAGTTTGTCAGCGAGCGTCTGTGGTGCGTTCTTAAGCTGCCAAATCGAAAAGACTGTCGATGAACTGATCTGTCGAAGAAGATCATTTCCCGCCACCCATCGAGCTTGCCCCTTCCGGATCATATGAATTGCTTCGTAGCCTTGAATCGTTCGCCGAGCCGCATGGAATTCTCGGAGACCCTGCTTGGCCTTCACGCGGCGTTTGATGGCTCGATGATCCTGTTCGAGAATGTTGTTCAAGTACTGCACCGGTCGGTGTCGACAGCACTTGCGCAGCGCCCCTTCCTTCTTACTGTCG
>JBAVYX010000201.1:0-1608 GCA_049588475.1 Silvibacterium sp. | reverse complement strand
GCGTAGACGCAAAGGCATGCAAGTTCAAAATTGTATGTTGAGCCGCGTAACTGTCCTAAAATTGTAGACCGGGTAGTTCTTGATGACAGGAACGCTCACCTCTAGCGAAAGGGTAATAGTTTTTGTTACATTGCGCCCAGCCATAAAATCGATCGGTAGGAAGAGACGACCAGATTGGCCAGGGACCGGATCGCCGTAATTGATGCGTATCTCGGTATTGGGGTAGAGCGTTACGAACCAGCGCTCTGGAAGATTGATGTTCAGCATCGGCGCGAGTTGGAGATTGCTGATATTTCTTTTCGAAGGATCGCCGGCGAAGCTGATGTCGTAGCGCAGCAATGCTTCGGCGTAGCTACCGGCGCTCAATTCCGGCAAAGAATAGCGTGCGCCAGCGACCGGAAGCGCTTGCCATTTGCCACTGGTGATGTCCTCAGCGCCGGTCGGGGCAACGAAGCGCAGACCTGCCCCGGCTGCCCACCGGGAATCGAATTGTCGAATCAACGCCGCCTGAATATCCGCGTCGCCGAGGCCACCAACCTACTCGCCGGAGGGATTGTCGGCGTTGAGTGGATTTCTGACCACGAAGGGCAGATCGCCGCGCAAGGCGAGCGTCCACTGTGGGGTCAGGCTAAACTTGCCGTCTGCCCGCAGGATAGTCATATCAGTCGTCACGGTGCGGAGCGTACCAGGCACGCTGCCGTTTCCCGGCACGGTCTGATAGAGATTGCGGATCTGAAAAAGATTCTCCGGGCGCGTGAAGTCCTGTCCGTTGTTATCGGCCGCGGGCGGCGATGATAACGACGAAGGCTGTTGGGCTCTGGCGGAGACGACTGTGCTGGCCGCGAACGCCGCAATCGCCAGCGCGAGGGCGATGTAATCCGATCTGAAATGTCGCGCGCGCATCGGCCGCGCCCATTTAGCGCCCAAAGGACTTCACCAAAGCTTCCAGGTTCTGCGGACGGACGTGAATTAGGCCACGCCGCGGAGCATCGATATCGGCGATCAGAAGGAAGGCTATCGCGATGACAAACGGCAGCACGAAAGCAAGTGTTCTCGCGGCTTTGCCACCCCGAGACCGAAAGCCGAACAGCACGTTAGAACAGAGTGCGATGGCCATCATGAGCCACCACACAGCGACGGGAAGCCGGTTCCAGAACGCCGCCTGCGTGTAGCCCTGCGAATTGATCACGTCGTTCATGCCGGCGAGCACCAGCCATGTTACCGGAGTTGGCTGTGCGGTAGCCGGCCCGCGAACGGCATTCCAGAGATCGGCCTGTAATTGGCTGGTCGAATGATCGATCTGCGTTTGCCGAGCGGCGTCCTGATTGATGTAGAACAGGATGCGCTGGTCGAGGTAAGCGCCAAGAAGGCTGCGGACATTCGCAGCATCGGCCGGTGGCAGAAGGTCAGCACGCAGCATTTCGGTCCCAATAGCGTTGGCCTCGGCTTCCTCGAGATTCTTGCGCTGATCGTAGCGACTGCTGGCCATGGAAATGCTGAAGCCGATGATCAATGCGAGCAACGTTAGGGTGGCCCCAAGGATGATGCCGAGATCCTCATGCTGCTCATCTTTGGCGCTGGGGTTACGCCTACGCAGCCACGAACCCA
>JBAVYX010000200.1:0-40654 GCA_049588475.1 Silvibacterium sp. | reverse complement strand
AGTTTAACGGCGCGGTCATGGCGTCATTGATTCCAAAGAGCTTTACTGGAAACCGGTAGCCGCAACCAAACATGAAGCCCTATTTCTATTGTTGTGATTTTGACGAAATTCTCGGCCAAATAGAGATTCTCCACGGTCGGCTGGTGAAGACGGCGTTCTCATCAGCTGAGCTTTCTACGAGTGCGTCGGCTAGCGTCCTCGTTCTGTCAGAAATACGTGGAAGTCAGTGGCGATGGGTCCGGCGTGAAGTTGCCGCATCATCAATGCAACCTGACCGCGATGGTAGGTGGAATGGTTTGCCATGTGTTGCATCAAGTGCGCCAAGCTGATATGCGTGGAGCTGAAAGGGAGCATTTTTTCCAGCAGTTCCTTCGTCAGGCGGCTCACGAAGTCGATCTGATCTCGTTCAATTTCCGTCCACTTTGTCTGCACGGCTGTGATCTCGGGGAAAGGGTTGAGATTGAAGAGCGCATCACGTCGCGTTCTCAAATCGGAAAGGTTTTGAGAAGGATCCTTCCAATACGAAAGCCATATCCACTCGCCTCCGATGATATGCACGAGTGTGTCCCGCACGGACTTGAAGCTGCCTCCCAGATCGCGCGTGAATTGCTCGACGGCGAGTGCAGAAGCTGACTGCAAAACCCTGTTGTTCGCCCAGCGGTCGTATTCGAAGAGCAATTGAATGTCCTCTTTGTCCATGTGAACAAGTTTGACTCGACTACGCTCCAGAATGCCATCGTGCCGTTCGAATGTAATATCAAGCCTTCGTCACAATACTATTTCAGAAATAGCTATGTAATGCTAGATTTGGTCGCATGACGAAAACCCCTGAACACCGCGACCTCTTTTCTGGCGCTCTGGAATTGATGATTCTGCATTCGTTGCGGCTGAAACCGATGCATGGCTATGCGCTTGCCAAGCATATCAAGCAGGTTTCTGACCATCTGCTGAAGATCGAGGAAGGCTCACTTTATCCCGCTTTGCAACGAATGTTGAAAGAGGGATGGCTGGAGTCGGAAGCCGGGATTTCGGCGAAAGGACGGCCCACGCGGATTTACCGGCTGACGGATATGGGTATGCTACGGCTGGAGCAGGAAGTGTCGAGCTTCGAAAAGATGTTTGCAGGAATAACCCGTGTGCTCGCAGTGGCAGAGGCGTAAAAGGAGGCCATATGAAATGGTTTAGACAGCTTTTCTCACGCGACCGCCGCTATGACGATCTCTCTGTTTCGATCAGGGAGCACCTCGAGGAGAAGATCGAGGAGCTGATGGAAGAAGGTATGTCCCGGGCGGATGCAGAGAGAGCCGCACGACGGGAGTTCGGGAATGTGGCGCTGGTCGAGGAGTACAGCCGCGAGATCTGGCAATGGCCAACCATCGAAAGTATCTGGGCAGATGTGAGCTTTGCCCTGCGGCAATTGATCAAGTCCCCGGTGTTCACGCTGACGGCGGTGGTGACGCTTTCGCTGGGCATTGCTGTCAACGCGACGATGTTCAGTATGGTTAGCGCCTTTTTGATGCCGCGACTGCCAGGACGCGATCCCGGGAGCATGGTGGTCATCTCGGGGGTGAATCCTAACCGGGGATTTCTACCCGACGCCAACGCGGTCTCCGCGCCAAATTACCTGGCGTGGCGCGGTGATAACAAGGTGTTCGCAGAGATGGCGGCCGCCGATGAGTTTCGCACGGCCAGCCTGGCGGGGCGCGGGCAACCGGAGGCGATTCAATACGCGGCTGTATCGCCGAACTACTTCAATGTTTTTGGCACGTCTTCACAGCTGGGGCGCACTTTCGCGGCAGGAGAGGATCAGCCGGGGCGCGATCACGTGGCAATACTTAGCCACGGTCTGTGGGAGCGCCGGTTCGGTTCGGATCCTTCGGTGGTTGGGCGGACCGTGCGTCTGAACCGTGAAGACTACGTTGTGGTGGGAGTGATGCCAGCAGAGTTCAGCTTGCTGGGTTTCACGCCACAATTGTGGACGCCGCTGACGCTGACCGCCGCCGATCAAACAGCGGGAGCGCGCAAAGATCGTTCTCTGTATCTGTTTGCGAGGCTCGTGCCGGGTGTGACTCTCGAACAGGCTCGCGCAGAAATGGCAACGCTCGCACGGCAGGCTGAGAAGGACTTTCCGGAAACCGAAAAGCGGTGGGGCGCGACGGCGAAGACACTGCCCGATTTTCTGGTTTATAGCTTTGGCATCCGTACTGCGCTGGCTGTGATCATGACGACGGTGAGCTTTATCCTGCTGATTGCCTGCGCCAATGTTGCCGGCCTGCTGCTGACGCGCGCCGCGGGAAGACAGAAGGAGATGGCGGTGCGCGCGTCGCTCGGAGCAAGCCGAGTACGCATCGTACGGCAGCTTCTGACCGAAGGACTTGTTATTGCATTTTTGGGTTGCGGAGCCGGTCTACTGTTGACATACGCGGGTATCCGCCTGCTGCGGGCGGGTTTGACCTTTAACGATGCGATCAGCGCCGTGCCATTGAGGCTGGACGCAAACGTTCTGACCTTTGCTGTGTGTGTCTCGCTGGTTTGCGCCCTTCTGTCGAGCCTGGCTCCTGCGCTGAGAACCTCGCGAATCGAGATCAATGCAGATTTAAGAAGCGAAGGCCGGGCGGCGACAGCAGGTCGATCTCACAGCCGCCTGCGTGCTGTACTTGTCGGCGGCGAGTTTGCGATCGCACTCTTTCTTCTCATTGGCTGCAGTCTTCTGGTCCGTGGAATTTATCTGCTCGAGCGTCAGAAACTGGGTTTCAGGCCAGACCACATTCTGACGGCCGGCGTAGAACTGGATCAGGCACGATATAGCGATTCCTCACAGCAAATCGCTTTCGTTCGCAGCCTCGTTTCTCGTCTGCAACAGATACCCGGCGTTGAGGATGCAGCCGTGGCATCGAGTCTTCCCTCGTCCGGTTTCGGGACCGTTCCAATCCGCATCAAGGGTGAACCGGAATTGCCGGCGAGCCAACAGCGCTTCGCTTCCAACGTGGTGGTCACTACAGATTATTTACAGGCTGCGGGTGTTCCATTGGTGCGCGGCCGCGCATTCACTGAGGGGGATGATGACAATGCACCGCGCGTGGTGCTCGTCAATAAGGAGTTTGCTCGTCGCTACTTCCAGGATCGCAATCCGCTGGGAAAACAAATTCGAGTTGATACCAGGGACTCTGCCCCGGCGTGGAGCGAGATCGTGGGAGTGGTCAGCGACGTTAAGAGCTACTCCGAAGAGCCCCGTGTCGATCCCGAGGTCTATCAGGCCTTTCTTCAGCAGCCGGTTGCTTCTTTTTCGATCATGCTTCGCTCGAATGTCGAGCCGGACAGCCTGACACCTGCGCTTCGACAAGCCGTTGCCCGACTGGATGTCGAGCTTCCACTCCTTCGTGTGATGAGCATGGAGGGCATTATCGACACCCAGAAGAACGGAAATCCGCTCTTCACGCGGATGCTGGGTATCTTCTCGTCTCTTGCCCTCGTTCTTGCAGCCATCGGGATCTATGGGCTCGTCGCCTATTCGGTAGGCCAACGAAGCCACGAAATCGGCATCCGGCTGGCCCTGGGAGCCAAAGGATCGGACATATCATGGATGATCCTGAAGGAAGGTTTGAAGATAGCTGCGATCGGATCGGCGATTGGGCTGGTAATGGCTCTGCCGCTGCCAAAACTCTTTGGCTCGATCTTCACGGGCCTCTCGGTTAGTGCGCCTGGGCTTTACCCGATCGTGCTGGCGGCGATGCTGCTGGTGGCGATTCTCGCGACCTTTGGTCCAGCGCGAAGGGCAACGCGCGTGGATCCGACGGCAGCGTTGCGAAGCGAATAGAGCTAGATCATTACGGATTCCTGATACTCTCCAAAGACATCACGCATGGAGGCTGCGATTTCGCCTACGGTGGCGTAGCTCTCGACGGCTTCGAGGATCGCGGGCATGAGGCTGGCTCCGCTGCGGGCGTGATCGCGGACGAGATTGAGTGACGACTGCCAGCGTTGCGCGTTACGGCGGGCACGCAGGGCGCAGAGGCGCTCGATCTGTCTGCGTTCAAGGGATTCGTCGATGCGCTGGATCGGGGTCTCCGGTTCTTCCTTGCGGGTGAAGTGATTCACTCCCACGACGACGGCTTCTCCTGTATCGACGGCGCGCTGGTAGTTGTAGGCGGCGTTCTGGATCTGCTGTTGGACCCAGCCTCGTTCAATGGCGCTGAGCATGCCACCCAGGGCGGAGATGCGGTCGAGGTAGGTGCGGGCCTGCTGTTCAATCTCGGTGGTCAGGGACTCGACATAATAGGAGCCGGCGAAGGGATCGATGGTCTGCGCGACTCCCGATTCGCTGGCGATGATCTGTTGCGTGCGCAGGGCGATGCGCGCCGCTTCTTCAGTGGGCAGGGCGAGTGCTTCGTCGTAGCTGTTTGTGTGCAGAGACTGCGTGCCTCCCAGCACGGCTGACAGGGCCTGGATGGCGGTGCGGACGATGTTGTTTTCCGGCTGCTGCGCGGTAAGAGTAGAGCCGGCGGTCTGGGTGTGGAAGCGCAGCATCCATGACCGGGGATTCTTTGCTGCGAAGCGATCGCGCATGATGCCGGCCCAGAGGCGACGTGCGCAGCGGAACTTGGCGACTTCCTCGAAAAAATTGTTGTGCGCGTTAAAGAAGAAAGACAATCTGGGCGCGAAGCGATCGATGTCAAGGCCGGCGTCGACAGCAGCCTGCACGTAGGCAATGCCGTTGCCAAGCGTGAAGGCAACTTCCTGAGCGGCGGTCGAACCAGCCTCGCGCATGTGGTATCCGGAGATGGAAATGGGGTTCCATTCCGGGACTTCTTCGTTGGCCCAGGCGAACATGTCGGTGACGATGCGCATGGCGTGCGGGATGGGATAGATGTAGGTTCCGCGCGCGATGTACTCCTTGAGGATGTCGTTCTGCACCGTGCCCGAGAGCTTTTTGACGTCAGCTCCGGTGCGGCGTGCGACGGCGACGTAGAGAGCCAGAAGAATGCTCGCGGTCGCGTTGATAGTCATCGACGTGGAGATTTTGTCCAGCGAGATGCCGTCAAATAGCCGCTCCATATCTTCGATGGAGTCGATGGCGACGCCTACCTTGCCGACTTCGCCGAGCGCCATGGGGTCGTCGGAGTCATAGCCGATCTGAGTCGGGAGATCGAAGGCTACCGATAATCCTGCCGTTCCGTTGGCGATAAGGAATTTGTAACGGCGATTGCTCTCTTCGGCGTCGCCCATGCCGGCGTACTGGCGCATGGTCCAGAGACGGCCGCGATACATGGTAGGCTGGATGCCGCGGGTGAAGGGGTATTCGCCGGGGAAGCCGAGATCGCGGTCGAGGTCAAGGCCTACAACGTCGAAGTCAACGACGGTGTAAACGGGTTTGGGATGGTTCGTAGACATCGCGGCCTTGTACGGATGCAGGCGTGGCTTATTGCGCCTTCTTGCGCTTCTCTTTTGTGCGCGCCCGATAGAAAGAACTGAAGGTGAAGTAGAAGAAGACAAGCGTCACGGCGGTGTAGAGCAGGAAGCGGGGATGGTCAGGTCCGGAGTACCAGGCGTGGCGCAGTCTCCAAGCGTTCTGAGCGAAGAAGAGGCCGAAGATAGCGAAGAAGAGGCCGGTGATTTCGAGCCAGAGAACTCCGCTGGCATGGGCGAAGGGGCCCCAGATCGATTGGCCGAATTTTCTTGCGCCACGGACCGCGGAGCGGCCTTGCTGAGCCCCCCGCTCTATGTAAACAGGAGCCTCCTGGTGCATGGAATGAGCAGTTTGCGAGGCGCGGTCGCGGAGAATGCCAGCACCGACACGGACGCCGACGCCCAGTTTTCGGCCAAAACGGTCCGGCTCCATGAATAAAAGTGTAGCAGCCGCATTCCGATTCGGATTGCCTCCGTCGAATATCGGAAGTAAGGTAAGAAAAACCTGCTCGGAACCCCCGGCGTAACTTGGGGTGGAAATGGAGTGAATCCTTGAACCAAAAATTACGGAACCTGGTGCAGCAACTCGGCGAAGCAATCCATGAAAGCGTTTCCGAGTCGGAGCACATCGCTGGGGTTGTGAAGAACATTCGAAAGCAGGGGTTCGATGTGCTGCTGATGCTCGAAGCCACCATTGGTCTGAACGAGCTGGAGCAGCAGCCGGTGGCCGCGCTTGAATCGTCGAGCGCAGAAGATCAAACGGGGGATGAGACTTTCACGGCGCAGGATCTAAATTTCCTGAAATCGCTACGTATCGCGATTGAAGAGCACGAAGGTCACGAATAGCGGGAACTTCATGCTCGAACCGGGTTGGTTGTGTTAGTATCCGCTCGTCTCCGCGAGAGCGCTGCGCAAATTCTCTGCTGCTTTGAGTTCGGAGGCCGAAGAGAGACGAGGGTGCAACCAGACCGATGAGAGAGACACTCGGGGTATTGCTGGCAGGTGGAGCGGGCGAGCGGTTGTTTCCGCTGACGCGAGATCGGGCTAAACCGGCGGTTCCGTTCGGCGGCAATTACCGCATCATTGATATAACCCTTTCCAACTGCATCAACTCCGATCTGCGTCATGTGTACATCCTGACGCAGTACAAGGCGCTCTCTCTGAATCGCCATGTTCGCGAAGGGTGGACGAGCGTTGTCGCGCAAGAGCTGGGCGAGTTCATCGAGATTCTTCCCCCTATGCAACGCGTGAGCGCCAACTGGTACATGGGCACGGCGGATGCGGTCTACCAGAACATCTACTCGATTGGCTCGGAACAGCCGAAGAACGTGCTCATTCTTTCCGGCGATCACATTTACAAGATGCACTACGGCAAAATGCTCGATCAGCATCGCGAATCGGGCGCGGACGTGACGCTGGCCACCTTGCCCATCGATCCCGCGGAGGTCGCGAGTTTCGGTGTGGTGGAAGTTGCCAGGAGCGGGGACATAATTGGGTTTAAGGAAAAGCCCAAGACAACCGACATCCGGTCGCCATTTAATCCGGAGATGGTCGATGTCTCGATGGGCATCTATCTGTTCAATACCGATGTGCTGCTGCCAGCCCTGATGCAGGATGCTGAGGATCCCGCCTCGAAGCACGACTTTGGGCACAATATTCTGCCCAACATTCTGGGTAAGTACAAGATGCGCGCCTACAACTTCGTTGATGAGAACAAGCAGCAAAAGGCCCTCTATTGGCGCGATGTCGGCACGCTGGATGCGTATTACGACGCCAACATGGACGTAGCCTCTGTGTCGCCGGTCTTCAATCTTTACGACAATCACTGGCCCATCCGGACGCGTGTGCGGCAGTATCCACCGGCAAAGTTCGTTTTCGGCGAGCCGGGCCGTACGGGCATGGCTATAAACTCGATCGTCTCGGCGGGATGCATCGTTTCCGGCGCCGTCGTGCGCAACAGCGTTCTGTCGCAGGATGTTCGCGTCAACTCCTACTCCGAGCTCGACTCGAGCATTGTGTTTTCGCACGTGAACATCGGGCGGCATTGCCGTATCCGGCGCGCCATCATCGACCGCGACGTGCAGCTTCCAGAAGGCACGGTCATCGGGTACGACCAGAGCGAGGACAAGCGAAAGTACTTCGTAACTCCGAGCGGCCTAACGGTGGTAACGCGCGACTACTCGCTGTATGAGAACCCCGTGGCCCCGGACTTTCTGCTTGAGACATAAGGGAGCCGGGAGTTACGACGGTTAGTATTCGGGGTGGCTTGGCCACGTGTTCCCAATTTTCATCGCGGCAAATTTTCTTCGGGCGAAGTCATGGACCTGCTGGTTCCCCGGTGATATCGTCATCTCGCATAAGGATTAGGGGGAACTTCGCATGTCCATCAGGAACCTGGCAGTAGCATCACTCCTTGCGGTTTCTTCTTCGCTGCTTCCAGCGCAGTCGGCACAAACCATTAACGGCTTCATCAGCGAGGCGCAGTGCGGCGCGGCGCATGCATCTCCGAGTGAGTCGGCAACGAAGTGCGTAAAGGGCTGCATCGCGCGCGGTGCGGCCCCGATTCTGGTTAGCGATGGCAAGGTTTACAAGCTAAAGGGTGAGGATGCCGCGGTGAAGGGGCTGGCTGGACAGAATGTCACCATTAAAGGCACGGTGGATGGCGACACCATCACCGTTACCTCAGTCGCCGCGCAGAAGTCATAGTTGACCATCGAACAACGCTCATGAGCCGCCTTTCGTTAGGGGTTGGCAGCATGTGTTGTGCGCGTATGACAGATTAACCGCAAAGGGCAGCCGCGAGAAAAGCAACCAGTCCAAATCGGAATCGGCCCGACGGTACTATATACTGGCTTCAGACAGCTGGAGAGATGGCCGAGTGGCTGAAGGCGGCGGTTTGCTAAACCGTTGTAGGGTCAAAAGCTCTACCGGGGGTTCGAATCCCCCTCTCTCCGCCAGCTTCCTAAATCTAAATCACTTACTACTTATTGAATAGTTGAGGGACCAAAGCCCGACAACGACTCTAGTGTCCCTTTGTGTCCGCTTGAGCCTGCCCTACCGCTGCGATGTGATTCTGTTTTGTCATCGCGCTGCGAACATCTGCTGTGCCGATCACACTGATGCCCCTCGACATGAATGTTCGCTCATCTTTCGAGAGTGGAGATAAGGCGTTGCGTGGCAGCGGTTGACTGTTCAGCTAATCTAAGCCGCATCCGGTCACTCGGCGCCTCTCTCTATCAAACCTTCCGGCAAGAAGCAGCAGGCGCGTCACCCTCCTTCACGACCGTAACTGTGCCGGAAAGCCGGACGGCTGCTCCTGGCGCGAACCCCACCCGTCAGCTCACCGTTCATCTGCCGATTGCTTTGAAAGAAACGACGCACGACATCGGCAACCTCCCGTTTGAAGGCGCGCTTTTCCTTGGTTCGCAGCTTGTGGCCGCGCTTGATCTCCGCAAGCGGCTTTTCCGGGATGGGAACCGGGCAGCGGAACAGCTTCTCGGGACTCATGACGGCTCCCAGGCTGTTGAAGAATTCGTCGTAGGACTTGCGAAATTCCTCGTCGCAATCTTCGCCGCCGGCCGACTGGCGCATCGCTGAAACAGCAACGATTTCACGAATGCCAAAAGCTTCGGCGAACCCCTGCAGCACCGCCAACAGGAACCAGGCAGGAGCCACGTCATTCATGGTCTTCGTGGCCCGCTGAATCAACCCATACTTCCCCTTCATGCCCTGCATCCGCGAAATCAGCAGAACTTCGGCCGCCTCGGACTTCACGATCGATCCCGGCACGATGGTGAAGGAAATGACATAGATGCCCACCCCATCGAGTTCCAGATCGAGAGAAAGCTCACCCTCTTTGTCCCAGGGCCTTGAGAGATGAGCCATCACCCGGTATACGTTCTCACCGTCGCCCATTTCGAAGACGCAAACACTGCGATGCAAAATCCGGCGCAGCATGCTGTCAGACAATACGCTCCGCAGCCGCGTGTAGTGATGGATGAAGCAGGATTTGCGCTCGCCAACAGAAAGATCTCGGGCAAGATAATCGTCGGCCGCGAACTTGATGGCGAACCTTGGGTTAAAGGGCAGAATCTGGCGAAATATCGGCTGCCTCAAGAAGCGCAGGATTTCAAATTGGCAGGGAAAGTTTCTCAGGACACGCATCGCCACACGGGCCATCCGGGACACTGACCAAGTATCTCCCGTAATTCGTAATCTCCGTGCCGATTCCAATTCTTAACCCCCAGCGCAAAGCAAAGGTGACTTCGGTAGCCCAAGCCGGCGCAGCTCGATTTGCGCCCGACTATCGCATTTCCTCACAGGCTATGCTCTTCCGATCTGTTCTACGGACGCCAGCAGCGTTGACTTCCAGCCGGGGGGCGAAAATCTGTCGCGGGACTAGGAATACGAATCATCGCGCCCCTCCGCCCCTTAACGTACCTATTTCAACAAGTTCCTAGAAGGCATACTTATCGGTTGGCCGAGAGATCGGGCTTGATCGGATCGTCTGACAAACAGAAGAGGGCGCCGGGCGGATGGCGCCCGAGCCGTTTTCTAGGAGCCACTAAACTAAGCAGAAAGATGCGAAGTCCTGCCAGAGGGATGCTCAGCGCGGCCGGAAGCCGATTACGTTCGTCGGTGGACTCGGCGGGGTTGATGCCGAAGTCCTTGCGATCAGAGCATCTCGCAGTTGCTCAGCCGTGAGGCCGCATTGCAGCAGCAGCATACCGAGCAGTTGTCCGATAATGTCAATGGAAGGCATCTGCGCGATCGGTTGCGGCTGGTGATTGCTATACTCCGTATCCGATTACCCCGGGAAAAAGCCCCGCCAGATCGCTCACGGAATTGCGAAGCAGATGCGGAAGGCTTCGCCGAAAATCTCGCAGCAGAGATTTACAAAGCACTGCGACTAGACTGAAGTTTCATCGGGGAAAGGCACCAGGATAGGAACATGAAGCCCCCGACAGACACGCTGAAGACGTATCGGGTTTCCTTGCATCCCATCGGAACCCAGCCTAACCTCGACATCAGTGTGCACGCGGACGAACACAGCCTTCCCCGTGCACCGCGGACGGTCGCAAATCGTATCTTCAGTCCAGGCCTACGCAAAGATCAATGCGGCTGGCCAGTGGGTAGACCGCTCAGGAACTTTCATGTGATCCACCATACAAAGCGGGCGATAGTTCGCCTTGCGAATGGCGACGCCTATGATGATGTGTCAGTTCTCGACGTTGATAAACGCAAAGACATCGCACTCTTAAAGATCAAGGCAGTCGATTTACCCTTTCTGGCGCTTGGGAAATCAAGCTCGGTCCAGTGTGGGCGATCCCGTTTACACGTTGAGCAATCCGTTAGGTATTTTGCAAATACTCTTTCGGATGGGATCGTCAGCGGAATCCGCGCGGGCGATGGTTATAGATATTTTCAGCTAACCGCTCCCATCAGTCATGGCAGTTCAGGAGGTCCGATCTTTAACGCAAATGGAGAAGTGATCGGAATCGCAGTAGCGATCATCTCGGAGGGAGAGAGCCTGAATTTGCAATCCCGGTCGACTATGCGAAAGGGATGCTCGCGTCTAATCAGCCGCAACCGCTTTCCGCATTTATGACTCTCCCCCGCCAGCGAGTCTTTCTCCTTTATGCGTCATTCAGAAAATCACGAGAGAGGAAATCAGGCCTCTGAATTGGCCTCTTTCTCTGCAGGGGTGAGTCGAGGTCCGGTTTCGAACTGCGAACGGACTGAGAGTTCGACGTCTCGCTTAGTAGCACTCAGTCCGTCGCGAACCCACCACAAAAAGGTTCTATCGAGATGCTCGGGCCTGGAACCTAATCCACCCTCCCTGCCGCATTTGCATTATGCGCTGTGGACTATCCGACCAGAAAAAAGAGCGCGCCGGGCATCGCCCGACGCACTCGTAGCCTAACTCGCAAACATTTATTTCTTGATTTTCGCTCCCGTCGTCTTGCCGGTCACGCCCTGTATGAAGGGCAAACCGTTTGGCTCGCCAAAGCCGGTGACATTGTCCCAACCCTCTTCAACGGTCAGAGAAGTGTCAGCGCCAAATGTGAACGCGAAAGCCGAGTGGAGGTTGTGATCATTTGTAATGGCAGCCAGGAAATTCGTCTGTGCTATCGAGGGGATCTGGCCCGCGAAGAGCGCATTTGTCGAAAAGAACGTGGATCCATTCTGGTCGACGATGGTGCCGGAGAGACTGTCGGTCGAGAGGTCGGAGGTATCGACCACATCTGTGATCTCCCCTTTTTTCAGCCGGGCCACTGCAGGGGCTGCAAAACCGAGAGGCTTGCCATTGAATTGGCTCGCAATTGCCCAGATGGCAGAGAAGATCGGGGTCGCCAGACTTGTCCCGCCGACCTCGGCCATTGCGAATTGAACACCACCCGTAGTTTCTACTATGGGAACGCCAGTAAATGGATCAGCGTCTGCAGAGACGTCAGGCACTTGACGGCCATTGCCCGGAAGGGCCTTTTGGTATGCAGGCTTGGCAAAAAACTGGCTTTCACCACCTCCGGCACCGAATTGAAAGCCCAGGTTAAACGGAGGATCTTGGACGAATTCAATTTGCAGAGCCGTGACATTGGTGCCCCAGCCGGTTACGATGTCACGATTGCTAAGGGGATCGTTCAGAACGCTCGTTCCACCAACGGCGGTGGCAAAAGGTGAGTTCGAGGGAACGCTGACTGCGCCTAAGGGGGTGCCTAATCCCTGGTCCCCAGCATCTCCGCTTGCGAACTGGACGGAGACCCCCGCCGCGGCGAGGCGCTCCAGCACACCGTTAAAGGAATTTTCTTCATCCGTGCCGGAGAGAAGCTCCGAGTCAACCTCTAAGCTTGCGGACACGATATGGGCAAGCTTGTGCGTCCTGATGAACTCAAGTGACGTAATCAGGTCTTCGTTGTCCTGGCCCGAAGAAGCGACTTCAATTATCTTTGCTCCGGGGGCCACCGCGTGCACCGATTGAATGTCCAGCGCAATCTCGCCCGTAAAGCCCGTAATGTCGGCGGAATTGGGGTTTAACGGCGGGCCCTCGGGGAAGACTACTTCGAAATTCTTGTCGGTAAGCAGGGGCAGACCAAATACGCTCCCAGCGGCATTCGCATCCTGTTCGGCTGCAGCGTAGCCGAAAGCTTCGAGAAGTGCGACCGTCTGCCCGGACCCGTCGTAACCCTGCTGGATGAGAGAGGTAAGACCGTAATGTGATTGCAATCGAGCAGGCGTATAGGAGACGAATTGCTCAAAATTTATGTTATAGGCAGGTCCAAAGTAGTTTCCGAGCGGAAGCGGCTGAGCTATCCCCTTAAGATTAAATTTCGATGGGCCCGTTAGTGCGGTGTTCGTGAGGGAAAAGTTGAAAAACTGCGATACGGTTTCCGTTGCTGTGATTTTCTTCGAAAACAGCGGCTGGCCGGTTGATGGGTTCTTCGCAATTTCAAAATTAGGGTGCACCTTATGGCGTTCGAGCCCCGCTGCTGCAGCTACCAGGCTTCCGGCTGCACCTGACAGTATCCCTTCCCGCTGAGGAGCCTGAAAGGTCGTCGTTTCATTTCTATTATTTTTATATGTGAATGTGTGAAGCTCGGTTTGAAAGGCGTCTTGAATCGCGCTCACAGTTCCATGTACGCGGATAGAAAAGTTCTGCGGATCAGTCGAGATCGTGCTGAGGCCATGCTTTTCCAATTCTTCCCTTACGGTCTTTATCTCCGCGTCCGTTGGTGCGTACTTGGCGAAGTCAGCATCGGTAAACCATTGGTGATAGCTCGGCGAAGTCGGATCATACATGTCCGCCACAGCTTGATCGAATCCCGCCTGATCATGTAGCTTCAGAAACACAGTGATCGACTGTTCTTGTTCAGGAGCGACGCGCCCATGATCCGTCGCCAGCGCGAGGCCTCGTGCCACGTGGCCAGAAGCCTGCCCACTGGCTCGATAAGGCGTGATCGTTACCAGCGTTAGAACCGCCACGACGGTCAGAAAAGCCCTTAAGATAACCCGCATGTACTTCTTACTTTCGGACATAAATTCTCCTTTACTCTTTACTTTGAACGTGTTGGATCCAAGCCAGCATCTGAGGCTGGTTGAATAGTTGCTGGATAGTAGAGACCGCATGGCTTGGAGCGTCGGCCTCGATGTGACCGCGGAACCGGGAACGGAGTTCCGTGGCCAAGATATAGCTGCACGTCAACGCATCAGAGATTCCGGTACGGTTCAGTTTGTGCCTGGGATTCAACACGAAACAGTAAAGATTAGAGCCTGCTTCGAACGAGCGGGAAAATACAAAGCATACTTTTGAAAGTACCCGAAAGGGTATATGTGGAATCAGCAAGCTACGAAACAAGAGTCTGGCTTTGGTATCAGTGCACAGATGCTAGGCGTCGAGCAGACCGCGCTGAATGGCGATCACTACTGCCTGCGTACGATCGTTTGCCTTGAGTTTCAGGAGGATTTTCTTGACATGCATCTTGATCGTGTCTTCCGTCACAAACAGCAGCTTCGCGATTTCCTTGTTGCTATTGCCCCGCGAAACAAGCTGGAGGACTTCGATCTCGCGATCGCTGAGTTTTTTTGAGGCCACATACTGCGTCAGCTTTTCCGCGGCATCCGGTGAAACGCATCGCCCGCCCGCAGCGACGCGGCGAATGCTGTCGCCGAGCGTCGTGCCGTCGATTCCCTTCACCAGATAACCCACGGCCCCGGAGCTGATCGCGTTGTAAATGCTCGCCTCGCCCTGGGACGAGCTCAGAAAAATAATTCTCGCCTCGGGATGGTCGGCGAGAATCTTGCGCGTCACTGCGATGCCGCTCTGATCGGGCAATCGGAGATCGAGGAGCAGCACATCGGGCATGTGCCGCGCAAACATCTCGATGGCCTGGCGTCCGGTAGAAGCAAGCGCAACGATCTGCATCTCCTGCCGCTCAAGAATTCCGGCGAGCCCTTCACGAACCATCGGATGATCGTCAACGATCATGATGCGAAGTGGCTTCGTTTCTGCCGCGTTCTCGTCGGAGGTGCTCTGCGTGTTGGCTGCGCCTTGCACGTGGTTCACTGGATAGCTCCATCCCTCTTCGTATCGATTCGATTCCTTAAAGCATGCCACCAGTTGCCGTGGATCGCAGGCACAGTCAGATGAACGCGCGTTCCCGCGCCGCGATCACTCTGGATCATAACCGTAGCGTCGATGCGGCTCGCGTGAGCCTGCATGCCGCCAAGACCGAAGTGTCCCGCCCTGCCGTGGATGCGGGTCTCCTCATCCATCCCGTCTCCGTTATCTTCGATGGCGACCTCGATTGCGTCTTCCCTGAAGATGACGCACACTTCAATGATGCTCGCATTCGAATGGCGAAACGCATTCGCCAGCGCCTCGCGGCAAATGCGATACACCTCGTCGCGTACCAGCGGATCAATCTCGCGCGGCGATCCCTCCGCGCTTAGCGTCAGCTCAGGCGCTTCGCCGAGACGAAACTCTTCCGCCGCGTTGCGCAGCACTTCGAGAAGATCATACTCAGGTGTGGCCGTGGAATGAAGGCTCGAAACCATGTTGCGGCTCTTGCTCACCATCTCCCGCATGCGCGCCGTAAGGCCCTGGAGCAGATTTCGCGCATTCTGAGGCTGCTCTGGAATCTGCATGCCGATCAGTTCCAGTTGCAGAGCGGTGCCGACCATGTCCTGAATGATCGTGTCGTGAATCTGGTAGGCGATGCGCTCGCGTTCGGCGGCTCGCTCCTGGAACCGCAGTTTTTGCCGCTCGGCAGTGCGCTTCGTTCTGCGCCGCGTGATCTCGATGACCAGCGTGATGAGAACGAGAGACGCGAATGATAGAAAGAGTTTTGTCTGATAGAAGAACGGCTTGATGCGCAAGTCAACCGAAGCTGAATGCGTGCTCCACACCCCGTCTTCATTTGCTGCAAGAATTTCAAGCCGGTATTTTCCCGGGGGCAGCGCGGTGTATGAGACCTGGCGTGCGGCTCCCGCCTCACGCCAGCTTTTATCCCAACCCTCCAGCCGATAGCGAAAGCGCAGCTGCTCGGGTGAGTGCAGATCGGGTGCCGTATAGGTGAAGGTAAGCCGATGGCGTCCCGGCGGCACAACAATGCCGTCCACGTCTGACTGCGGCACGTCATCGACTGCAATCGATTCGATGAAAGCCTGTGCCAGCGGAGCGGGTTCGAGCTGCGGATCAACGACAGAGAGGCCTCCCGCGGTCGCGAACCAGATTCGTCCATCATGGGCGCGGCATGTGCTCACCTGGCCGCTCGGCAGAACATCGCGGCTTCTCAGGCCATCTGCCTGGGTAAAGATTTTGGGCCAGAGCCGCTTCTCCTCGCCGGCCAGCACACGGTTCAGCTCTCCACGATCGAGGCGCGCGATTGCGGTGGCGGTGGCGATCCACAGGTTGCCGCCGGCATCCACTTCGATCGAATGCACCTGATTGCTCGGTAGACCCTGTTCCTGGGTAATCCGAATCGCGTGCCCGTCCTTCGCATACACCAGGCCGCTGGTAGTGCCCAGCCAGAATGCCTCGTTGTCCTTTCGGATGGTGATGACCGCACCTTCGGCAATCCGTTCGAAGCGGTCATTGCGCATCCGTGCAAGGCCGTTATTCGTGCCCGCCAGCATGCCGCCCCTGTCGGGCAAAATCGACCACACCGTATTGCTCGGAAGCCCCTCATGCGTCGTGTAGTGGTTGAAGACGCCGTTGCGCAGACTGTAAACGCCATCGCCGCCTACAGCGAACCAAAGGACACCCGCCTCATCGATTGCAGGAGACGTGATATATCCATGCGGAAGACCCGGGACTTTTACAAAGCGCTTGCCTCGCAGCTGAAACAGACCGTAGTCGGAAAGTGCGACGGCGATGCCGCCGTCCATATCGACGAAACCTCTCACCTGACCGCGCTTCAGGCCCTCTTTCACGCTGAAGCGTTGAAAGCCGCCGTTGCGTCCACGTGCAACTCCGTCTTCGAGCGACCCGACCCAGATGTCATTCTGTTTACCTTCAAAAACAGCGTCATACTGGTTTTCTCCGCGCGGCAGACCGTCGTCTTCCGTGTAAGTCGTAAACACGCCATCGTGCAGGCGTTGCAGTCCCGCAATGGTTCCGATCCAGATGTCGTGCGTGTTGTCTTCAAAAAGAATGCGCGCATCGTTACTGGCCAGGCCATCTTTCGCCGTCAGCAAATCTGCCTTGCTGCCCACCTTGCGGCTTATGCCGTGCAGACCGCCGCTAGCCATCCACAGATTGCCCCTATGGTCCGTGAGCAACGAAACAAAGTTTCCGAGTCCGGGCGATGGGACAGGCTCAAAACGTGTGCCGTTGAAGCGAACCAGATGGTGGCCGTCGCCGGCATAGAGGTTTCCAAACGAGTCTGCATAAAGGATCGAGGTTCCGAGCGCGAAGAGGCCATCCTGTTTCGTGTACCGATGGACGATCTTTCCGCCGCGCAGCGCAACCACGTCCTTGCTCGTCGCCACCCAGAGCGTGCGGTCCGTGCTCTCTGCAATCGAGTTCGCCGCCTGCACACGGCCACCCGCAGAAATGGGCGTTGCGAGAAACTTGTCGCCGTCGACGTGAAAAAGACCGTCGTGCGTCACCACCCAGACACCCCCGTCAAGATCGGCAAGAAGATCGCCGGCCGCGTATCGTTGTGCGCCGGCCTGGTTGGGAACCTGGGTGAATTTTCCGTTCGCGTAGTGGCTCAGCCCGCTCGATGAGGCGATCCAAACGCTTCCGTCGCGGTCTGTCGCAAGACCTGTCGTACGGTCTTGCAGGCTGAAGTGGTCGTCACCGCCGGGAAAAGTTGTGAAATGCAGGCCGTCAAAGCGGGCCAACCCGCCCAACGTACCGATCCAGAGAAATCCATCGGGCGTTTGCTCTATGGCGGTGATGAAGTTCTGCGGAAGGCCCTGGTCGGTTCTCCACGTGGTGAGCGCGTAGTGTCTCACCTCTTTGGTCGTCACAGCCGGGGACCCCGTCACCAAGAGCGACAACGCCAGACATAAAAATGGAACATTCAGCGCTTGTACAGGCTTGATGGTTCCTCTCCCCATAGATTCGACCGCCCACGAGCTGCTTTCACCCAGTTACCCCACCTCTTTGTTTGCGTGAGGGATTGATTCGGTGCGGCTGCACGTATCAATGTTGACAAGTAGATGAAGATATAGCTTTTATTTCATTCTAGTAGCCTGTCGCAGAGAAACCGTTCGTGGGACAAATACGCTCGGCACCCAACTCCAAATGGCAGATTCGATGGCAGACCCGATTCTAAGGTTCGAGTGTGGTAACGCAGTCCTTGCGACAGGCCACTGGTTCATGGATTTCGACGACGTCGAGCAATTACGATGGACCGGCTCCGCGTCTACCTTTGTCACAATCGCGGAACGACTGGATGCGGTTGTCACCGACAGCCGACGGCCCTGGGGCCGTCGGTCCCTGAGTCCGCCGATTCTTGGCTCCGCGACGGTCCGGCCGTTCTGAGAGCTCGGATTTGGCCGCGCGTGATCGATTCTTGCAGCGTCGTACGCCTCAGAGTAGACAGAGCATTCCGTTCGCGTCTGTACGGAGAGTTTCCATATACTGATTTGAACTCATCGCCCCTGACGGAAGAATGCTTGAATGTCAGCGAAACTCACGCTTGAATTCGCCTATTGGCTAGGAACTTCGCAGTTATCGACCCAGATCAGTCAGTAGCGGCAATCCTAATATGTCTGCTACCAATGCGCTCAAAAGTGTCGCTTCCAGGACAGAAGGCCTCGACATACGAATGAAGACCTCGACCGGCATAGCTTCCAGACATAAGCTGAGACGAAATTCACTCGGTCTCCCGGAATTGCTTTTGCACGGGGTCACGCATATAGCACCTGCAACAAACATCGTTTTTACCTTCCCAATCATCGCCCTCAAAGCCGGACCGGATATGCCGGTTTCCTTCCTCCTGGCGACATTCGTTTGCCTGTTAATCGGCAACACTGTCTCGCAGTTTTCTCGGTATCTGCCCTCCAGTGGCGGCTACTACTCCTTTGCAACCCGCGGGCTTGGCAGCCATGTCGGGTTCATGGCGACGTGGAGCTACCTCATCTATGACATTCTGGGACCGGCAGGCTGCACAGGCTTCCTCGGATATCTCCTCTCAGATATCCTGCACTCCGAACTCGATGTGAATATCCCGTGGTGGATGTTCTCGGGAATCGCGTTTGCCATGATCTGGGCGCTTACCCACTACGGCGTAAAGCTCTCCATGCGAACCGTCATGATATTTGGCGGCCTCGAAATCCTCATCATGCTCGCATTGTCGCTTTCATTTCTCATTCACCCTGGACGGGGTTCCAGTTATGCAGCGCCTCTTGCTCCGTCATTGGCGCCAAACCGCTACATCGGAATCATCGCGGGTATGGTGTTTTCCATCCTTGCGCTTAGCGGCTTTGAGGCTCCTGCGCCGCTTGCACAGGAGAGCCGCAACCCTGCAAGGCTGGTGAGCGCGGCCATTACACTCTCGCTCTTGTCCATCGGGATCTTCTACGTCTTCACTTCCTATGCCACCGCAATTGGCTGGGGCACAGGCGACATGGCATCTTTCGCCACCGATCCGAATCCGTTCTATGTCCTCGGCCGGCGGTATTGGGGCCACGCCTGGTGGCTGATCGTGCTGGCCATCGTCAACAGCGCGATAGGAACTGGACTCGCATGCACTAACTCGGCGTCACGGGTTATGTACACGATGGGCATAACCGGGGCCCTTCCCGCCCGATTCGCTTTTATCCATCCGACTCACAAGACGCCAACGTTTGCAATCGCCTTTCTCCAGGCTGCAGGAATCATTCCCGTCCTCCTCGTAGGCTTCCTGCTAAAGCCTACGGATATATTTGGTTTTCTCGGGACGCTCGCAACTCTGGCCGTCATCCTTCTCTATGGGATGGCCAATATGGCTCTTACTTCTTATATGCGAAAAGAGCATCCGGACGAATTCAGTTTTATGCGGCACTTTGCCTTCCCATGGCTTGGAACACTCTTTTTGCTGCCGGTACTCTTCATCACGATTTACCCTGTCCCCGACTGGCCCTACAATCTTTCCCCGTATCTTCTAGCCGCGCTATTGATCGGGGGCTTTGCATATATGCAATGGATCGAATGGCGCCACCCGGGCTCCCTCAGTCGCAGTGCCGGGGCTATCGTTGCGGAGAGTGCGAACGAGTTCGCTGACGTCGATCTGTAGTTGCCGGTTATCCCGGCGCTCTGCGGTTTCGCTCTTTATGGATTTGAACCAACGGAGGAAATGCGTGGCAACCCATTCAAAGAAACATCGCCTGATTGAGATTGATTGGCCGGACTTTGGACTGGCGGTACGCCCACCCGTACAGCCCGCCTCTGTTTTTAGCAAGAGAATTGATGCCCTCCGTTCTACGATGGAAACGCGAGGCCTCACGCACGTTGTGGTCTATGCGGATCGGGAACACTTTGCAAATCTCGCCTACCTTACCAACATTGACCCTCGGTTCGAAGAGATCCTGCTGATCGTCGCACGCAGCGGCAACCCGCTGATAGTAACGGGGAACGAATGCAGAGGCTACCTGGGGATTAGCCCTCTCTTCGACGTTGGTCTCCTGCGCACCGAGCTGTTTCAGACCTTCTCATTGCTTGGCCAGCCGAGAGAAAACAGTCGTGCTCTGCACGAAATATTGAGATCCGAAGGCATTGATGAAGACGCCCTCGTGGGCTGCATCGGCTGGAAATACTTTCTTGACACTGAGACCAGCGATTTTCTTCATACCATCGACATTCCCTCGTACCTAGTCGATGCTCTGAGAGAAATCGCTGGAAGAGAGAATGTCGTCAACGCCACGGACCTCTTGATGCATCCCGTATATGGCCTGCGGGCATCGTGTTCGGCCGCTGACATAGCATTTTTCGAATATACGAATGTTCTCGCCGCAGAGGGCATGAAGCGCATGATCTTTGGCTTGCGCGAGGGAATGACCGATTTTGAAGTAGTCGAGCTCGCACGATTCAATGGAGAGCCCTTCAGCTGCTATCCCACCTTCTGTACCGGGAAGACCGCTCAACTTGGCGTGGCAAGCCCGAGCGGCCAGCTAATCCGTCGCGGCCAGCCTCTTTCTGCAAACATCTCCTATTTCGGAAGCAACATTTGCCGGGCTTCCTGGATCGCAGAGGGAGCATATGATCTCCCGCAGGAAGCGCGGGAGTACATCGATGCTTTCGCCGGCCCCTACTTTGAAGTAATGGCTGAGTGGTTTACCCGAATGAAGCCCGGCGTTGCGGGCGGAGAGATATGGAGTCTTGTCCAGGAAAAGCTTCCCTTTGACCGATTTGGAATCTTCCTCAATCCGGGGCACCTGATTCACTTTGACGAGTGGCTGAGCTCTCCGATTTACCAGAACTCAAAATTGACACTGCGGTCTGGAATGCCGATACAAGTTGATGTAATTCCGTCTTCTCCCGTTTATTTTTCAACCAGAATGGAAGATGGCATTGTTATTGCTGATGCAACGCTCAGGCAAGACGTGCAGAGCCAATGGCCTGATGCCTACGAACGCTGCCAGGCAAGAAGACGTTTCATGACGAAGGTGCTCGGCATCGAGCTCCCGGATGACGTTTTGCCTCTCTCCAACACACCGGCGATTGTTCCGCCGTTTCTTCTCAAGCCAAATATGTTAATTGCGCTTGCGCAATAACTCTCTGGCATTGGCCGAAGAAATCCCGATGGCCGCGCTGATCGCGTTTGAATACCCGATCTCTACAGAGACGACCCTGAAGTTCGGTTTCGAGGTATGAACCTGACGGCGGTTCTGGGTCTTCGTCGAGTGGCGATAGAGACGATCAACTGCGCTCGAAATCCCTGTTTGCGAGAACGGCGTTATGGGTACTCACAGCGATCTGCCGGTTTCGTTGTAGCTGATGCGGCGACGAGTCTGAATGGAAAGCAGACGAAGTCGAGGGGTCCGACCGCTATGCCCAGGCACTGATTTATAAGGATCTCGCCCGCACGTGCTTTGCTGAGGCGCAGCAGCGCTTCACAGCCAGATCCTAGGCCGAATTCAGCACCGCGACCTCGCTGTATGAGACCCGCCATTTAGGATGGGTCTCTTCAGACGGGATACAAGAAATACCGGTCTTAAACTGCGTGGCCCAGAAGCGAATGTGGGTCCAGCACAAATTTCTTTGCGACGCCCGCGTCAAAATCTTTGTAACCCTTGGGCGCGTCTTTCAAAGAGATTACTGTGGCGTTCACGATCTTCGCGATCGGTAAGCGATCGTGCAGGATTGCCTGCATAAGCTGGCGATTGTATTTCAACACCGGTGTCTGGCCTGTGTAGAAGCGATGCGATTTCGCCCACCCGAGCCCAAAACGCATCTTGAGATTACCGTGTTTCGCGCCTTCATCCTTGGAACCGGGATCATCGGTTACGTAAAGTCCGGGAATTCCGACTCCACCTGCAGCGCGAACGACAGACATCAGTGAATTTAATACGGTTGCTGGAGCCTCCTCACCGTCCTTGCCATGAGCCCTTGCTTCAAAGCCGACCGCGTCGACAGCGGCATCCACCTCAGGCTGACCGATAACCGCGGCGATGAGATCGCCCAGATTGTCACTCTTCGTGAGATCTATTGGCGTGAAACCCACACTGGCCGCGTGCTTAAGACGGTCGGCATTCATATCACCCACCAACACGACGGCTGCACCCAAAATTTGGGCGGCGGCGGCGGCGGCGAGTCCTACCGGCCCCGCGCCCGCGATATATACGATGGAACCGACACCCACTCCGGCGTTGACCGCTCCATGAAAGCCTGTGGGCAGGATGTCGGAAAGCATGGTGAGGTCCCTGATCTTCGACATTGCCTGCGCCTTGTCAGGAAATTTGATGAGGTTGAAGTCCGCGTAGGGTACCATGACGTACTCGGCCTGGCCACCAACCCATCCGCCCATGTCCACGTAGCCGTAGGCTCCGCCGGCCCGGCCTGGATTGACGTTGAGACATACACCGGTCTGTTGCTCGCGACAGGTACGGCAGCGGCCACATGCGACGTTAAAAGGCACAGTGACGAGGTCGCCGACTTTCAGATATTCAACATCTGAGCCAGCCTCGATGATCTCGCCGGTGATCTCATGCCCCAAGACCAATCCCGCGGGGGCAGTTGTGCGTCCACGCACCATGTGCTGATCGGAGCCGCAGATGTTGGTAGCGACGACCTTGAGAATTACTGCATGATTAATCTTCTTCCCGGCTGGATTATGCATTTTAGGGAAGTCAATGGACTGAACTTCGACCTTGTTCGGTCCGAGATAAACTACTCCGGAATTATCTGCCATGCGATTATTTTCTACCTTTTTGACCGAAATTTTGATGCCACGGACTCTTACCTGTAGTGTCGGAGAAGTTTTGCGGACAAATAGACTCGCTCGCCGGTAGGTGCAGGATTATGGTCATTTGAGATACTTCTCTGGCAGCGTCAGTCCTGAGCGCTCATCGTCCCACATGATGCTGGCAATCCAGAAGCGGCCTTGCGCATGCGCGATCTGGATTGAGTTAATGCCGCGTGTGAAGGGTGTGGCATCTTCGGCTGTGTGGCGGCTCTCATAGGTACTCCAGACGTGAACGAGGTTGCCGAACTCTTCGACGCGATTGGCGATGCTCCGCTCGAAGAAGCCGTGCGTTTTAAAATAGGGATCGTCACGCTCAACATACATGTCAGGGGTGAGCAGTACCGCGTCGCTTTTGCGCGCGGGCTGGTCAGCGCTGGCCGGAGCATCGGGGCGGATCACGCCCAGCCGGCCATCGGGCAGGAACAGCGAACGAAAGCGGTCCCAATCGCGGGGTTTGCCTGCAGCTCCGGAGATTACATCGTAGAGCGAGGCAAGGAGATGCTCGACGGTGTCTACGTCGCTCGGGTTCTTTGCGGCCGGCCAACCCGGATGTCCCGCGAGTGAACCCACCAGCGGAGGCGGCGCAGGCTGGGAGGCTGGCGATGACTGCTGAGGTGACGCTGGCAGGGTCACGCTCGCAAGCAGCATCCCCGATGCAACGAGGCGGATCGTTTTCAATGTCGCTTTTCGTTTCGCCTTCATGATGCGCTCCTCCGAGTTTGTTTACGCGGGCAAGTTCTGCGATTGCGATGCATCGGCATTGCCGATCTGCCTCAAATGAATCTATGAATTCCCAGAGTATTTGGGCTATTTGCTCTCGTCTATAGCGGATCGAACTTTATTATGGCTGGGGCAAGCGGTCGGGGTTTCATCGCAGTTTTTTTCCCCCTGAAAGTAATGAATCTACGGGCAGCGGATGTGCAGCGGAGGCCATCGATATAGGCATGAAAAGTTTACTGCGTCACTTCTTCTCCTCTGCTGCTGCGTTGTATCAGTTGCGTCACAAGCTCAGGTTGTCGTGACAGTAGATCCCCACTACCATCATTATCGTCACCATCATCGCCACTATTACTACCATCACCACCATTACTACTACCACCACCATTAGCCGCTGATCAGAGGGGAATGGCAGAATTGCAACTCTGCGGTTCTACCATTCCTTCGACTTGAACTTGACTTTGACTTACAGGGAAGTCGCCAAATCTGACCAATGACTTTTTGCAGTTTTCAACTGACGACAACAGGGTGATGCGGAGCGAACGAGTCTTTTTTGAGCTTCGAGCAGGTTGTCGCCGAACCGTAAGCAGCTCAGCCGGCTTATCGTACAAGTCCTGCCGAGGAGGTGATGCTCTTCGCCTCGCGATAAACCAGAAAACGCCCATTTTCTCTACAGGGGCGATCCGAATCCGGTTTCGAGGTGCGAAGTGGACCGTGAGTTCGGGGTCGCTTGGTAGCATTCAGTCCTTCGCGAACCCACCACAAAAAATTCAGCCGGTGGCGGTCGAGATTCGCGCTTCAATCCCCGAAAAATTCTGAGTTTTCGTGAATCCGAGAAGTTGCCAAACAGCTGACCTGTTCCTGGTTAAAGAGGTCCTCAACGCGTTCTCTCAATTCAAGCCCGTCTCTTCGCCTCAAACCCCTCCGGACAATCTTGTGTATCCGCAAGAGGTACAGCTGCAACACGCCAGTTTGATGTCTATAGACTGCGCCAAGGAACGACCATTGTTCCGATCTCTGCGACTTTCATGCGCTCTAAGTTACATCGAACCGGCCGAAAAAATACTGTCCCGCTTCGTCAGGCAACGTATAATGAGCGCACTCCGGGGGGATTTGGCGACGGATTTTACGTTGAGATCGGCGTTCTTGTCACATCTATCTTAGGAGCGCCTGCAGCCGCCAGGTTCAACCGTCGACGGTCGTCTCATGAGGGCTTGCCCAAGCTGCCAAACGAGCTATCCGATTCACTACACGCATTGTCCGCGCGATGGCAATGCCCTCATAGAAGCCGGCAGTTGGCAGGAAGGCGCAATCGTTCGCGGCAAATACCGCATCCTGAGCAAACTGGGCGAAGGTGGCATGGGGGTCGTTTACAAGGCCGAGCACGTGCGTTTTGAAGAACTGCGGGCGCTCAAGATTATGAATGCGGAGCTGGCCGGCGACCATGCCTTTGTCAAAAGGTTCATGCAAGAGGCGGTCCTCACCCGCAGAATTCAGCACCCCAACGCGGTTCGGGTAGAGGATATCGATGAAACCGAGGATGGGCGTCCGTTCATGGTAATGGAGTATCTTGAGGGCCGGGGCTTGAAAGAGGTGATCGAAGCCGAAGCTCCTATGGCAGCGGCACGCGTCAGCAAGATCGCCAGGCAGGTTGCGGGCGCGCTCGATGCGGCGCATCGCCTGGGCGTGGTTCACCGGGACGTCAAACCCGCCAACATCGTTTTGATCAGCCAGAGCTCGCACGTGGGCTCCGGGGCTGGCGGAGAACAGGCAAAGGTCCTCGACTTCGGGATTGCCAAGGCCAAAGAGGCCGGGCTCGACGAAAGTATTCCCGCGCAGGCGACGCTCACGCGCACCGGCAATGTCATCGGCACCCCGACGTACATGTCGCCCGAGCAGGCCAGAGGCATGAGAGGCGTGGACCTCGATGGTCGCTCGGATCTCTATTCGCTAGGCATTGTCATGTATCAAATGCTGGTCGGCGGTCTTCCATTCAAGGCCGAGACGAGCATGGAGTGGATCTTGGCCCATCTCCAGGTCCTTCCGACGCCGCTGCAGGAATTCCGTTCCGATCTGCAGATTCCATCAGCTCTGGCCGATGTGGTAATGCGCTGCCTTGAGAAAGATCCCAACCACCGCCCAGCCGCCGCGGCCGCTCTCATTCGGGAGCTTGAGTGGGCTGAATCGGTAATGCCTTACACCCCGCAGGCGTTTTCATCGGAAAAACCGATATCACGCAGAGAGCCTTCCCCCACTCAATCGTTGGCATCAACCCAGTCGGACCACGCCGATTCGGGTGCAAGGCCCTCGCGCCGTTGGATTGGATGGACAGCGGGTGCAGGCGCATTGCTCCTGCTTGCAGGCGCGATCACAATCTGGCGCATGCAGCACTTGCCGTGGACAACGGCCGGAACACAGCCCGCTGCAGCGCGAAGCCAGAATCCGGCTTCGCCGCCACCCAACCCGAGCGCAGGCGGTGGTGTCCCAGTCGCGCAGGCACAGCCAGCAAACGAGCCGACGTCACAATCGGGGGCTGCAGTTTCTCCACCTAGCAACGGGCAGCCCTCAAGCGCGTCCGAGCAGCATGTGCCGGCACCAGACACAACGCGGACTACCGCGGGCACTCCATCGCCAACGCCGCAAAAGTCCGGAGTGACCAAGCCTCCAGGCTTTGCCGTGGCAATTTTGCGCGCAAAGGAAGACGAGAACCAGGGACGTTTCGAGGATGCTTTGCGGGAATATGAACTGGCGTCTGCGCTGGACCCTACGGATGCGACTGTAAAGCGCCATATCGCGCTCCTTCGCGCGCGAATTTCCCAAGAAAATGAGCTGATCCGTTGATCGATCTCTCACCCGCGCTGCAACATACTATGGAGGACCCTCGATGCCTCTATTCGCACGCTCTCTCACTTCGTCTCACGGCGGACGGTTGATTTATGGCGCTTTGACCGTGTGCGCGTTGTTCTGGTCCTGTACAGTGTTTCCTGCTTCGTCTCAAGAGCCTCCGAAAGGGCTTTCCGAAGAGCAGGTCGTCAAGCTGCTCAAAGAAGATCCAGCGCCGCGGGTGGAGTATCTCGTCAACAAATATGGGATTGCCTTTTTTTTCACGTCTGATGCGGAAAAAAAACTGCGAGATGCGGGAGCCACCCCAGACCTGCTACAACTGATTCGAAGGTTGGCTCCCGAAAAACCGGCAGAAGTAAAACCACCTCCATCGCCTCCTCATCCCACTCTTGTGATCCATGCCAAGCCGGGAGAGGTGGAGGTCTACGTGGACGACGAGCGTCGTGGGCAAACCGGCGCAGATGGCACATTGAAGCTTGGCGATCTGGCATCGGGATCGCATAAAGTGCGAATCTCGATGGCGGGATACCACAGCTACGAGGTCAGCATCGACCTCGATGCTGGAGAGACCAATACAGTCGTGGCCGAGCTGCAGCCCATGCCTCCTCCCGCTCCAACAAAGGAGGAAGCACCGGCGAAGGACATCGTCAAGTCTACGCCGGCAGCCGACGAGAAGCCTCGCGGTGATCCCGACGACCCGCTCACTCCACACTCGCCCGGGATCTACTATCTCCAACAGACAGGGAGCGTCCGTCATATGATCGAATTAGCGGAAGCTCCGCCAGCCTCCCGCTCACTCCAAGGCGGCAGAAGTTCTTTCGGAGCTTTTGGGAGCCTTGGAGGCCCAAAATGGAAGACGATGATCTTCGGGAGCAACGCACATCTTCGCGTTCCTACTGGCCGCCCTGTCTTTTACTTCTATGCTTCGACCGCCGCAGCAGATGCCCCTGCCTCTGTTTACGGCCTGCAGAACGACCCCTTCCGACATAACTCAGCTCCCAGCGGCTTCGTTCTGGTGCGTCTCCAGAGCCAGAAGAACACACGCGAAATTCCGATGAAAGGAAGCGCCGCCTCGGCCACGGTCGATCAAAAAGACACCGTGCCCTTCGATTATGAAAATGCAGCCGCGGGCATCTACAAATTGCAAGTCAAGAGCGACCTTGGCCCCGGCGAATATGGCTTTCTTTATGGAGGAATGTTGCAACTGATGGCGCAAGCCAGGCTCTTCGACTTTGGCGTCGACAAATCCAAATGAGGCAGCGGGCAATCCCGTTCCAGTACTGCGGGAGTATGGAGACTTATAAGAGTTTACCGGTACGATTGTTAAGCCGGAGAACTAGCTGGGGCAAAGAATGGGAGTTCTTGAACGGTTTCGCTTGAATGGAAAATTTGCGTTGGTCACTGGATCTGCCAGCGGCCTTGGCGCTGCGATTGCGATTGCGCTGGCCGAGGCTGGAGCGTCCGTTGCATGCCACGGTAATCGTCGGCCCGCGGACGAGACGAGTGAGCAGATTCGATCGCTGGGGCGCCGGTCTCAGAGTTTTGCCGCCGATCTCAGTAAGCCCGACGGAGCGGATTCTCTATATACGGCTGTCTCTGCAGCCATAGGCGCGCCGGATATTCTAGTGAACAACGCTGGCATGATCTATCGGGAGGCCGCAGAAAACTATGATGCGCAGGCCTGGATGACCGTGCTCCAGGTAAATCTAAATAGTGTTTTTCGCCTCTGCCAGCTTGCCGGTCGTGTAATGCTCGGACGGCGTCAAGGAAAGATCATCAACATCGCTTCGCTGCTGTCGTTTCAAGGCGGGATCCGTGTGCCGGCCTATGCGGCATCGAAGGGCGGCGTGGCGCAACTGACCAAGGCTCTGGCCAATGAATGGGCCGAGCGCAATGTGCAAGTGAATGCGATTGCTCCAGGATACTTTCGCACGGAAAACACGTTGGCGCTACAGAAGGACGAGCTTCGGAACCGCCAAATTCTCGAGCGGATTCCGGCAGGGCGCTGGGGCGAACCGGAAGATATCGCAGGCGCTGCTGTCTTTCTGGCCTCACCTGCGAGCAACTACATCACCGGTGCAGTACTTGTAGTGGACGGCGGCTGGATGTCACGCTGATCGCAGGAAGCAACTACAGAAATCGGCCTGTTCCCGCCCTTCTGCGGCGTTATGATTATTCACTGCGAAAATACGCGCGCAACTGCGCCGGAGGAATTTGACGGTGAATAACGGTATCAGTCGTCGTGACATGTTGAAAGGCGCTGGAGCTTCTCTTGCCGCCTTTGGTTTGCCAGGCACCGCCCTGCAACAAAACCCTTCGCAAGCATCGGCGCAAACTACCGCTACCGCGCAGGATCAAACGCGCGCACAACGAATGCAGTGGTGGCACGCTGCAAAGTTCGGCATGTTCATTCACTTCGGCGTCTACAGCACAATAGAGCGGCATGAATGGGTCATGGAGAACGAGGCCATCCCTATAAATGAATATATATCGCATGCAGTTACTTTTCGGCCTGCGCTGAAATCTCCTCGCGCATGGGCACGGCTGGCCAAACAGGCTGGCATGAAATATATGGTGATGACCACCAAGCATCATGAGGGCTTCTGCAATTTCGATACGAAGCTGACCAGCTACTGTGCTCCGAAGCAGGGACCCGGGCGAGATATGGTTCGCGAGTATGTTGAAGCTGCGAGAGCCGAGGGTTTGCGCGTCGGCTTCTACTACTCCCTGATGGATTGGCATCATCCCGATGGTGCGCTATGCGCAAAGGATGAAACGGCGCGCAGGCGGTTTGTCGATTACACCCACGGGTTAATCCGTGAGCTTATGACCAATTACGGCAAGGTCGATGTGCTGTGGTACGACGTTGCGTGGCCGCTGGATTCAAACGGCTGGGAGTCCGAGCGCATGAATGCAATGGTCTTTGAGCTTCAACCAGAAATCATTGTGAACAACCGTAATCAGCTGCCGGGTGATTTCTCGACACCAGAACAAGAGATTGTAGCCGCAACGAATGGGCGCGCGTGGGAAGCCTGCATGACCCTGAACGATAGTTGGGGCTATCAGCGCGCAGACGATGATTGGAAGTCTTCCCGCACGATCATTCGCAATTTGATTGAATGCGCGCGCGACGGCGGCAATTATCTACTGAATATCGGGCCTAAGCCGGACGGCTCTGTACCGGAGGAATCTGTTCGCGTGCTCAGCGAAGTGGGCCGCTGGATGGATACAAACGGCGACACCATTTATAGGTCCGATCTATGCCAGGTGCGGCGGTCCAATTACGCCAGCTTCACCAGAACCGGCAATACACTACTCATGCACATACATTTCTGGCCTGGAGATTATGTCGCTATCAGCGGGCTGCAAACAAAAGTGAAGGCCGCACATCTGCTGAAGACCGGTGTTGAGGTCAAATTCACTCAGGACAAATTTCAGACAAAGCTTAACGGTCTGCCGGATCAAGCGCCGGATTATCCGGTAACGACGATTGCTATCGAATGCGAAGGCGAGCCAACGCAGAATACGGATTTTGTTCGAATCAATAAGCCTCGCGATGGTGTATAGAGTTATTCCCTCACCTTGACGACGATTGTGCTGAAGATATCCCCGGGTACAATGATCAACTGGTGCGGCGTGCCGGCGGGGATATGGACGATGTCGCTCTTGGTGATCGTCTGCGACGTTCCATCTTGAATGCGGCTGCCCTTCGTTTCACCATCGCCGCCTGTTTGCGCGTCAACGACGGTTCCGCCGGTAATCAGAGTCGCTTTGCCCTGGGTGACGACGAAAATGTCGTCGTAGTGCGCGTGAATCTCGGCTCCTCCACTCGCAGCTCGGACAGAGAGTTTGATTGCGTGCGACTTGTACTCGCCGAGAGTCCCTCCGCTGCTGCCCGAGGCTTTTGCCATTTGTGCGAAGGTCGCCAGCTGCGCCGCCACGTCCTGGCCCGAGAAGATCTCAGCTTTGCTTCCGTCCTGGGCATACGATGGAATAGCCAGTGCGACGGCTGCGAGAATTGGAATCAGGTTCATCTATCCTCCTAAGTATCTTTCATAATTCGCCTCAACGAAGGCTCTTGAGCGGGGTAGCATCCATGTCCGCGTAGTCCTGATTTTCACCGCCCATGCCCCAGCAGAAGCTGTAAGCCCGCGTGCCCATGCCAGCGTGTATCGACCAACCGGGAGAAACTACGACTTCGCGATCCTTCATGACGATGTGTCGTGTTTCTTCCGCCGGACCCATCAGGTGAAAGACGCGGGCCTCCTCGTCGAGGTTGAAGTACATGTAGAGTTCAGAGCGTCGCATGTGAGTATGAGCAGGCATGGTGTTCCACGCGCTACCTGGATGGAGATGCGTCACGCCCATCACCAACTGGCAGCTCTTCGCGCCATCGAGATAGATGTACTTGCATACCGTGCGGTGATTGCATGTCTCGACGTTGCCAAGTTCAATGGCGTTGGCCTCGTCTTTGCGAACCAGCGCGGTTGGGTAACTGGCATGCGCGGGATAACTGAGAAGATAAAGGACCGCCGGTGAATTCGGGTCGGTCGACTCGAAGATGATCTCCCTCGCGCCCCGTCCTATATAGAGGCAGTCGAGATTCTCCAGGGCATGGCTCTTGCCGTCAACATGAATCAAGCCGGGGCCGGCGATGTTGAGCGCGCCGAGTTCGCGGCGCTCGGTGAAGTATTTCGCCCGCAATGCGGCATCCGCAGGAAGCGCGATGGGACTTCCCAGCGGCGCAGCCATCCCTACAACCGCACGATCCAGATCGATATACGCCAGACGGAGCGCACCCGGTTCATAGAGCGCATCGATCAGAAATGTCTCTCGAATTTCCCCCGTCGTCATCGTGGGGTATCGAACAGGGTCGGCCATTAGATAGGTCTTCATCATGTTCCTTCAAGCGTTGCTGTATTGCGGATCGTCTATGGCTGAGATGATTCAGTCTTGCGTTGCGTCTGCATCAGCAGCCAGTGGACGAATTCTTTTCCTGCCGCAAAGTTGTCCTGTCTCGGCAGGGGCTTGCGGCTATCGGTGTACTCGTTGTAAAGCCACGGGTCTACGACGGCAACCACTGTGCCTTTGCCATACTTCGCCGTAGCCATCATGATGTCGCCCTTATCTTCGAGGAGCGATGTGGCAGGAGCTTTCAACGAAATTGTGCATGTGTCTTTCATATACAACATGTGCGGGTCGTGAAAGAGAGGGCCACCACCGCTGACCGCAATTTGACCCGCTCGAAAGTCATCACCAATTACATGATGGCTGAGCACACTGTTGAAGTGGATACCGAAGCGATCGGCGATCAGGTTAAGATGCTCGATGTCGGCATTCGCAGGATCGTTCTCCATGAGGATCAGAACTCCGCCCTCCCTTACCCACCTTGCTACCTGTTCCGCGTCTTCTGGTTGAACGTAATTAGGATGGGGATTCTTCACTGGAATATCGGGCGAGACAATAATGTAGTACTGCGCTCGCTTCAGGTTCTTGACAGTCGGAGCGGAGTATAGGGTGTCGAGGGCGACTCCGTCGCTTTGAAAGATTTGACCGAGGAGGGAGAAGCCGCTGTCGCTCACGTCATTCCACTTGTAATGGAAATATTCGGTCTGACCGGCAGCGTTCTTTCTCTGCTGACTGTTGAACCATGCGTCGAGCATAACAGTTGGGCCATGAGTATCTGGTTCAGGCGAAGCGAGTGCCATGGCCTCGCTTGGCTGTGTGAGACAGGCGACTCCGTTTAAACCATGCAGAGAGACCCCGACACTCAAAACGGCCACGCAAAGGAGCGCAGTTAACCCTTTGAATCCGAGAACCCTAGCGTTTTTATTCATGAAGAAATTGAATGGAGGCATTGAGTGCGGTCTTTTTTGCGGCGAACGACCTGGATGCCTTCTGACGAAGCCGCGAATTCTGTTTATCAGAACGGGCGTGCCTGTGTCTCGACTTATGTGCACCTGCGCCCCGCTATATGAGATGACGGGTTTCCACGAAGAGCAGGTTCACATTAACATGGCTTGTCGCAACTTCAACTGAGGATGGTGCATGCGTAGAAGGTTCGTGCTGCCTGGCGTCGCTGGTTGTCTCCTTTTGGTGCTCGTGACCGTTCTTAATGGTCAGACGGCGTCCGTTGCGAAGCCGCGAAACGATCCAGGGGTGGGAGATACGCTGGATAATCCTCCGCCACTCGCCAATCTTTCTTCCGCTTTCGAATCCAAAGCGATCAGAGCCGCGATGCGCGAGGTGGGTGACTGGGAACTGGAACGGTCCCAACCCTACTTCAGCCAGGACTGGACCTTCGCAGCGCTCTACGCGGGCTTTATGGCTGCCGCAAAGACCCTGCCCGAGCCGCGATATGAAGGCGCGATGCTGGAGGTGGGGAATAAGTTCGACTGGAAGCTGGGCCCGCGTCTGATTCACGCCGACGATCAGGCGATCGGGCAGACATACCTCGAACTCTACGGTGATCATCATGAGGCGCGCATGATCGCGCCGACCAGGAATCAATTCGATGCGCTTCTGAAGACGCTGGACGATCTGGAAAAGCCGGTCTGGTGGTGGTGCGATGCGCTGTTTATGGCGCCGCCGGTGTGGGCTCGGCTATATCGCGCGACGGGCGAGAAGTCTTATCTCGACTACATGGATCGCGAGTGGTGGATTACGTCGAACCTGCTCTATGATCCGCAGGAGCACTTATTCTTCCGCGATGCCAGTTATCTTCAAAAGCACGAAGCCAATGGCAAAAAACTGTTCTGGTCGCGAGGAAACGGATGGGTGATGGCCGGCCTGGCGAGGGTGCTGGAGGAGATGCCGGAAAATTACCCCACCCGGCCGAAATACGTTGAGCAGTATCGCCAGATGGCTGCGCGGGTGGCATCCCTACAAGGGGCCGATGGTTTATGGCGCTCCGGGCTATTGGACGCGAACGCCTACCCGTTGCCCGAAGTCTCAGGATCGGCGTTCTTTGTGTATTCGTTGGCGTGGGGGGTGAATCACGACATTCTGGATCGCGCCACATACCTGCCGGTGGTTCAAAAGGGCTGGAAGGGCCTCGTATCGCACATCTATGTGGATGGGCGGCTGGGAAGCATTCAGCCCATTGGAGCGGCTCCCGGAGATTTCAAGCCGTCATCGAGCTATGTCTATGGCGTGGGTGCATTCCTCCTGGCAGGGTCGGAAGTTGATCGAATGGCCCAGAGGCCTAGTGCAATCATTTCCACCAAAACGCATTGAAGGAGCCTCCGCGACTTAGGACCTATCTGCGGTTGGGGTATCGCTCTGGAAAGAGGTTACGAAGTTGATTTTGAATAGGTACGATTCGCTATAATCGTCGCCTGTGGAGCATTTGAGCCGAAACTCCTTGTTTCGATCAGCAACTCAAAGGGCTGAAGTTGTCCATTCTTTGCTCGGGCTTTATTGATTACAGGCAACATCGCTTCCCGGTTAAAGAGAATATCGGCCGCAGCCTGGGTTCCCGCCATGGTAAGTCCTTCTATAATAAGGACCCAGCCTGAGTCATTCAGGTTTCGCGTCAAAGCAATCACGGCATACGTACGGTGCGATGGCGCCGTGGCGTCGTTCTGGTATACAGACAGTTCTCCCTGTAGCGGATGATGGTTGATTATGACTGACTCGTTCGGCCTTGGCTGGTACTCAAATTCGAAGTTCAAATTCTTCTGGAAGAGCTCAACCCAGGGGTTTGAAAACGAGGAGCCAATCAGGATGGCGTTAGAATCCTTCAAGTCTTCCATGTGAAGCTCGCGTGCATATCGAACGGTGAAACGTTCAGGCCTTGCTTCTGGAAGCCGTGAAAATTTAAGAACCGCGTCCAGGTCGGCCATACTGGTGTAACGCTGTTCGTCCAGATCGGCCATATTCTGCGTGTCGATGTTGTAAGGGCTTTTGATGAAGACGTAATTGCGGCTGATATATTCAGCCAGATTTACGGAATGTTTGGTGAGGTTCTGGATCATGACGATACCGTCGTCAGCCGGAACCAGAAGTGTCTGGCGCGACGTATCGAAGATTTGCGCCCATAGTGGATGAGAAGTATCAGCTAGAACACGACTATCACGCTGGGATAATTCCCACACCAGAACAACACCGACGAGCAGAACGAGTGCCACCGCTGCAACCAGGGATGGCCGAAGCCCGCTATATCGAGGTGTGGAAGCAGGTTCAACAGGAAGAGCCCCATTTCGAGGTATTGAAAGACCAGTTATATCCGAGGCATCCTCTACCTCTGAAGTCGCCTCTCCAGGCACCCTGTTTGGCTCGAAATGAGGAACATATTTGCCACGTGGAATGCTAAGTATCAGTTCTTCCTGTTTCCCTTCTGTTTCGAAATAATGATCCAAGCGTTGGCGAAGCTGTCGCGCATAGTTTCTTACAATGTTGTCTTCCGAGGGGTTATATCCCGGCCGTCTACCGAAGGCGTGTACTCCGATCTGGTGCTCATTGATTTCGTCGGTCTTTCCACTCAGGGCGCGTTCACAGACGTAAATCAGGAATTTGGAGAGCAGGGCCGACCGAGCGAAGCTCGAACTCGCCACAATCCGTTGCGCCAGTTGCCAGCGCGGATCATCTGCCAGATCGAGGCTTTCCCACTCCGGCTCCGGTTGTGGCTCTGAACTAATGGGCGATGACCTGTGAGACGTATCTACGGGCGGCAACAAGGGGGTTTGTTGTTCCATTCGCCTTCTCTTTGGATGCAGCGTAGCAAACTTTCTTTAACGGTCCGTCAACACTCTAGGAGCAGTCTGGGCTTGCTCTACCCCTGCAGCGTTCCACAATAGTCTCTTTTGTAAATAATTGAAAATGAGCGGCGATTCAGGTGTATGACAGGTGTAAACACCGGGTAAACCCCTTCCGCGACCTCAAATGAAGTGAGGATAATGCGGCGGAGATTTTTTTGCCTGGAGGCATTAGGAAACCCCATGTTACACCTCAGTGAACATCCCCCACTCTGCCGGTTCATCGATACAGCCAGCAAGCGGAACATAGCCCAGACCTGGCTGCTGATTCTCATATCTGTAACACTTTTCGGCACAAATCTGCTCTTTGCACAGGTTGATACGGGTGGCATCACAGGGACGGTCACTGATCCGTCTGGAGCAGTCGTCGCCGGAGCTAAAATAACGCTGGCCAACGACGCGACTGGGGTCAAAACCGTTACCACCTCCACTTCGACCGGCACCTATTCCTTCAACCAGTTGAGACCAGAAACCTACACGCTGCAGGGCGAGGCGACAGGATTTCAGAGGTTCGTTTTGAATGGCCTCGAGGTCCATGTCCAGCAAACCATCACCGCGGACATTCGGTTTGCCGCCGGTACCGTCAACCAACAGGTCACGGTGACGGCTTCGGCTCCACTTCTCCAGGCAGAAAGCGCGGCACTCGGACAGACCATCACCACCGAGACCGTGAATAATCTCCCGTTGCAGACGCGCGACTGGGCTTCACTGGCCCAACTTGCGGCGGGGGTTGCCACGGCGCCAGTCGGCAATCCCAGCAGCGATTCAGGAGCCACCAGTAGCGCCTTTTTCGCCGTGAATGGGGTCAATCTGTGGCAGAACGATTTTCGATTGAACGGCATTAACGACAATATCGAGTTTTATGGGGGCGCCTCGGTAAACAGCAATGCCGCCATCACTCCTCCGCCAGACGCCATCCAGGAATTCAAGCTGCAAAGCGGCAATTTCAATGCCGAATTCGGACACTCTACCGGGGGCATCATCAATGCCGCGCTCAAATCCGGCACCAACCAGATTCACGGCAATCTCTGGTGGTACGTGCGGAACGACGTCTTCAACGCAAATCTTTTCTTTAACAGCAAGACACATGCCCCGACGCCGGAATACCGCCAGAATCTCTTTGGAGGAACGATAGGCGGTCCAGTTTATATACCAAAGGTCTACGACGGCCGGAACCGGACCTTCTTCTTCTTCGACTACGAAGGGGGCCGCTACATCACGCCGTCAACCTACACCAGTACAGTGCCCACCACGGGAATGATCTCGAGCGGTTTTACGAATCTGCAGGACCTCATCAGCTTCAATAGCGGGACATCCACAGACGCCCTTGGCAGAAAGTTCAGGCACGGTACCATTCTCGACCCGGCTACGACACGCCAGGTAGCAGCCGGCGCCGTTGACCCGATCTCCGGCCTCACCAACACAAGCGGCAGCGCGGCCTTCGTTCGCGACCCTTTCTACACGGGGAGCATCATGGGCATGACAGATTTCACTGGCGCGACGGCTCTGCTCAATAACATCCCAGCAGGGCGGATTGATCCGAATGCAGTGAAATTGCTCGGCGTATATCCGGCGCAGAACCAGTCCGGCTTTGCAAATAATTTTGTCACTCTGGTGAAGCAGCCCCAGGATACCAACTCATACGATATAAGGATTGATGAAAACATCAACGCGAGCAACAGCCTCTTTGGCGTGTTCAGTCAAAGCTGGATTACAAGAGAGGTTCCATCCAGCCTGCCTGGTCTGGCCGTAGGCGAGACCGGAGGCCGGGATGACAGTTTTCCAGCCTGGGCATTTGCAGTTGGCTATACTCATATCTTTACTCCGACGCTGACTAATGAAATGCATGTCGGAATGGTCCATGCCGATAAGCTTCAAAAATCTATTTTTGGAAACACCTTCGGTATTCCGGCGCAGTTTGGCATCAATGGAATTCCACAGGTGGCAAATAATGGCGGTCTCCCACCCATCACAATCAACGGATTGACCCACATCGGTGTCGGCAATTTCACTCCGACGCTTCAATACGTTTGGAACGTCCAGGGCTCCACCGGCGTTACCAAGATTTTCCAGAGCCATACGTTCAAAACTGGAGTGGAAGTCAACTCGATGCAGGGCAACATCTCTCAGCCGCCTCAGGGTCGAGGAGATCTTAACTTTAATGGGCAGTACACTGATATTCCCAATGTAAATAACAATCTAAACGGAATTGCGGACTTGCTCCTGATCCCCGCGCCATCTACGGTAGGTGGCATTGATAACGTCGGAGGAATGAGCAGTTTCTCGGGATCAAATATTGCGGCTACTGATGACCACCGCTGGTACATCGGCGCTTACTTCCAGGATGACTGGAAAGTTACTCCAGATTTAACCCTTAACCTTGGGCTTCGCTGGGACCATTTCACCCCATATGCTGAAGTTAATGGACGGCAAGCGAACTTTATCGCCGCAGGAGGTAATGGGAACACGGGCACTTACTACATCTCCAATCAGGGGTGTCAGGTGCCGAGGTCGGCTTCGTTCGATTCGTTGCTAACGAGCAGTAATATTGCGCTTAACTGCGTTTCGGGGCTTACGCTGGGAAATGCTCAATACCTTAACTTCGCTCCAAGGATAGGATTTGCATATCGTGTCTTACCATCGCTGGTTGTCCGCGGAGGATACGGTATTGCCTTTGGGTCCCTGGGAAATCTGGGCTACGGTGGAACATTGGGCACAAATTACCCGTTTGTTTACACCTCCACATTCCCAAGCCCTGATTCACAGCACCCGCTGCTGTTGTCTAACGGTCAGCCGGCTACGATGGAAAGCGCCTTCACGACGATCAACTTAGAGGATCCGACAATTAACAGCGGACAGGGTTTGAACCTGTATGGACGTCAATTTAATTATCAGACTCCGTACATCCAGACTTTCAATCTTACGGTGCAGGATCAATTTACGAAACGTGATTCCATACAAGTGGGATATATCGGGACAGTGGGCCGCCATCTGGACAATTTGGGATATAACAATTCTCCAACCGAGATCCTGCCACCCGGAGTAAATCCTCAGAACTACATACCGTTTCCCAGTTTTGCGCGAAATTCAACCTATGAAACAACCAATGCTACCAGCAGCTACAATTCCTTGCAGGCTACATATGAGCGCCAGCTGAGTTACGGTTTGACTATGCTTGCTAATTATACTTACAGTAAGTGCCTTACCAATCAACACACTCAGGCTTCGCAAAATCAACTATACAGGGCTCAATGGCTTCCAAACTTCGGAATCAATGCGGACTATGGACTGTGTGATATCGATGCTGCCAACCTGATCCATATCTCGGGTTCCTATGAGCTGCCATTCGGACGCGGTCGCGCGATGTTGTCCAACTCGAATAGGGCCGTGGATGCGATTTTTGGTGGTTGGATGGTTAACTTCATCTACACCTATCAGAGTGGCCAGCCTACGACTGTCGGCTGCCCCGTTTCGACCACAGCGAATGGTGTCTTTGGCTGCTTTGCGTTCACTGTTCCAGGGCAGAACTTATACGCAGGGCCACACAATTACACGCAATGGCTGAATCCTGCCGCCTTCGCTCAACCTCCTGTGGCCACTCAAATTGGCCAATCCGACTACTCGCCGCTCGGCGGCGGTCCGCAGCAAGTTCGGGGCCCGGCGTTCAACAATCTGGATTCCTCTGTGTTCAAAGACTTCGCATTTACAGAGTCGATTCGCCTGCAGTTCAGGGCCGAAGCATTCAACACAACCAATACGCCGCAGTTCGGGCAGCCGGGAAACCTGAATACCTTTAATAACCCCACGGGTGGCTTTAGCTCCATCACCACCATGAGGGGCAATCCTCGAACCTTGCAGTTCGCGTTAAAGTTGTTTTATTAGCCAGCTGGGATTGCCGAATCAGCGTTCCGACAAGGGCGGTATCAACAGCGCCCCCGCCCCTCGGAATGATTCCATCTGATGAATGACCTCTTTTGTTCCAAGTCAAGGGTTTTGAGATGGCACTGCGCTTGGCAGCTGCAAAGATGAGCTTACGGTCAGTCTCTTATCTCTTTGTCCTCTCTTTTGCGCTGCTGGGGATTGCTCAACAGACACGCGTTGCTCCGCCCGCGCCAGCCGATCTGGTGCTGGAAGGCGATGTGAGTGACTCGCAAAACCATACCTATATTGAGGTTCCTTTTCATGTGCCTGAAGGTGTCGAGCGGGTGACTCTGACCTTCAACTACACCGAAAAGGATAAGCATACCGCACTCGATTTAGGGCTATTGGATACCGTGCAACTCCGCTGCTGGAGTGGCGGGAATAAATCGCTTCTCACCGTAGGAAAATCCGACTCAACACCCTCCTGCCTGTCCGGACCGATCCCGCAAGGAGAATGGAACGTCCTCATAGGCGTTCCGAACATCCGTCCTCAGGTGACATCGCATTACTCTGTGCAGGTCTTCTTCGTGCGAAGTGGCCTGGTTGCTGATGAGCCTGCCGAGTTGCTCATACCGTTGCGAGGCGGACCTAGCTGGTATCGAGGGGACCTTCACATGCACACCGCGCACAGCGACGGACAATGTCCCAGTCAGACTGGGAAAATGGCCCCATGTCCGGTCTTCTTCACGGTGGATGCCGCAGCCCGTCGAGGATTGGATTTCATCGCAATTACCGACCATAACGCGACTTCGCAATATGATGCAATGCGCGAGCTACAACCCTACTTCGACAAGGTGCTTCTTATTCCCGGCCGCGAGATCACCACTTTCCAGGGACATCTAAACTTACTAGGAACGACAGCGTTTCTCGACTTTCGCCTGGGTAGCCCCGATATTCCCGATATGAACACGCTGCTTCGCAATGCCAACAGGTTGGGAGCACTGGTATCCATCAATCACCCCAATGCGCCGACCGGAGAAGCATGCATGGGCTGCGGATGGTCGCCTGCCTCCCCAGTTGATATGAGCCTTTTGCAAGGTATCGAGGCCGTCAACGGTGGCAGCACCGACCCCGCGTACTCGGGCATTCCCTTCTGGGAGAGTCAACTCAACCTTGGCTACCGGCTCACCGCGATCGGAGGCAGCGACAACCATCGTCCCATGAATTCACTCGATGAGAAAGGTTCAGTCGGTAGGCCGACGACGGTTGTGTATGCGTCTGAACTTTCGACCCCTGCGATCCTCACGGGTATTCGCGCCGGACGGGTCTTTATCGATGTAACCGGATCTCGCGATCGTATCCTTGATGTAACCGCAAGCGATGCCACGAAAACAGTGCACATGGGTGATATGCTAGCCGCCGCGAAAGGATCTCAGGTGTCATTTGAGGTATTCGTAACCGGATCTGCCAATGGAAAGGTCACCCTCTTAGAAGACGGGCGAGCACTGAAAACGGCCGCGCCTGTGACTCTTTCCTCTTCCAGCCAGACATTGCCTTTTTCGTGGACGAGTGATGGTCAGCGCCACTGGTTTCGACCGGAAGTTATTGGACCAGATGAAAAGCTGTGGTTGTTGGGAAATACCAGCTATGTGAACTGGAAAATGAATTAGTACCTGA
>JBAVYX010000199.1:0-45807 GCA_049588475.1 Silvibacterium sp. | reverse complement strand
CTATCTGCGCACCGCCGTGCAACTGGATCGTGCATACGCCGACGCGCGGGCACGCGGCAACGAGGGCGTGATGCTGAAGGCTCTCGATAGCATCTATCAGCCGGGAAAGCGCGGCCTGGCGTGGTTGAAGCTGAAACGAGAACTGGCCACGCTCGACGTAGTGGTAACCGGTGCGGAATTCGGCCATGGCAAGCGAGCCGGAGTCCTAAGCGATTACACCTTTGCCGTTCGTGATTGCGAGCAGTTGAAGAATGTCGGCAAAGCCTATTCCGGCCTGACTGATGCCGAAATCGCTGAACTCACCGCCTTCTTCCACGAGCACACACTCGAAGATTTCGGAGGCTTCTGCACCGTCGAGCCGCTCAAGGTTCTCGAAGTCGCCTTCAACAACGTCATGCGCTCCGAGCGCCACGATAGCGGCTTCGCCCTGCGTTTCCCCCGCATTCTAAGGATTCGCGACGACAAGCCCGTCACTGAAATCGACACGCTGGCACGCGTCGAGGAAATCTACAACGCCCAACCGGATAAGCCCGTTGATGGGTAAGGCGCAGTCAGTCTTTAACTCACGACTTCAGCCGACCAATCTCTCGCTACCCGATTCTAGCTAACCGGACTTCAGCCGCCCGCCTCTTAGCTACTCAGTGGCTATGATCGTGGTCGTGATGCCCATGCGCACTAATCTCTTCAACCGCCATCACGCAGCCGTGAGCCACTTCGCATTCCCCATGCTCGAATTGGATTGTAGTGTGGAGAATGCGGAAATTCTCGCGCAGCCTGCCGTTGATCTGCTCGAGAATGCGCGCGCTCTCCGATGGTGGAATATCCGCGATGGTCACGTGGCTCGCCAGGGCATGCGTTTGCGAGCCCAGGCTCCAGACGTGCAGGTCGTGAATGTCCTCGACCCCTTCGATGTCTTCGAGCGTCGAGCGGATCTGGCTGAGCGACAAGCCCCTCGGCGTGCCTTCGAGCAGGATGTTAAGCGTCTCCCGCACGATGGCAATCGAGGACCAGAGAATCAGCGCGGCGATGCCGAGCGAGAGCGCGGGATCGATCCAGGTCATTCTAGTAAACAGAATGGCCGCGCCGCCAATAATCACCGCCGCCGTCGAGAGCACGTCGCCCAGCATGTGAATGAAGACGCTGCGTAGATTAACATCCTGGCTGCAGCGCCACAACATGGCGGCGATCACGCCATTCATAACAACGCCCGCCGCTGCCACCGCCATCATTAGACGCGGCTGAACATGGACCGGCTCAGTCAAGCGGCGGATCGCCGCAAATCCGATCCAGATGCTGATAAAAATCAGCGTGAGCGCGTTGAGAAATGCGGCCAGCACGCCCGCCCTCTGGTAGCCGAAGGTCTTCTTATCCGTCGCGGGACGCGCTTGAAAGTGAACGGCCACAAAAGAGAGCAGCAGCGCGAGAGCATCGGACGCATTGTGCCCAGCTTCCGAGATCAACGCCAGCGAGTGTGCGCGCAGACCGGCCACCAGCGTAAGCAGGACATAGGCCAGAGTGGCGACCAGCGAGAAGCGCAGGACGCGCTGCATCTTACCGGTCGATACGGCGTGCACATGCATAACATTCAGTGTATCGGCCCTATGTAGGCAGATTCAATTCCCGGCGTAAGGGACTGTTGCGCGGGGCTTGCGCGCTACGCGGCGCAAAGGGATGGAGTTCGCCGTATCGCGCAGGCCGCTCCAGGTCTCCGCCACGACCAGGCTGTTGGTCGGGCGATGAGGATCATAGCGGACCGAGCAGGGAAAACCTAGCCGGCAGTCATAGATATTTACATGGTCGTGCAGATTCGATACATCCTGCGAACACTCGTAGATCACGCCGGCGATCTCGTACTTATAGAGGATCAGTTGCATGCCGTTCGGGCGGCCGCTCTCATGCGGGCTGACGTCGGAAATGTCAAAAATGGTTCCATCGATGATGCGCCCTGACTGCACGAGCTGCTGGCGGCGAAGCAACTCCAGCTCCTCTTCCGTGGGGCGTTTGCGAAGCGCTGAGTAGGTGAGAATGCCCCCGATGCATAGACCGATCGCCGCTATGGCCCCCAACACTTCAGGGTCGCGCAGTGAAAAGTCGTTCATCGATTCCTCCAGTTGCTGGAACATCTCAAGGATATCCCACCTTCCGCGGCCCTTGTAGAGTTACCAAAGAGATTCCAACCTCGCGAAACGCGACCGTCGCGAGGTTGGGCCGGCAAAGTACCGGCTAAGCCCCCTAAAATGAACCTGAACAGGAGTTCCCTTGTGAGAATCTCAACGTATCTCCGGCTCGTCGTCGCTTTTTCGGTAACGTCCGCCGCCTTAATCCCTCGCGCCTAGTCGCAGCCCACCCAACTGGATGTCGCGAACGCGCTGATTCGACTCATGTTCTTGTCCAGAGTCCTGCTGACACGCTGGCCCCGCTGCAGATCATCTGCGCGGGAGATTCCGGCGGAGTGACCATTCGCGAGCTGACTTTTCTCGCCGGGGCGCAGCACGCAAAAGACACACGCGATGGCATCGCAAAAGCTTACGCGGAAGCCGCTGGGAAGTAGTCGCGCGAAGGTTAGCGCTCCAGCAACGCACGATCCCATAGCGCGGCATCCGCAGCCACGTTATAGGTGCTGTCGAGAAATTCCATCAGCGCTTCGTCCGGAGAAGGCTCGCGCCGAAGCTCGTCGTACTTCAGGATGAACTCGCCCAACGCCGCATCCCATCCGGCCGCATCGGGTCTGATTTTCATGCGTTCCAAACCGGCCGGAGACGGCGCGGCATAGCAATAGAAAGCCGCCTCGCCATAGCCGCCGTTCCCTGGCCAGAAACCAGCACTGATGACCTCGTGTGAATAAGCTTCGCGTGTGATCGCGTCGGCACCTTCCCTTTCCGATGCCCGACGGCCGGAGAAGCGCGTAACCGCGAGATCGAAGCTGCCCCAGAAGAAATGCACCGGACTGACCTTGCCCAGAAAGCCCGACGAGAAACGCTGCAAGAGGGTAGTCGCATGCATAAGGACGCGCCAGAAGCGCTGCACATACTCCGCGTCATAGGAGGCGTGCTGCGTGTCGTCGGCAAACGGAATCGGGTCTTTGATCTCGACGGGAACCGGATTGATATGGATCGATACTCCGAGTTGCGACAGGCAGTCTTGGTACTCACGGTAGAAGTCGGCGACCGATAGAGGCCGCAGCGGGACGGAGAGCCGGGCTCCGGAACTCATGCGGAATAGCAGTTGATGATCCGCAAAATCGAACTCTATCTCGAGCACGCCGTCCGGCACCGGCATGGCCGCAGTGCTGAGACCGCGTGCCGTCACATAAAGAGGAACGTTCCACCAGTGCGCCTGGAGCGGGCTCAGTGCGAGGCGGGTCTTGCCGACGATCTGCGTCCACATATGCAGTGTCGATGCCGTTGCTTCCCATTCCCGCCAGGGAAGCGCGGGCCAGTGGACATGATCAGAGCCTTTGATTTCCACGAGTCACTCCTGCGGTGAAGAACTCAATTATATGCATCGACTTAGAGCTCTAAGTCAACTCGGGTGTGTATGTCATCAACGTGCCCTCCCGCCGCGACAAACTTCTTACATTTGCCTGACAACAGTAGTCGCTGCTTTCCCATATTTTCGTTATCGCGCGGCAATATAGCCGGAGCTTGCCTCGCCTCTGTCCCTTCAATTTCTTCCTCGCTCAGGAAGCGGTTCCGGCTAAAACCTGAAGTCCCCTCAAGAGGAGTTCCACGAAAATGAGAAGCCGATTGAAAATGCTAAAGACAGTAGCCGTAGTATGCACTTTGGCATTTGTACCCATTCCCACATTCGCTCAACATTACACGCAAACCAACCTGGTTTCTGATCTCGCGAACGTCAACGGACAGCCTGTAGCGGTTCAGGACCCGAACCTCAAGAACGCGTGGGGACTAGCCCGCAGCGCCTCCAGTCCTTGGTGGGTGAACAACGCGGGAACCGGCACTTCTACTCTCTACAGCGGCACCGGGGCAATCATTGCACCACCATCGCCGGTTGTGGTTCCTAATGCTCCCAATGCCAAGGGTCTGTCGTCGCCCACCGGGATCATCTTCAATGGCACCAGCGATTTCATGATCAAGAACGTGCCCGGCAAAGCGCCGACTCCCGCCGCCTTCATTTTTGCCACCCAGGAAGGCACGATCTCCGCTTGGAATCCTGCTACGACTCCTCTCCAATTGGCGGTCAACGAAGTTACGGAAAAAGGAGCGGATTTCACGGGTCTTACGTGGATCGAGGACGGCGGAAATCATTTTCTGCTGGCTGCCAACTTCTCGCAGAATCGAATCGAGAAATTCGACACGAACTATAAACGGGTCCATTTATCTGAAGAACTATTCGACGACGATGCGCTGCCCCGCGGATTTGCGCCCTACAATGTTCAATCTGTTGGAGCAAATGTAGTTGTAACGTATGCCAAACTGAACCCCGAGAAAACAGCCGCGGATGATGATTGCGGCGAAGAGTGTGGATTTGTCGACGTCTTCACATCCCACGGCAGACTCGTGCAACGCCTTCAGCATGTGCCCGGAACGCTGAAAGCGCCTTGGGGTGTGGCGCTGGCCCCCCAGGACTTTGGATTCTTCAGCCACGATCTCTTGATCGGTAACAGGTTCGGCGGAACGATTGCCGCGTTCAACATTGTTGATGGGCGGTTTCTTGGAAACCTGCTCGATGCGGATGACAGTCCCATCGTCATTTCGGGGCTGTGGGGCCTCGAGTTCGACAACCGGGGCAACAACCAGGCAAGTCCTTCTGCCGGGCCAGGTCTGTTCTTCGCAGCGGGCATCAATGGCTACGCGGACGGCCTGTTCGGCACCTTGACGCCGGTCGCAGCCGAGCTAAATGCCGAGGACCATCAGTAGGAGGGGCTTGTGACCGGTAAGAGAGGCATTTGACCCTTTGCTTGACCGGGTGCCCCCCATTTTGGTGTGGGCGGGCACCCGTTTTTTTCTCACTCGTTGCGCAGGGCGCGCATAGGATCGATGCGCGTGGCGCGAGTAGCCGGAATATACGATGCGATCAGCGCGACGGCCATCAGCAGAGCAGTCACTCCAGCCATCGTCCAGGGATCATAGGCGCGGACGCCATAGATCAATGACCAGTGCGCCATGGTCTGAGTCAACGCCAATGCGGCGATCAGTCCCGCGCCCGCGCCGAAGAGGGCCAGGCGAAGACCTTGCTCAAGCACCCAGCGCAGGATGCTCCGGCGATCGGCGCCGAGCGCCATGCGGATGCCGATTTCCTGCGTACGCTGGCCGACGACGAAGGAGATGACTCCGTACATGCCGATACTGGCCAGCAGCAGCGCGAGACCGGCAAAGACGGCCAGCAGGATCATCGAGAATCGACGCGCGGCGAGCGAGTTGGTGATGATCTCGTCCATGGACCGCGGATCATAAACCACCTCCTCGCGGCTCATCTGCACCATCGCCTGCTGGGTGCTCCTGAACGGCGCCAGGGCTTTGCCGGTCGAGCGTATAAGAACATCGACGCCGTTGGGAATGCGGGCTACCTGCATCGGCGGCAATTGCGCGAACGATTCGTAGATCTCGGCACGAAGCGGATAGGTGGCGTCGCTATCCAGTCCCCATTGGTTGACGTGCCCGACGACGCCCACAATCGTCGCCATGTCGTCGAAGTCGTCGAGATGAATGTGTTTGCCCAGAGGGTCCCCAACGCCGAAGAATTTCTGCGCAAAGACATCGTCGACAACTACGGCGCGAGGCCCATGCTGGTCGTCTATCTTGGTAAAGAATCGTCCACGGAGCAGCGGAATGCCCATGGCTTTGAGGTAGCCTGGTTCCACGATGTACTTGATTGCCCAATGCATGTCATTCTGGCTGGCGGGTTTTGCCTCTCCTTCGAGCCAGAAGAGCCCTTCGTCATCGTAGTTCAAGGGAAACGCGCCCCACATGAGAGACATTGCCTGCACGCCCGGAATTTGCGCAATTCTTCGATCCACTTCCCGCACATAGGCGCGCACGGCATCGGGGCCTCCTCCTATCAGAGACGGGGGAGCGGCCAGGGTGTAGGTAAAGACACCGTGCGGTTGAAATCCAGTGTCGACCCTCGACAAAGCAACCAGACTGCGGATCATGAGGCCGGCGCCGGTAAGCAACACGAGCGCCATAGCCATCTCAAAGACCACCAAGGCGCTTTGGGCACGGTGACGCGCTCCGCTGCCGCCGCGACCTCCTTCTTTGAGTGTCCCCTGCAATTGGCCGTGGGAAATCCTGAGTGCGGGGAGCAGACCAAAAAGAATGCCAACTGCGAGCGAGAGAAAGAGCGTGAAGCCGAGGACAGGCCCACTGAGATGAATCTCCGAGGCGCGAGGCAGCGTTCTGGGCACCAGCTGGAGCGCGGCGCGTGTACCCCAGCTGGCCAACAGCAGGCCGAGTGCGCCTCCGGCCAAGGCGAACAGCGTGCTTTCCGTAAGCAATTGGCGAATAATGCGCATACGTCCTGCGCCCAAGGCCATCCGCACCGCGAACTCCAGCGCTCGCGCATTGGAGCGGGCCAGGAGCAGATTCGCCACGTTGACGCAGGCGATGAGCAGGACAAAGCCGACGGCGGCGAGCAGCGCAAGCAGAATAGGTTGAACCTCGCCAACCATCGATTGACGAAACGGCACGAGCTTGGCGCGAATGCCGTGATCCTCCTGCGGGAAGGCGGCTGCGAGGCGATCGGAAACATTGTTCATATCCGCCTGCGCCTGCTCCATGGTCACGCCCGGCTTGAGACGGGCGATTCCATGAATGCCCAGCCCGGCTGCTCGATCCTTGAGCGCCGTGTTTTCCCACTGCCCGATAGGCGCATAGATCTCGCTGGCGCGAAAATTGCCGATCAGCAGATGGAAATCCGCGGGAAGCACGCCAACGATGGTGAAATTGCGGCCATCAAGCGTAAGGGTTTTTCCAAGAACGTCGGGTTTTGACCCGAATTTGCGCGCCCAAAAGCCGGCGCTGACCAAAACCACCGAGTTGCCACCGATTTCGTCTTCACCTGGTGCAAGAAGCCGTCCCAATACCGGCCTGACACCAAGCATGGGGAAAAAGTCAGAGGAGACAAACTGCGAAGGAATGCTTTCCGCGTCGCCCGTTCCCGTCAGAACGAAGCTATAGATGCGATGGATAGCGAGTGCGGCGAGCGTATGATTGTCTCTCTGCCAATCGCGGAAGTTGGGATAGGAAACCGATCCGGTATCGAAATTCGGCTTACTGGCATGTACCGTGACCAATTCGCTGGGCTTCGGATAAGGCAGCGGGTTAAGAAGCACTCCATTCACGATAGAGAAAAGGGCAGTGTTGGCGCCGATCCCCAGCGCGAGGGTCAGGATGGTGATGAGCGCAAACCCGGGATTCTTTCGCAAAACGCGTAAACCATAGACCACATCCTGGGCCAGCGTTTCAAGAAAGGGCAGTCCGCGCCGTTCGCGATACGCCGCCTTGGTTTGTTCGAGGCCGCCCAGTTTGATCATCGCCTGTCGGCGCGCTTCTTCTTCGCTCAGGCCGGCGCGCACGCCGTCCTCGATGTGCATGGCGAGATGGCTCTCGAGCTCGGCGGCGAGCTCTCCTTCAGCCTGTTGCGAGTGGCGGGTGCCACTTAGTCGAAGCCACAATGCCCTCAGTTTGCGCATCCTATCCCCTTCGTCGTCAAATTCACTCCGTCCGCAGCGCCCGCATGGGATCGATGGAAGCGGCTCGCTGTGCAGGTAAATATGCGGCAAAAGTCGCCACCGCCATCAGAACGATCACTGCGAGAGAAAAAATCAACGGGTTGATCGCGCTGACCTCGTAAAGCAGGCTGGCCAGCAGTCGTGTGGACGCAAACGCCCCTGCTAACCCGATCGCAACGCCGATCAGTGTCAGCCGGAGTCCCAGAGCTGTGACCATCCGCAACACGTCCGCGCGCTGCGCTCCCAGCGCCAGGCGCACGCCGATTTCTTGCGTCCGCTGCGCGACCGTATAACTCATCACGCCATAAATGCCGATGCATGCGAGGGCCAGGGCCAACACTGCGAAGCCGGAAAAGAGCGCCGAACTCGCGCGCCGCAGGGACACCGTCTGCGAGGCGAGCGAATCCATCGGAATCGCGCGGAAGACCGGCAGATCAGGATCAATACTCCACAGCGCCTCTTCGGCAGCCTTCACCATTGCCGCCGGATCGGTCTCCGTGCGCAGCGTAAATGCGATGATCGGGAATGGATCCTGGTCGAAAGGCCGGTAGATGTCGTCATGCGTCGGCTGATCCTGGCCGAAAGCCTTCACGTCTCCAACGACGCCTACAATCTGCCACAAGTCCGGTTTGTCACCCGTGCCCAGATTGAGAGCCCGACCGACGGGATCTCCAGTTTTGAAATAGTGGCGCGCGAAGGTCTGGTTCACGATCGCCACCTGTGCGCCGCCGGCGCGATCCGCATCGGTGAAGGCGCGCCCTCGAATCAGAGGAATGCCCATCGTGCGCAGATAATTGGGAGTCATTGCGCGATTGTCGGCCTCCGGGGCCTGCCCCTTCGTCAGCTGCGCCTGCCCGGGAAGTAGAAAACCGGTCGTGGCCCAGAAACCGGCAAGCGGCAAAAAGTTTGTCGCCGCTGCGCTTTTTACTCCGGGCAGCACATTCATCCTTCTCACGACTTCGTCAACCAGGGCGCGCGTTTTCTCTCGATCTTTGAGCGGATACCTGTTGAGCGGAGTAAAGATCTGGATGGAGAGAAGGTGATCCGGCTGGAAGCCCAGGTTGGCGTGAACCACGCGCTCGAAACTCGCAGCCACCAGGCCCGCCGCCGTTAGTAGAACCAGCGACAGCGCTACTTCAATCACCACAATCGTGCTGCGTGACCGATTCGACCTGCGGCTCGCCGTGCTCCCACGCGACGACTCTTTCATTGCATCACTTGCTTCAGCCCGTGTCGCTTTGAGCGCAGGAACAACCCCGAAGATGAATCCCGTCAGCATGGTAATCGCAAACCCGAACAGAAGGACTCCGTGATCGATGGGAATGGTAGTCACTTTGGGAATTTGCCGATTCGCAACGTCGTTCGGGAAAATCGCGACGAGCAGACGCGTCCCGGCTAGCGCCAGCAGAATGCCTGCCGCTCCGCCGATCACTGCCAGCAGCAGGCTCTCAGTTACAAACTGACGCAGCAACCGCAGCCGCGTCGCGCCCAACGCCAGCCGCAGCGCAACCTCTTTCTGGCGCTCGGCATTTCGTGCCAGAGCAAGTCCAGCGGTGTTGGCGCATGCAATCAGCAGCACCAGACCAACTGCGCCCATAAGAATCAGCAACGGATTGCGAACATCGCCATCAAGTTGCTCGCGCAAAGGCACGATCATCACATGGTTACCATCATCCGTGCCCGGATGCGCCGCCATCACCTGCGCCTCAAGTGCATTCATAGCCTTCTGCGCAGCCTCGACGCTCACTCCTGGCTTCAGCCGCCCGAGAATCCGCACATACGGCTCATTGAAATCGTCGAAATCCTTGGGAGCCATCGCCGCCGGCCTCCAGATCTCGACCGTGGGCGGATAGGCGAAGCCGCGCGGCATCACTCCAAGCACGGTGTGCGGTATCCCCTCCAGTGCGATCGCTTTGCCCACGATGTCGGGATCGGAGTGAAATATTGTGCGCCAAAGATGATCACTGATGAGTGCTACCTTCGGACCTCCCGGCCTATCTTCCTGTTCGGTAAATAGGCGGCCCATCTGCGGCGTTACACCGAGTATCCCGAGATAATTCGCCGATACCGCATAGCCGATCAGAAATTGCGGCGCGCCCTGGCCGGTCAGCGTTACTTCGTCGTCATACGACGGAGCCAGGTCTTCGAAGACGCCACTCTTCTGTTTCCAGATGGCGAAATCGCCGGCCGTGCTGGCCAGTGGCTTACCACCGCGCGCGGGACTCGCCGTCCACACCGCCACAATCCGGCTCGCGTCCTGGTACGGCAGCGGAGCAAGTAGTACCGCCTTAACCACTGAGAAGATTGCCGTGTTTGCGCCGATGCCGAGCGCGAGGGTCGCCACACTTACACAGACGAATCCGGGTGACTTGGCCAACACCCGCAGCCCGTACCGGACATCCTGAGCCAATGTCTCAAGAAAGGGCAGTCCGCGCCGTTCGCGATACGCCGCCTTGGTTTGTTCGAGGCCGCCCAGTTTGATCATCGCCTGTCGGCGCGCTTCTTCTTCGCTCAGGCCGGAGCGCACGCCGTCCTCGATATGCATGGCGAGATGGCTCTCGAGCTCGGCGGCGAGCTCTCCTTCAGCCTGTTGCGAGTGGCGGGTGCCACTTAGTCGAAGCCACAACGCTCTAAGTTTGTGCATCCCATTCCTTCGTCGTCAAAAACTCACTCCGCCCGCAACGCCTGGATCGGGTCCACCCGCGTCGCGCGCCACGCAGGCAAAAGGCACGCAGCCGCAGCCGCCAGCAGTAATGTCACAGTCACGGACACATATACAGCCGGGTCCAGTGGACGCGTGGCATAGAGCACGGATCGAATCAGCTGTGTTGCCCCGATGCTGCCCGCGATTCCCATTACAAGCCCCACAAAAGCAGGCCTCAGCCCGTCGAGCATCACCAGTCGCACCAACTGGCTTCGGCCAGAGCCCAATGCGATGCGGATGCCGATTTCGGTTGTCCTTTGTGTCACGAGATAAGAGAGCACTCCGTAGAGGCCGACGGCAGCGAGCAACAATGAGAGCCCTGCAAAAGCCAGCACCAGCGTCGCGCTGAAGCTCGAATTCGCCGTCGACTCACCCACGATCTGATCCATGGTGAGAATCCTCGACACTGGCAGATCAGGATCCATCTGCGCGATCAGCTTTTGGATCGGAATCGCCAGCGCGGTCACATCGCTGCGCGAATGGACGACGAGCGCCGTGTCAACGGCCTGCACGGGATTTCCGGACAGAATCGGAAACCACATCGTCGATTTCACTGGCCGGTCCAGCGCGTAAAGCGTGTCGCCGACCACGCCGATCACTTCATAACGATCGCCTTCGACACTGTCCCAATGGGCCGTCACATGCTTCCCGATCGGGTCTTCATTCGAAAAATACTCGCGTACAAATTTCTGGTTGATGACGATATACTTGTCATTCGTCATCCCCCGCTCGTCCTCGGTGAAGACGCGCCCTCTGATCAACGCAATCCCCATCGCCGCAAAGTAACCGGGGTCTGCAGTCCGGAACAGGGCGAATTTGTGTACGCCCGGCGCCAGTGGAGGATGCTCCGGAAACGATATTCCGGTGTCTCCATACTGGCCGTCGCCCGGCACGACATTCGTCAATCCCGCTGCCTCAACCCCCGGAAGGGCACGCACCTTCTCGAGCAGCCCGGCATAAAAGGCCACAATTTGCTCCGGCTTTTCGTACTTCGGCCGGCGCAGAAAATACTTCATGGTCAGTACGTTGTCGGTCCGGCAGCCCAGGTCCTCGGAGCGAAGCCGCAGAAAGCTCTTGAAGAGAAGGCCGGCGCAAACCAGCAGAATCACCGTCAAGGCAATCTCCGCCGTCAGTAGCGTCTTGCGCAGCGAGGCGCGTGAGGCGCTTCCCCCGATGGTGCGCGAAGCGTCCTGCAGCGCGGACAGTACACCCCGTCCGGTAGCCGACATCGCAGGCAGCAGTCCGGACAGGATGCCGGTGAGAAACGTGATGCCGATGGCGAAGCCTACCACCACGCCGTCAGGATGCACAGTTTCGGCGCGTGGCATATTCACCCATCGCGTCGTCAGCCACCGAGTGGCCCACATCGCCAATAACAGACCGAGTGCTCCGCCCGTTATGCAGATCAGCAGACTTTCGGTGAGTTGCTCGCGGCACAGCCGCATGCGGCTGCTGCCCAGCGCCGTGCGGATGGCAATCTCTTTTTTACGCGCCGCCGCGCGCGCCACCAACAGGTTCGACAAATTCAGGCAAGCGATCAGCAGCAGACATCCCACTGCTGCCATCAGCACGTAAAGCGGGGTCTTGACATCGTGTACCACATCATTCACCAGTGACTGCACAGCCACTCCCGGGACAACCGGTCCCGAATTGTTGTAGCGAAGAAATAGCGTGTGTTGGATACCGTTCACCTGCTGCGTCGCCTGCTCGATACTCACGCCCGGCTTGAGCCGAGCGATCACATGGCCCAGGTGATTGAAATGGCTATCAACGTTCTGCGGGCTTTCGTCAAGCCGATAGGGAACCCAAAGCTGAACCACGCGATGGGGATAAGTGAACCACCTCGGCAACACGCCGATCACTGTGTACAGCTGTGAATTCAGGCGGATGGTCTTGCCCACAATCGACGGATCGCCATTAAATCGTCGCCGGAAGAGACTCCAGCTCAGCATAACGGTGCGGTTCGCGCCTGCCCTGTCGTCTTCCACTGTGAACGAGCGGCCCAGCGCCGGCTGCACCCCGAGCGTCAAAAAGATGTTCCACGAGCCGTACGCCGCGCTCAGAAATTCTGGCAGCTCGTCTTTGTCGCCCGAGAGGTTATAGCCCGACCAGCGCCACATGGCCATCTGCTCGAAGCCTTGCGACTCCTTCTGCCATTCGTAGAAGTCGCCGGCCGCCACGACGTTCGTCGAATTCGGGTCTTTCAGGTCGTCCTGTCCGTAAAGCGCCACTAGCCGGTCCGGATCGGCGAAGGGCAGCGGCCGCAGCAGCACAGAGCGCACGACAGTAAACAGCGCGGCGTTCGCTCCAATTCCGATCGCGATGATGAGGATCGGGACAATCGCGAATCCGGGATTCTTTCTGAGAACCCGCGCGCCGTACGCAACATCCCGCCCCACTGCCTCAAGCACCGGTAGTCCCCGTCTTTCGCGATGGACGATCTTCGCCTGCTCCAGGCCTCCCAGTTTGATGAGCGCCCGCCGCCGTGCTTCTTCGCGGCTCAGCCCCGCTCTCATGCCGTCTTCGATGTCCATCGCGACGTGACTTTCCAATTCCGCCCCAAAATCCCTATTCGCGCGCTCCGAGCAAAACACACCGCGCAGCCGGAGCCACAGCGCCCGCAGCTTTCTCATCAGGCCTCCTCGGCAGGCGAGAGAAACCGGTCTAGAATGGCCGTCGTCTGTTCCCAGTCAGCCGTTTCCTTCTTGACCTGCTTCCGGCCGGCTGAGGTCAGTTCGTAGTACTTGGCGCGGCGATTGTTCTCGGACGCACCCCAGCTTGACCGGACGTACCCCTCCTGTTCGAGCTTAAGGAGCGCCGGATAGAGAGTTCCGTAATTGAGAGAGAGCAGATCGCCGCTGGTCTGCTCAATGCGGCGGGCAATGCCATAGCCGTGGAGCGGCCCCATGGCTTCCAGCGTTTTCAGAACCATCAGGGCCAGCGTGCCCTGCCAGACGTCTGCCTTGTTGCCCATAGCACACTCCTATTGCTTTGCCATAGGACTATCGCACAATGCCCTATAGGAATGCAATAGAAGTGGAGAAATCAATTCCTGTTCATCTTCAGCATTCTCGTGGAGTGGCTTTCGCACTGTCGGGCTGGGAGTGCTAACAAATTTGGCGTGTAACACCGATGGTGACTTGTCAGCTGTAACAAAAACCGTAGATTTGTCACAAAGAGGTTAAAGGCAGGTGCTCATCATGCCGACGATTTACTCAATAAGGTGAGCGTACGACGAGAACGAAACCTGAACCCACGAGGAGGGGAAATGATTCCCGAAGAACATGCGCTTCGCCAGCTCTTTCATCAAACAGTTTCCCGTTGCTATGCCGAGCATCTCGGGATTCAGGATGTGGAAGTCACCTCGTACGTGGCCGACCTGCTCACGGAGTTCTGCGTTTTCGAAAATCTCTATAGCATTCGCGACGCGGACGGCAAGCCAGTCAAGGAAGTGGGCCAGATGCTGGCTGCTGCCGACCCTGTGAATGGAACTGCACCCTCATTCGATGCGGAGCGCAAGGTTCGCAAGCATATCGGCGATTACGCCTTGTTTTCGACAGGCATGTATCCGGAAGCGGTGCAGCGGTCGCGCTTCGCCAGCGATACGAGTTTTCTTGAGATGGTGCGCACGGGCAAAGAGAGCTATTACATCGTCTCGCAATTCAATCTCTTCGAATACCAGAACGAAGCGCCCTTCTTCGCACGCCTCGCGGAGGAGTTCGAGAGCTACATGTACGGCTTGACCAAAGTAAGGGGAGAACTGGACCGAATGGGCGCGCCGCTGCATGTAATGTAGGCATGTGCTAAAACTTTTAGCGCGATACCTGCGACTTCTTCACGACTGTGAACACATCAACGAGATTGCCGTCGGGATCGCGGAAATAGATCGAGCGTGTGCCCCACGGCTGAGTGCTCGGCTCTTTAACCCATGTCTTCACTACATCGTGCAGCCGCGCATATTCGCGGTCGACGTCGTCTGCTTCAAACTCAAGAATCAGGCTATGGTTTTCTCCCGGTCGTGCCGAACCGGGAATGTACTTCTCCTGCGCATTGGCCGCAAACAAGGCCAGCACTCCTCTCCTCGTCCGAAATTCGACGTAATCGTCGCCGCTTTTGTACGGTTCAATTCCGAGGATTTGCGCATAGAAAGACGAAAGCCTGTTGACATCCGTCGTAATCAGACAGGTATTGATCAGGACGGGTGGGGCGTTCGGAGGCGGGATATTTCTGCTGGCTGTCATGGCATGAAGCGCCAGCACCAGCGTCACAATCACATAGCCGGTTCCCAGAAGTATCGCCGAAGCCACGTGTCTCTTCATGGCCACCCTCCATTCCGAGCCTTTTGCCGCTACAGAATGTACTTCGACAGATCCTGATCCTTCACAATATTCGCCACCATCTGGCGTACGTATTCAGGATCGATCACCACGACTTTTTCCGTGCCGTTCGCTGTCGTACGCTCGCTGATAGGTAGCGGTACTGTGGCTCCGAAGTCGGTAGCCGCGGCTAGCTGCAGCACATTCCCTTCGCTCTGCGGTTGCGCCTTGGTTAGATCGGGCGCGAGGAAACTGATCTCGTCGAGCACGCGCTCCATGATGGTATGCAGACGCCGCGCGCCGATGTTCTCCGTCGTCTCGTTCACCCGGAAAGCAAACTGCGCCATCTCTTCCAGAGCCTCGCGCGTGAACTCGAGTTTTAGGCCTTCAGTTTCAAGCAGCGCAATCGATTGCTTGGTCAACGAGGACTTGGGTTCGGTGAGAATGCGGATGAAGTCATCTACGGTGAGCGAGTGCAACTCGACCCGGATCGGGAAGCGCCCTTGCAGTTCGGGGATCAGATCGCTGGGCTTCGAAACATGGAAGGCCCCGGCAGCAATGAAGAGAATGAAGTCGGTGCTCACCATGCCGTAGCGTGTATTAACCGTGGTGCCCTCGACGATAGGCAGAATGTCGCGCTGCACCCCTTCGCGCGAGACATCGGGTCCGTGACCGCCTTCGCGGCCGGCGATCTTGTCGATTTCATCCAGAAACACGATGCCCGAGTTTTCGACGCGATCCACGGCCATGCGCGTCACCTGATCCATATCGACGAGACGGCCCTCTTCTTCCTGCACCAAATACTCGAAGGCTTCGGCGACCTTCATCTTGCGCTTCTTGGTACGCTGGCCGAAGATGTTGGGCAGGATATCTTTCAGATTGATATCCATCTCCTCGACACCCTGGTTGGAGATGATCTCGAACGACGGTGTGTTGCGCTCGCGCACATCAATCTCCACCGTCCGATCGTCGAGCTTGCCTTCGCGGAACTGCTGACGCAGCTTTTCTCGCGTGCGTTGATGCGATTCGTTGCTCGCCGTGGGAAAGCTGAGCGTGTGGCCCTCAACCACATGCGGTCCAGAGCTGGCCGGCGCAGCGGGAGCAGGTGCGGGCGTAGGAGGCGGCAGCAACAAATCAAGTAGCCGTTCCTCGGCGTTGAGTTCGGCCTTGTCTTCCACCTCTTCGAGCTTCTCCTCGCGCACCATGTCGATCGCGATCTCGACCAGATCGCGCACCATCGACTCGACATCGCGGCCGACATAGCCGACCTCTGTAAACTTCGACGCCTCGACCTTCAAAAAGGGCGAGTTGGTCAGCTTCGCTAGGCGGCGCGCGATCTCCGTCTTGCCTACGCCGGTGGGCCCGATCATGATGATGTTCTTGGGCATGATCTCGTCGGCCAGATCAGGTGAAAGCTTCTGCCTGCGCATGCGATTGCGCAGCGCAATAGCCACTGCGCGCTTGGCGGCATTCTGGCCAACGACATACTTATCGAGCTCGGCAACAATTTCGCGCGGAGTTAACTCCTCGAGTGCGAGTTCCTGATCTTCTGCGGTTCCGGGTAAATAAATAGCCATGCTGCCTGCTCCTTCCGGGCGGGCGTGTGAGCTGTCGCTTTTAGGCGTGCAGCTCTTCAATCGTGATCTGGTCGTTCGTGTAAATGCAGATTTGTCCGGCGATGCGCAGCGACTTTTCAGCAATATCGCGTGCCGACAGGTCGGTATTTTCCATCAGGGCGCGTGCCGAGGCCAGCGCGTAAGAACCGCCGCTACCGATGGCGGCGATGCCTTCATCAGGCTCGATCACGTCACCCGAACCGCTAATGAGGAAGGTCTGCGTCGGGTCGGAGACGATGAGCAGAGCCTCAAGATTGCGCAGCATCTTGTCGGTGCGCCAGTCCTTGGCCAGCTCGACAGCGGAGCGGCCCAGGTTGCCCGCATACTGCTCCAGTTTTCCCTCAAAGCGGCTGAAGAGCGAAAACGCGTCAGCGGTGGAACCGGCAAAGCCAGCGAGGATCTTGTCCTGATACAGTCGACGAATCTTCCGCGCCGAGTGCTTGATGACAGATTCGCCCAGTGTTACCTGGCCGTCGGCGGCCATAACCACGCTGCCGTTGCGGCGCACGCAGAGGACGGTAGTCGAGCGGATGCGCGGGGAACGGGCTGGATCAGCTTGACCGGAGACGAAATTGCCGCCAGATCCGGCGGCTGAGGAGGTTCTTTGTTTCGACATTCTTTTATCAAGTATAACGCAGCAAATCGGCGCCCTGTCCGCCGGGCTAAAACCTACTGCGGGCTGGTCGCCGGCGGCTTATGAGACGGACTGTGTCCCTCCTCGATCGCGTGCTTAAACTTGAAACCGCCCGGAAGCTCAACGCCGATCTGTGGGTCGGAGCGCGTTCCTGTCACAGTGATGGGTAGTTCCGTGCCGGCCCCATGTTTCGAGAAAAGGGGGTCGGCTACGCTGAGCGCCAGAGATTTCCAGCCTGTGACCATCTGCGAAACCCTTGCGTCGAGGCGCGCGACGCCGCGAAAGTCAAATTGCTCGCCGTCAAGCGTGTAGACGCCATCCATGGCGACCTGTACACCGGGCACAGTGAATTTCAGACCGCTGATGGTGATCCTGGACCCGGCGAGGATGAAGTCCCCCTGCATCTCCGAGGTGACATTCGGGCGCACTCCCTCCTTGACCTCCGTTGGCCTGCCCTGCCCTTCGAGACTGAGCTCATCGATCTTTGCCGCCACCTTGTCACCCGTAAAATGCGCGCCTGTGATCTGAAAATTACCGTCAAGGCGAAGCTTCTCGATGACCGAGTCCTTGCCGGCGGGTAGATGGAGCTTGGTATGCATCGTCAAAGCGCCCGTCATGAGTGGGGGTTCGGTCTTGACGGCGAGTTTCAGCATGTCTTCGATGCGTGCGGAGTCGACCTTAACGTCGAGGGTGATGTTATGACCTGGGACGTCGGTCGCGCGGACGACCTCTCCAACCGCCAGGATGTGCGAGTGCGCCAGTTGCGCATCTACCGGTTGCAAACGCGTGTCCCCGTTGGTGCCATCGACGATCGCGTGAAATTTGGTATGAAGCGGCACCGGCCGTCCCGTCCTGTCGAGACGGAAATCAGGCGTATCGGTTTCACCGTCGACCACAATGTTATTAAGTGCTCCCTCGTACACACCTTTCGAGGAAAGAATGCCTGCGATACCTTTCAGTGTGCCCAGGTCGGCGTCCGTGAAGCTGTAGATCCCTCTAACCGGTGTATCGCCAGGGCTTGCCGTGTTGTAGGGGCCGAAGTAGCCCGAAGAGTCGATCTTTCCCACCGGCTTGGGATTGATCAGGATCGCATGAAACTGCATGGCCTGGTTTACGCCCACAGAGTTCATACGCACTTGGGTGATGTCGAAGACCAGCGGAAGTCTGCCCGGCTTGGCGGTCCCGATGATGAGCGTGGCACGGTCGATCAGCAGCTCGTCAACCATTATCTCGATTCTGCCCGGACTGTAGCCCGGCTTGTCGACCCTGGGCAGGTTGAGCCCGGCACACAACATCTGGAGCCTGCCCATGTGCATCGGCGTAGGCATGAGATCGCGCGAGCCGGTCTGAAATGAAACTTTATTAATGAGTTTCGGTAAATTGCCGCGTTCCTCTTTGGGCGGCAGATTAATGACCAGGCCCGAAATATGGACCCGGCCGACGTGCATGGGCGTGCGAAAAAGATCGCGCCAGCCGGTCCGAAACGAAAATTTATCAACAGAAAAACACGGCTCTTTCGTGTTGAGGTGGTTGGGGTAAAGCTTGAGGCCGCCGCCATTGACTTCGAATCCTCGGAACACCGAGACATTGAAGCTGGCAAGTTCGACGCGCGAGTCGAAACGCGTGGAAAGCGTCTCGACGACCCGGGCTCGGAGGATAGGCCCGGCACGATGGAAATAGATCGAGATGATGGTAAATGCCGTGGCAAAGAGTAGAAACAGGATAGAAGCAACCCACACCAGGACCCGGCGCCAACGCCTCCTGCGCGGCTGGAGTATGGGCTCAGATGTATCCGCCATGCGTGTACTCCTCCCCCTGGCTACAGCCCACTATTAAAACAGACATTAAACATAAAGGCATTAGAGGCAGTTCAAGCCTGATGCGTTGGTTTACTATGCTGACGACACAGATTGGACGGTTGCCGAGATGCAGAAAGTTGTCGTCGGCCTTGGGGAATTGCTGTGGGACCTGCTCCCGACTGGAGAAAGGCTGGGCGGAGCGCCTGCGAATTTCACCGTGATGTCTGCGCGACTGGGAAATCGCGGCGTGATCGCCAGCCGGCTCGGAGACGATGCGCTGGGGACAAAAGCGCGAGCCGTTCTGCGCGCGTTTCCGGCCGATAGTTCAATGCTGCAGACGGATGCGGAGAACCCCACGGGCACAGTAGGCGTGGAGATTCGCGGCGGCGAACCGCATTACGTGATCCATGAGCCGGCAGCCTGGGATTTTCTGGAATGGACGCCGGAATGGCGTGCGCTGGCTCCGGCTGCGGACGCCGTTTGCTTTGGCACGCTGGCACAGCGGAATGTCGCGTCGCGAGCGACAATTCGAGAATTTTTGGCAGCAACCCGCCCGGAGTGCCTGTGTGTCTTCGATATAAATCTGCGCCCGCCGTTTTTCAGCGCGGAGATCATTGTCCAGTCGCTGGTCTCTGCGACTATCTTCAAACTGAACCAAGTCGAGGTGCCGGAGGTCTTGACGGTGCTCGGTATCCCGCCGCCTACCGCTCCCGGCGAAGCCGGTCTCCTCGAAGCGGCGCGTTGGCTGCTTCAGAAGTATCCTTTGCAATTGGTTGCCATCACCATGGGCGCTGATGGAAGCCTGCTGGTGACTCGGGATACCTTCCACCGGCATTACGGGATTGCCGCCAAGCTGGCCGACACCGTCGGCGCAGGAGACGCTTTCACCGCGGCGCTGATTCACTCTTATCTCAACCGCGCCTCGCTCGCAGAGATGAATGAGGCCGGGAATCGCTGGGGCGGCTGGGTAGCCTCGCAACCGGGTGCGATGCCCGATCTCGACGCCGCGACTCTGACTGCGATCACGCAGCAGATCCAGGCGGTGGGCAGCTAGTTGTAATCACTCTCTGAAAGATGTATCGTCGCGGCATCAAATGACACACTTTCCAACTCCGCAAGAACGCAGGGCCCTGGGACGTGCACGCCGCAAACAGCTTGCTCGTCAGGAACATTCACAATGGAAGCCCGAAAGCCGCCGTCGCGGGCCGGTGGCCCTCCTCCAGGAGTCGATGCGCGGCCGTGTGCCGCAGCTGGTCACGCTGAAGTATGAGCGGATGCTTGAATCCCCGTTTGGATACTTCCGGGGAGCCGTACCGGTCATGGCTGCGGACCTCGGGAGCCTGCCCAACACCGGCATTGTGAGCCAGATCTGCGGAGACGCGCACGTGCGCAACCTGGGTGCATTCGCGGCTCCCGACGGCCGGCTCGTTTTCGACATTAACGACTTCGACGAAACAGTGCGCGCACCCTTCGAGTGGGACCTGAAGCGGCTTTCGACCAGTCTGGTGCTGGCTGGCCGCGCCACAGGCGCAAAGAGAACCGCCTGCGAGCGAGCAGTTCTCGCATTTGTCGATCGTTACAAGAAATTTATCGACACCTTTGGGCGCATGCCAATTACCGAGATCGCCCGTTATCAGGTCCATCGATTGCAACGCATCAGCCCGGTGTCGAAGGCGCTCCTGAAGGCCGAACGCAGCACGCCGTTGCTCAGCCTTGATCAATTGACAGGACCGGCAAAGGCGCCCGTTGAAAAGCGCCTCTTCAGAGACCAGAAGCCGCTTCTGTATCGGCTGAGCGCTGGCCAGCGCCGCGCCGTTCTCACCTCGCTCGTCGAATACAACCAGACCCTCCAACCCGAACGGCGGCACTTCCTCGCGCAGTATTACCCCCTCGATGTGGCCTTTAAGGTGGTGGGCACGGGCTCCGTGGGGCTGCGCGATTATGTAGTTTACTTTGAGGGCAATGGGCCCACCGATCCGCTCTTCCTGCAAATCAAGGAGCAGCCGGGATCGGCCTATGCGCCTTACGTCGGGGCGGATCCATTGACGGTTCACCAGGGACAGCGTGTCGTGAACGGGCAGCGCGCCATGCAGTTCCAGTCGGACCCGTTCCTGGGCTGGACGACAATAGCTAACCGCCAGTATGAGGTCCGCCAGCTGAACGATCACAAGGGCAGCATTGAAATCGAAGACCTGGCTGGGGATGGCCTGGTCGAATATGCCGAGATGTGCGGCGAATTGCTGGCGCGTGGCCACGCTCGCTCCGGCGATGCCTGCGTCCTGTCCGGTTATATCGGCAATGGCGAAAATTTCTGCGATGCCATCGTCCGCTTCGCCGAGGGCTACGCCAACCAGACGGAGAAAGACTGGGAAGAGCTGAAGATCGCCCGCAAGCCGCCGGCGCAGAAACGACCCGAAGCGAAGCCAGCCGCCAGGCGCGTGATCAAGTCCGCTCCAGTCAAGTCCACAAAGACCGTCGCGAAAGAGAACCTGACCGTCACGGCTCCGTCTGGCGGGCAATAGAACTCGCGGCAGGAATCGCAGGGGTGCCCCCATCCGACGCCTGCCCTGAGGGGGGCCGAAGGGCGTAGTTTGCGAAAGGGTGGGATAGCGCAACCTCTCAATCCACCCGTCCCGCTAAAATAGGGCTAATGCTGCAACTCTCCGACGTGGGCAAACGATTTGGCCCGAAACTCCTCTTCCAGAATGCCAATTGGCTGATCACTCCCGACGAGCGCACGGCATTGGTGGGCGCGAACGGCACGGGTAAATCAACGCTCATGAAGATTCTGGCCGGGCTCGACGGCCTGGACTACGGCAACGTGCAGCGCACCCGTGGCATGAGCATTGGATATCTGCCTCAGGACGGCCTGGCGCTCTCCGGGCGCACCGTTTTCGAAGAATGCCTCTCCGTCTTCGATGAACTGCTCAGCCTGGAGAAAGAACTGGAGACGCTTTCCGTATCCCTTGCCGAACTCGACCCCGAAAGCGCCGCCTATACAGCAGCCGCCGACCGCTTCTCTCACATAGATTCCAGATTTCGTGCCCATGACGGTTACGCATTGGACGCGCAGGTGGGGACCGTGCTCAGCGGCCTCGGCTTTTCCAAGGACGATTGGAAGCGGCGCACGGAGGAGTTCTCCGGCGGCTGGCAGATGCGCATAGCGCTCGCCAAACTGCTGTTGCAAAAGCCCAGCCTGCTGTTGCTCGACGAGCCCACCAACCACCTCGATCTCGAAACCCGCAACTGGCTTGAAGATTACCTGCGCACCTATCCCAACGGATACATCCTCATCTCCCACGACCGCTATTTCCTCGACGTGACCGTCGACAAGATCATCGAGATCTGGAACAAGGGCCTGCACGTCTACCACGGCAACTACGAAAAATACCTTCAGCAGAAAGCCGAGCGCCGGGCGCAAATCGAAGCCGCCTATCGCAACCAGCGCGAGCGCATTGAGCAACTCGAAGCCTTCATCAACCGCTTCCGCTATCAGGCGACAAAAGCAAAGCAGGTACAGAGCCGCATCAAGGAACTCGACAAGATCGAGCGCATCGAAATTCCTCAGGAAGAGCAGGCCATTCACTTCACCTTCCCGCAGCCACCTCCCTCGGGGCGCATTGTCGTCGAAGTCTCCGGCCTTTTCAAGAGCTACGGACCCAAGCAGGTATTGAATGACGTCAGTTTCACCATCGATCGCTGCGACCGTATCGCTCTGGTGGGTGTCAACGGAGCCGGCAAATCCACCCTCATCCGCCTGCTCTCCGGACAGGACACTCCCACCAGCGGCCTGCTGAAGCTGGGCCACAACGTTCTCGCCGAATACTTCGCGCAGGACCAATACAAGGTACTCGATCCCGGTGCCCGCATGCTGTCCGATATCGGCAGCACCGCGCCGCGCGTCTCCGAAACCGAGTTGCGCAGCCTCCTCGGATGCTTTCTCTTCTCCGGCGACGACGTCTTCAAGACACTCGGCGTGCTGTCGGGCGGAGAGCGCAATCGCTACGCCCTGGCGAAAATCCTCGTCAGCCCCGCCAACTTCCTGCTCCTCGACGAGCCTACGAATCACCTCGACCTGCGCGCCAAGGATGTCCTCCTCGAAGCCATCAACGCCTTCACCGGTACCGTGATCTTCGTCTCGCATGACCGCTACTTCATCGACCACCTCGCGACCCGCGTCTTCGAAGTCGGAGCCACCAAGGTCAACGTCTATCCCGGCAATTACGAGGATTACCTCTGGCGCAAGGAGGGCGGAGCTGAAGCACTCGCCGCCGCGACCTCGGCCGCAGGAACTCCGGCTGCTCCCGTCCTCTCGACTCCGAATGGTCACATTCCCGAGCCCGCCGCCAAAGAGCCCGCACGCCGCGTGAATCCCATCAAGCTGAAGCAGATGCAGAACCGGCTCAAATTTGTCGAAGAAGAGATTCCTCGTGTCGAAGCTTCGATCGCAAATGCCGAGCAGTCTCTGGGCGTCTTCGTCAGCGCGGAAGAAACTGCGCGTGTTTCCCGCGAACTCGACGAACTGCGCGAGCAGCACTCGACTCTCACTACTGAGTGGGAGACACTGATGGAGCAACTCCAGGAACAGCCAGCGATCTAGTCCGGGAGCCGCTTTTGCGCCAAAGGCCCGTGTGCATGGACAGCAAGTCCTGCATAATCTATGGTGATGCCACCACTCTGGAAACCGGATAGCTGGGCCGAGCGCCTCGCCGAGCTTGAGGCGCGCACGGGAGACTTGAAAGAAGCGCCGCTGCGCCACGACGTTCGTTCGCTCGGCATGCTGCTGGGTGAGGTCCTGCGTGAGCAGGCTGGCGACGCTCTCTTTGAAAAGGTGGAAGAGCTGCGGCTATCGGCGATCCGCCGCCGCGAGGCTCTAGCCGAAGGTTCGCTGAAAGAGGCCGAAGACCTGCTGCAGCAGGCCGTGCTTGGTGCAAACACCATGCCCGTCGATCAGGCCTACGAGTTGAGCCGCGCCTTCGCCTTCTATTTCGAGCTCATCAACCTGGCCGAGACGAATCATCGCAAGCGCCGCCGCCTATCGCTGCAGCTCAGCGGAGATACGGTGGCCCAACGCGGTTCCTTAAAGGGAACCCTCAGAGCCATGCGCCGCGTAGGTATCCCGGCGGACGAGGCACTGCATTGGCTGCGGCAGATATTCATCGTTCCCGTCTTCACGGCACACCCCACTGAGATTGCGCGCCGATCGGTGCTGACCAAACGTCGTCGCATCGGAGAATTTCTCGAGCGCCTCGATCGCATTCCCGTTTCCGACGAAGAACTGGCTGCGCTAGAAGAAGCGGTGGTAGCCGAGATCACCGCGCTGTGGCAGACCGACGAAGTGCGCAGCAGCCGTCCCAAGGTTGCCGACGAAATCAAGATGGGCCTCGACTACTACGACGTCTCGATCTTCGAAACGCTGCCCAGGCTCTACCAGGAGGTCGCTGCCGCGTTAAAGAGCGAGTACGGCCTCGATGTCGATACTTCCGAGCTGCCGCTGCTGCTGGCCTTCGGCTCCTGGATCGGCGGTGATCGCGACGGCAATCCATTTGTAACACCAGAAGTTACGAGAGAGGCGATTCGCGATGCAAAAGCGCGCCTGCTCTCCTACTACGACCACCGCCTGCAACTCCTTATAGATCTACTCACCACCTCGGCGCAGCAGTTGCCGGTGAGCGAAGAGTTGCGCACGCGGCTCGATTCGTATCTAAATCAATTACAAATTGGCGGCATGCATATTTTTGGCGGCCACTTTCAGTTCGAGTTTTACCGGCGCTATCTCGTTTGCGTGCATGCGCGCATGCTTCGCACAGCCGGTCAGCAGGCTACCGATAGCGCAAGCCTGGAGGCTTCGCTGACAGCGCTGCCCTCTTACTGCTCGGCTGATGAGTTCCAGAACGACCTTGAAATCCTGCGGCGTAGTCTCACTGATAACAACGGACTGCGGCTGGCCCAGACCCTCGTCGATCCGGTCATCCTTCTGGTGCGCACATTTGGATTACACCTGCACACATTGGACATTCGCCAGCATGCGCGTCTGCACCGAAGGGCGCTCGAAGAGACGTCGGCCTGGTGTTCGCAAAACGCAAGCAGTGTTCCCGCAACATTGAGCCCCGAGAGCCGCGATGTAATCGAAACCTTTCGCACCGTCGCTGAGGTGAAAGCCGGATGCAGTCCCGAGACCATCCGCCAATATGTGATCAGCGGAGCCTCGACGGCTGAAGATGTGCTGGCCGTGGTATGGCTGGCGCGGCTGGGCGGCGTGCAGGTTGCGGGAAACGGAAGCGATCCAGGCCTGATGCCGGTGCCGCTTTTCGAATCCATCGGAGACCTCCAGAATGCTCCCGCCGTTTGCCGCCAGCTTTGGAACTCGCCCGATTATCGCAAGCTGCTCAAGAGCTGGGACAACACGCAGGAAGTGATGCTGGGCTACTCCGATTCGAACAAGGACGGAGGCATGCTCACCAGCACATGGGAAATCTTCCGAGCGCATCGCGCCTTGCATGAGGTCGCGCACGAGTGCGGCGTCAAACTGCGGCTCTTCCATGGCCGCGGAGGCACCGTTGGGCGCGGCGGCGGCCCTACGCACCGGTCGATCTACGCGCAGCCGGTGGGCGCCTTCGATGGCCAGATTCGCATTACCGAGCAGGGCGAAGTACTGAACTGGAAGTATTCCGATGTCGTGCTGGCCGAGCGCAATCTGGAGCTCATGATTGCCGCGTCTCTCGACGCTCTTGCCCGCCCCAATGCGCGCGATCCCCATGGACATCAATCCGGCGTGCTGCTGCCCGAGTGGGAAGCGGCCTTCGATGAGTTGTCGGCTGCGGCCTTCGATTTCTATCGGGCCAACATCCTCGACGATCCCGACGTGCTGCACTACTTTGAGGTCGCGACCCCCGTGGCCGAGTTGGAACATGCGAAGATTGGCTCGCGGCCCTCGCGGCGTGGCGGAAAGGCAAGCTTCGCCAGCCTGCGCGCGATTCCCTGGGTCTTTGGCTGGACGCAGAGCCGGCAACTGGTCCCGGCCTGGTTCGGCGTGGGCTATGCAATCGAGGAGTATGCAAAGCAGCCGGGTGGCATGGCGCTGCTGCAGTCCATGATGGCGGAGTTCCCGCTGTTCATCGATCTCATTCGCAATGTCGAGATGGCGCTGGCCAAGGCCGACCTGGGCATTGCGGCGCTTTATGCCTCTCTGGTGCCCGAGGTCGACGTGCGCGAGCGTGTTTTCTCCAAGCTGAAGTCGGAGTTCGACCGGACCTTGGGCGCCGTACTCGCCGTCACCGGCCAACGCGAGCTGCTGGAGAAGAATCAGGTGCTGGCGCGCTCCATCCGGCTGCGCAATCCCTATGTCGATCCCATGAGCCTCATCCAGGTGGACCTGCTCCGCCGCAAACGCGCCGGCGAAGACACCGACGAGGTGAACCGCGCCATTGCCGGCACCATCAACGGCATTTCGGCCGGGTTGCGCAACACCGGATGAGGCAGGCAAGAACCCAGCATCCCTAAATGGAATCGGCTGTTGCCGACGTTTCCAAAGCGGGAAGCAGCCTCACGAAATCGATTTCCGGATCTCGTGACATAGCCGCGCACCGTATTCTAGCGGTACGAGGTGATTTTTCCATGCAGCCATCTACTGCACAGAGCACGCAATCGGCTGAAAGCCTCGACCCGGTACTGGGCCGGCTTTAGGCGTGGTCAGATTCGCGCAATACGAATTCGCACAAGACAAAAGATATGACCGACGGCATACGCTCTCCTACGAAGACGCCTTGCAGTCTTGCCGCTACCGCTGGCAGGTTCGTGCCGAAACACCCATGAAAACGCAGCTCTGGCGCCCGATACCGTAAGTCTCAGCGCCATCGCTGAACCGCGCGTCTGCACCGCAAACCTGCACCCGCAGCTGCTCCACTTGAAGCGCGCATTGGCGCAGATAGGCCGAGGCCGCGGGCGAAGCTCCTGTTCGGACTCCCGTTCCTCGATTGGCGCGAGCTCGGAGATCTCTGGCCTGCATGCGACGGCGAATCTTTGGCGGCAGCACTGACCAGCTCACCCTACAGTCCTGAAGTTACCGCTGGCTGGCTTCGCCCGCGACAACCCTCCGATTGAACTCCGCGGATTGTTTTCTGGGCACACTTAGCGATTTCCAGTTCGCCGATTGCAGGTGCTTCGCCAGGAAAATGATCTGCCCACAGTGATAGGGATAATGCGCCACTTGCCGGTTGATGGCTTGCATCACTGAATGCGCCTCGCCACGAATGGTAATAGTGCGCACCAGGTCTGCGTCGCTCAGCCCCGCAAGCGCAGTGAAGAGGCATCTCCAGCCGTCGTCCCACAGCGCCATCAGCTCGGTTCGCGTCGCGGGCGGCTCTTCGAACTCGCTGTCGCGGTTGCGGCTCGGCTTTTCACCATCCGTGGTCAGGAAATCGGTCCATCGCGAGCACATGTTTCCTGCCATGTGCTTCACGATCACGGCAATGGAGTTCATCTCTGGATCGAGCGTAGCGCACAGCTGCTCGTCGCTCACTTGCGCTATCGCGCCCTCCGCCAGTCTCTTGTACTGATGAAAGATCGCCTTCGCATCTTCGACATACGACGTCGTGAATACCAATGCCATATCCTTACTCCGGAGTCACCTTCGTAGCCTTGTCCTTCTCGAAGCTTACCGCCCACTTCTTGCCGCCCGCATCGTAGGTCACCGTGCGATTCCCATAATCCGACGACTCGGACTGCTGGATCGTGCCCAGCGCCATGGCTACCTGCAGTTCGTTCATGCCCGGCTTTGGCTGATGCTGGTCCACTGCCTGCCACACATCGGTCGGCCAGTGTTTGTACATCTGGTGCGGATCGTCATAGTAGAAAATCTGGTCGGTGTAGTACGTCGAATCGCTGCCCTGGATAGTACCGATCGCCGTCGCATACTGCTTCACATCATTCGGCATCTTGAACAGCGCAAAGACTTGTTTGTCACCTAACGGAATCCGCATAGCCAGATTCGCTGGAGCCTTCTCCGTAATGATGTTTTCGATCTGCAGCGCTTGTACGCTCGGCAGCACACCCACCGGATGCGCGAATTCAACCCGGCCCGCCGCATAGGGATAGTAATCAAGTGCGTAGCCCGACTGCACCCATACTGTTTTGCCGATCAAGTCCTTGGCCGACTTCAGGTCGGCGATGTAGAGCTTGCGGGGCAGCACCACGTCGTCGTCCGTCAACGGCCGCGGCGGAGCCTCGGCCTTCTGCTGCACCCCCGGCTCATTGCGTTCATGAAAAACGTATCCGAGATACGCGCCCGCGGCCAGCAGCACGACCAGCGTGAGTAATCCAATGACCTGCCAGTTCTTCATGGCGATGTTTCCTTTCTCTATTTCTAGATGCGTCTCACAGCTGTCGCACCTGCCGCGCCGCCTCTTCTACCTCGACATTCAGCAGCGCTTCGGGTGTCAGCTCGTCAGCATTGCGCAGGCTGGGAAAGAGGATGCTCCACGCGCCGGTGACGACCAGCGAGCCTATGCCGCCGATGACGACGGCGGGTACCGCGCCCCACCACTGTGCGGTAAGCCCGCTCTCAAATTCTCCTAGCTCATTCGACGCCCCAAGGAACAGTGAGTTGACGGCGCTTACCCGGCCGCGCATTTCGGGCGGAGTGCCCAGTTGTAGCATTGACGAGCGAATCACCACGCTGACCATATCCGATGCGCCAACCACAAAGAGCGCCAGCAGCGAAAGCGGCAGGCTTTTCGAGAGCCCGAACAGTATGGTGGACACGCCGAAAATCCCCACGCAAGTAAACATCAGCAGACCCGCCCGTCGGCGAATAGGCCACCAGGTCAGCGAGAACGAAACCACCAACGCGCCGATCGCGGGAGCCGCTCGTAACAACCCCAGGCCGCGCGGACCCGCGTGCAGAATGTCCTGGGCGAAGATCGGCATCAGCGACACTGCGCCTCCTAGCAGCACCGCAAACAGGTCGAGTGAAATCGACCCCAGCAGGATTGGTGTCCGTGCCACATAGTGGAAGCCCGCCAGAATCACTTCCTTCGAGATGGCCCGGTGCTCCATCCGCCCCGGCCGTACGGAGAGCGAGCCAACCAGCGCGACGAACCAGATCAGCGTGAAAAGGGTGAAAAGATAGACGGCGGGTGCACCGGCAATGCGCTCGTGCACCGGCAAGGTGAAAAGGATGCCGCCCAGCGCCGGTCCGGTAATGTTGGCGATCTGAAAAATCGTTGCTCCCCAGGTCACCGCGTTTACAAAATGTTCCGTGGGCACCAGATGCGGAATAAGCGCCGCGCTGGCCGGCCCGCTGAAAGAGCGCCCCGTCCCAACCAGAAAGAGCACCGCATAGATGGGCCAGACCCTATGCAGCCCGTACCACGCGAAGAAGAAGAGTGTGATGGTGCAGATGCACTGCAGCGAATAGCAAATCATGATCACGTGTCGGCGGTCGAAGCGGTCCGCTGCGTGTCCCGACGGCAGAATGAAGAGCAGCCCAGGAAGAAACAGCGCCAGCCCGGTGTAGCCCAGATCGATGGCCCGATGGGTGATCTGGTAAACCTGCCACGCCACGGCAAGCGATTGAGCTTCAGCTCCAACAATGGCCATCACCCGCGCTAGTTGATAGCGCCGGAAATCGCTGGAGAGAAACGCGGCTGTAGCCTTACTTGGGGGAGGTTCGGGCATGCCTTACTTGTTTATACCGTAGTCTGGAGCGTGGACCCCGCACTTCCAGAAACATGGCCAGAAACACAGCTCGACACGCCGCTCGCCGCCGCAAACCCGGCCATCGAGCTAATAGAAGAGCAGCTGCCGCCGCCCGACCGCGCTGGTCTCGGGTCGCCTTCGAGTGTCGCCGCCGTCTGTCTCTGCGGAGTCGTAGCCTTTCTTAATCTCTACGTCACTCAGCCCTTGCTGCCGCTCCTCACGCGCATCTTTCACGCACCCAAATCCGTCGTGGGACTCACCGTGAGCGCCGCCACCCTCGGAGTCGCCATTTCCGCGCCCATCCTCGGAAGCCTCGCCGAGCGCCTCAACCGCAAGCGCGTGATCGTCACCGCCATTCTTGCTCTGTCGGTGCCTACGCTGCTCGCGGCGACTTCGTCTGGCCTACACACGCTCATCGCGTGGCGATTCTTGCAGGGCATCCTTCTGCCCGGAATCTTCGCCATCACCATCACCTACATCGGCGAGGAATGGGACCACTACGCGGTCCCCCTTGTCATGAGCATCTACGTCAGCGGTACCGCGTTGGGTGGCTTCCTCGGCAGAATCACTGCCGGCCTCGTCGCCGAGCGTTTCAACTGGCGCTGGTCCTTCGTGCTGATCGCCGTTTACCTGCTGCTGGGCGCGGCGATGATTGGCCGCTGGCTGCCGCCCCAGTCGCGCCCCATGCCGCTGCAAGGACGGCCTCCCGCCGCCCGGTTGCAGCTACGGTCCATGCTGGCCCACTTTCGCAATCCGCCTCTGGTCGCCACCTTCGCGGTCGGATTCGGACTCCTCTTTACGCTGGTCGCCACTTTTACCTACATCACCTACCATCTGGCCGATCCACCGTTTCACCTGTCGACTGAGGCTCTCAGCTATCTCTTCACCATCTACCTTATTGGTCTGGTTGTGACCCCCGCCGGCGGATACCTCGTCACCCGCGTCGGCATGCGCCTCGGAATTGTCTGCGCCCTCGGTGCCTGTCTCGCCGGAGTGCTCCTCACCCTCAGTCACTCATTATGGATCGTGGTTTTCGCCGGCCTCGGCCTCGTCAGCACCGGAGTCTTCATCGCCCAGGCCACGGCCAACAGCTTCCTGCGCCTCGCCGCACCGGCAGGCACCCGAGCCTCCGCCGCTGGACTCTACATCTGCTCCTACTACCTCGGTGGAACCGCCGGCGGAGTCCTCCCCAGCTACCTGTGGGAAGTAGGAAAATGGTCGGCCTGCGTAGCCCTCATCGCATCCGTCCTGCTGGCAACCCTGCTTATCGCCCTGCTCGGCTGGAAAATTTCCCCGCAGCAGATGAGTCTGAGCCAGCGCAGTTAACTAACGAACGAGCCAATCGCGTCTGTCAACGCGGTGTTGCTTCATTGCCCTCCGACTTGCTGTCGAGTTAGCTCGGCGAACACTTGTTTGGGGGCCTGCATCATGGCGTCCGGGCTCAGCCGCGCGAACAGATCAAGCTCGCGAGCGACAAGCCCGGTCCACCCCATCTGGTGGCTGGCCCCCAATCCGGCGCCGTTGTCGCCATGGAAGTATTCGTAGAACAGGATGTAATCGCGCCAGTGAGGATCCTCCTGGAATTTTTTCGTCCCTCCATAGACCGGGCGTCGACCGTTGGCATCGCGGAGAAAGATGCTCGTCAACCGGCTGCCAATCTCCCTCGCCACTTCAAATAACGTCAGGTAATTTCCTGAACCAGTCGGGCATTCGACCTTGAAGTCATCGCCGTAGAAGGGATACATATGCAGCAAGCTACGTATGATGAGCGCATTCACCGGAAACCATATCGGCCCACGCCAGTTGGAGTTGCCGCCAAACATGCCGTTATCCGACTCTGCGGGAAGGTACTGAACTTTGTATTCCTGTCCGTCAAGGTGAAGCACGAAGGGATGATCGAGGTGATATTTCGACAAAGAGCGTATGCCGTAAGGGCTGAGAAACTCGTTCTCGTCGAGCAAATAAACCAGAATGCGTTGCAGCTTTTCCTTGTTGCAGACTGCGGCCAGCCTGCGCCCACCGCACCCAATAAACGTCTCATCTGCCCCGGCGATCTTCTTCAGCATCTCCGGATGGCGCTTTTTGAACAAGGCCATCAGTTCGGCAATGCGGGGATGACGCGCGAAGACACCGGGCTCGAATATGGCTACGGCACATAGCGGCAGCAGCCCCACCAGCGAGCGAGTCTTCAAACGCATGGCATGGCCATCCGGGAAATGGAGGAGATCATAGAAGAACCCATCTGCCGTATCCCACATTTCGTCGTGGTGCTCGCCAATCCGATCCATGGCATAGGTGATCCAGCAGAATTGTTCGAGGAAGCGGAAGGCCACCTCCTCATACACCGCGTCGTAATCGGTTAGAATGAGCGCCATCTCCAGCATGCACAGGCAGTAGAACGCCATCCATGCGGTGCCGTCGGCCTGATCCAGATGCCCGCCATTCGGCAGGTCCGCACTGCGATCGAAAACCCCGATGTTGTCGAGCCCAAGGAAGCCGCCCGCGAAGACGTTGCGCCCCTCCGGATCCTTGCGGTTGACCCACCAGTTGAAGTTCAACATCAGTCCCTGGAAGGAGCGTTCCAGAAAGCGCATGTCGGCCCGGCCCAGCTCGGTTTCAATTCCATAGAGAAACAAGACCGCCCAGGCGTGTACGGGAGGGTTCACGTCGCCGAAGTTCCACTCATAGGCGGGGATCTGCCCATTGGGGTGGGAATAGAGGTTTCTCAGCATCAGCAGAAGCTGCTCTTTGGCGAAATCGAAGTCCACCAGCGAGAGCGCGGCGGTATGAAAGGCTAGGTCCCAGGCCGCATACCAGGGATACTCCCACTTGTCGGGCATGGAGATGATATCGCTGTTCAGCATGTGGAACCAGTCAGCGTTGCGAGCTTTTACGTTACCAGAGCCCATCATGGGATGAGCGCCATGCTCGCTCAGCCATCGATCGAGATCGAAATAGTAATACTGTTTGGTCCACATCATCCCGGCAAGCGACTGCCGGTGGATGCGACGCTCATCTTCGTTCAACGTATTCGGAGCAATGTGCTCATAAAACTCGTCCGCATCCGCCAGACGACTCTCGAAGATCTGATCAAACGTACCGAATGCATCGGCCGCTGCCTTCGCGCCCAACCGCAAGCGTACAACCTTGCTTCCTCCAGCTGGAACTACCAGCACGTAATGGACTGCGGCCTTGGTTCCCGTCTTCGACGGGTTGACAGCATCCTTCACGCCGGAGATTACGTATTCGTGAAAGGCGTCCTTGACGTAAGGTGAGGAATTGGGCTGTCCCCAAAGGCGGCCGGCATTGGATTCGTTCTCGGTGAAGAGTAGCTCCGCCGCGCCATCGCACTGCAACACGTATTCACCGAGCTCCGGGTGAGAAGCGTGGATCTTATTCTCTTCGATCTGACCCAGCACAGGCTTCGGTTCGTCGTCGCCCCAGGACCACGTGTTCCGAAACCACAGGGCTGGTAGAAGATGGAGCTGGGCCGTTTCCGGGCCTCGATTGTGGACCGTGATGCGGATCAGCATGTCTTCAGGATTGTTCTTGGCATATTCCACAAAGACATCGAAATATCGGTCCTGATCGAAAATACCAGTGTCAAGTAGTTCGTATTCCATCTCTTCCCGCGAACGCCGTCCGTTGGTTTCGACCAGGTCGAGATAGGGAAATTCAACCTGTGGGTATTTGTACAGGTACTTCATGTACGAGTGGGTGGGAGTACTGTCGAGATAGAAGTAGTATTCCTTGACGTCTTCGCCGTGGTTGCCCTCATTGTTTGTCAGGCCAAACAAGCGCTCTTTGAGGATGGGGTCGCGGCCGTTCCACAGCGCCAGCGCAAAGCAGAGCTGCTGCTTGTCGTCCGAGATCCCGGCTAGGCCATCTTCGCCCCAGCGGTAAGCCCGAGATCGGGACTGGTCGTGAGAGAAGTGGCCCCAGGCGTTGCCATCGGTGCTGTAGTCCTCGCGGACGGTGCCCCACTGCCGCTCACTGAGGTATGGCCCCCATTTCTTCCAGGGAATGCCCTGCTCACGGGCCGCATTCAGCCGCTTCTGTTCAGTAACCTCGACATACGAGAAGGGGGGGAGTTCCTGCTTTTCAGCTGTCATCGCTCTCTCCTTGACTTCGGACGTCTGGAGAGGCACACGAGGGCCCAGTTTCCTCTCCCCAAAGGTGAAGATACTTTGAGGCCTTGGGCCCAGTTTGTCAACGACACCTGCCGGATGGCAAGTGACCCGCCACAGCAACGACCAAGCTCGTAATGGCTTAAATCTACTTCCGCCTCGACCCGGTCGCAAATGGTTGCGAGCGGATTACATAAGCTCATTCCAAAAGTAAGGTCTCGGAACAATAGGGCTGGTAATTATCCTCAACCAACCATAATAGAAACTGGAGATAAAAAGCCCGTCTGCCAAGGCGCAGCCGGGCTTTTCAGTTAGTTACACCGTAACCTCTTTAGAATCTGGGACGGTTGGATAAGTGCAATATGATGAATCATCTGCCGAACGTGCCACTGCCGTAAAAACAGGGCGATCTACCAAATTAAGCCCTTAGAATCAGAGCAAGTGAAATAAGGGCAATAGTTTCACGCACTTGTCAACGTTAAGGATTGCAAATCCCACCGAATCACACGCTTTCAAAGCCCGAAGGGTGGGGTAGGGACATGAACCCTCCAAAGTGAGACGCAAGGTTTCAGCCGAACAGGAGAATTGCCCTGCCCAGAGCCCCGGTAATCTGGTCTTGGCTGTCGAGTGCAATCTGCCGAGTCAGGCCGTCCAGACCGCGAAGGTGATCGGCGAACCCCCATGCAAGATCCCTCGCGCGGCAAATATCCCAGAAGGCGAGAATGCGGCCGATTTTTCCCGTGTCCTCGGCTAGCTCTCCCAGAATGCCGGTCGCCAGTACCCGGAGCGCAGCCGGCATCACCGTCTGCAGCAGGCCGTTGACCGCTTCATAATCGGCATGCTCCGGGCTATTGAGGTTGGGGACAAGGTTAAGCTCCGCATCGGTATCGAGTAGGACAAGAGCGAGGTCATGGTTGATGTGCGCATTCATGCCCGCCAGCGCGAACTGAATGCGATCAATTCCCGTTCGATACCGCGCCTCCAGCAGCGCACCCCAGGCACTAGGCGTGGATGCCGAATCGTCGAGATATCCGGCAATCGCCCTGAAGTAGAAGCCTGCGAAGACAACGTCGAGGCGCGTAAGCCAGGCCGGATCACGCCATCCGCCTGCCGGAGGCTTCTGATCGACCTGCTGCGTGACCATCATGTAAAGACGGTTGAACCACTTGAGGCCGTCTGTACCCGGCAGCAGCTGGTCGATGCTCTGCATCGTCTGCAGCACGTCGTCAATGGTGACCAGGGAGGTGTCGCTCACGATCTGATATAAAGCCTGGTCCGCGGTCGCAACGGTCACGAATCCTTCCTTTACTGTGTTTTTATTTGCCGCCGTGAGGCTGCTGGGTTGCTGTCCCGCTGGGGATGTAGTTCTTGTATTGAGTATCGACGATACCCAGGTTGCGGGCGAGTCCGAGCTTGGCCTGATTGAACTGAAAGACGCTGCGAACATACTGGTCCTGTGCCTGGGCGAGCGTGGATTGTGCTTGGACTACGGGCAGGTTGTCGTCGACTCCGGCCTGAAACCGATCGGTGGTCTGCTCCAGGGTCTTAGTGGCCAGTTCGACGTTGCTGCGCGAGACCCGCACGAGTTCGGAGGCTGACTGAAGATCGAGCAGGCTGTCGCGCAGCTGTTGTTCGATCTTGTGGGAGAGGTCGTTGAATTGCGAGTGAAGCTCGTTGACCTGAGCGACGGCTACATCGCGGTCGCCCCGAAACTTCGCTTCTTGAAAAATTGGCACCGATAGGGTTCCGGTGGCGCCGAAGGTCCCGTGATAGATCTCGCCGGAGACGCCGGTGACTGCGTAGTTGCCATTGAAGGAGAGACTGGGGAAGCGCTCATGTCTTACGGCCTGGCGCTCGAGCCTGGCCGCGAGTATCTGTTGTCTGAGCTGCTGGTAATCCTGGCGACTGGCAAAGGCCTCGCGCTTGGCGTCTTCGATAGTCAGGGCAGCAAGGTCGGCGTAAGGCGTGGCGTCGGTGAGCTGAATTTCCTGCCCGGGAACGAGGCCAATTTGCCGGTTGAGCGCAATCTTGGCCTTGGTGAAATTGTTTTGTGCCCGAATGAGTGATAGCTGCTGGGTCTGGTATTGCACACGGGCGCGCAATTCATCGAGATTCGCAGCTGTTCCGGCCTTGTGTGCTTCCTGCGCCTGGTAGAGCAGCGTTGCATCGGTCTTGAGCAAGGCCTCCGCGTAATCGACCTCTGATGAGGCGGCCAGTGCTTGCAGATACGCCGTCCCCACATTCAGCACAACCAGCCCGCGCGAAGACTGGGTATTGTAGTAGGCAGCTCTCTCATTCGCCTTGGCCGCTTTCCAAACGTCCCATCCAGACCAGGTGAAGAGGGCTTGCGAGAGGTTGACCTGACCGATGGTCGAATCCACCTTGACGATGTAGGGAAAGTTGACGACGGCACTGGGAGGATACCCGAGGGCCGGAGCGAACTGTTCCAGGACCTTGGTGCTGAAACCGGCTGCACGGAGATTCAGCTGGTGCAGGCCAGTCTCACCATGCAGGGAGATATTGGGCAGTAGCGCGTTGGCGAGCTGCAGTTTCTGGGCTTCAGCCGACTTTTCGTTCAGGTGTGCGAGCGTCAGAGCAAGATTATTTTCGATGCCGAGGCGAATGGCATCATCCAGCGAGAGCGCTTTGACGCCGGGCGTAGCGGCCACCGCCTGCACGCTGCCTGCATAGGGATTCTGAGCTGAGTTGTTCGGATTAGCCTGGGCCAGCGCAGAGGTGGAGAGCACACTTGCAACAAGTCCAGCAAAGACAAGTTCGAGCAGCGTAATTTTCCGATCATTCATTCGCTTAGAGGAATTCCCATTCGTTTAACTCATTAGAGTTTCACGAAGTGCAACGGTTGCCAAAGATTTCCTCCAATCAATGTGTTGAGATCACCCGATACAAACTCAAAGCCGGACCTGAGCGGCTGGCCTGGAGCACGCTTAAACCATTTTATTTAAGCCAGATACAAGACAACGCCAGCCGGACATTTTGACGCGACGACAGCTCCGAGCAAACGGATTGCCAATGACAAGCAACAGGCCGTGAAAGCTGGTCATCGTATGCGATGAAGGGAAACCTCTTCGCAAGATGCAAAACCGAAACAAACGCCAAGCAATGAGCCAATTCCCCATTCCGGCAGGTATGGCGGCATCCGTAGCCAAGGTGTTGCTTCTGGAGAAAGATCTAGCCTCGGCGCATGCTGTGCGCGAAGGAATGCGGTGGACAGGATTGACAGTGATCCTCGAAACGGTAGGGACCCGAGAGGAGTTTTTATCCAGACTGCCTTCCCTCCCAGTCGATCTGATATTGGCGGCGACCACGGGACTGCCGGGGTTGGCAATAGCAGAGATTCTGGAACATATGTGCAATGCGGCAAGACGCGTTCCCTTGGTACTAATCGGAAAGGATGACGAGGAATCGGAAACCATGCGAGCGCTTCGGGGTGGCGTATCCGATTACGTACGGCTCACGGAATTGAAACGGTTGCCCACAATTATCGAGCGCATATTGCGCGAACATCGCGACCGCGACAAGCATGCCCGTGCGCAGGTGGAGTTGGAACGAGCCGCGGAAGTGCTGCGTGAAAACCAGAAACTCCTCACGCTGGGGCGGTTGGCGGCGGCGATTGCGCACGAAATCAACAATCCCCTAGAGTCGATTATGAATCTGCTGTACCTGATGGAGATCGACCGTTCGCCGGATAAGTCCGCGGAGTATTTGAGGATGGCGCAGCGAGAGTTGAACCGTGTGGTCCAGATCAGTAAGCAGACTCTGACCTATTCTCGCGAGACGAGCGCGCCGGTACGCCTGCAGTTGGCCGAGCTGATCGAGGAAGTGCTGGTGCTTTACGGGCGGAAGATCGCAGATAAGAATTTACATATGGTTCGGCAGTATGAATCGTTGCAAACCGTGACCGTTTTTCCTGGAGAGATGCGGCAGGTATTGTCGAACCTGATCGTCAATGCAATTGAGGCTACGGAGACGAATGGCACGGTGGTGCTGAGAATCCGTGACGCGCGCAAGTGGTCTGACCTGGGAGTGCGAGGGTTACGATTTTGTGTGGCCGACAACGGGTCGGGCATCACGCCTGAAGCGCGCAAGCGCCTGGGCGAGCCGTTCTTTACAACTAAGGGTCAACGTGGCACGGGCTTGGGGCTATGGGTCACCCGGTCGATTCTGAACCGGTACGGGGGCAATCTGCAGGTTCGTTCGTCGATTTCCCAAGAACGGCATGGGACCGTATTCAGTATGTTTTTGCCAACGAACATGCGGCCGCTGGCGGTTATGTCTGGCAGTTCCTGCGGGGTCGGTGGGAATACTGGTCCCGGTTTACGTCTCCCAAGCAAGGAAATAGGTCTGATTGATCAGAGCCGGCTGCGCGGGAACGGCTAGCAGCCGTGGGTCTGCGCGTTACTCTTCCTCGTCTTCGTGTTGCGGACGTTTGGCATTCGCCAGAATCTTTTCGGCTATAGGCTGGGGCACGATATCGTAGTGATCCATCTCCATATGAAAGCTCCCGCGGCCCTGGGTTATGGCGGTGAGGCTTAGACCATAGCTGAGCATTTCCGCCATCGGAACCTCCGCGCGGATTACCGTGGTTGCCCCGCGACTCTCCATGCCCTGCACGCGTCCCCGGCGCTGGTTGAGATCCCCCATGAGTGCGCCGGCGAACTCCTCGGGCGCTTCGATCTCGACACGCATGACGGGCTCGAGAAGCGCTGGTTTGGCCTGCTCCATGCATTTTCTGAAGGCAAGGCGTCCGGCCATTTTGAACGACAACTCATTGGAATCGACATCGTGATAGCTGCCGTCGTAGAGCGTGACACGGAAGTCGACGACCGGATAGCCAGCAAGGTATCCGCGCGCTGCCGACTCTTGAATTCCCTTTTCCACGGCTGGGATGAAGTTGCGCGGGATGGCTCCGCCGAAGATATCGTTGATGAACTCAAACCCGGCGCCGCGCTCGAGCGGCTCAATGCGAATCTTGCAATCGCCGAATTGGCCATGGCCTCCGGTCTGTTTTTTGTGGCGGCCATGGGCGTCGGCGCGTCCTCGGATGGTCTCGCGATACGGAACCTTTGGTGCTTTGAGCGTGACCTCGGTGTGATAACGGCGGCGCAGCTTGGAGACGATGGCCTCGATGTGCGGCTGGCCCGCGCCGGCGATCAGGAATTCATTCGTTTGCGGATCGCGGAAGAAGCGCAGGAGAAGATCTTCCTCCATCAGTTTGTGAACCGCGGGCGCGAGCTTGTCTTCGTCGGCGCGTGTCTTCGGCTCGATGGCGTAGGTCATCGCAGCTTCGGGTAGGGCGACGGGGTCGAAGAAGATTTCATGGCCCTTATCGCCTAGCGTGTCGCCAGTGAGGGTGTCCTTGAGCTTGGCGACGGCGCCGAGATCGCCCGCCCGCAATTCGGTGACGGGCACGGCAGTGTTGCCCTGCATGATGGAGAGATGGGCGAGTTTTTCGATGCTGCGCCGTGCGTAATTTGTAATCGTGGCGTCGTTCTTTACCATTCCTGAAAAGACCTTGAAGAAGGTAATGCGCCCCGCGAAGGGGTCGGTCATGGTCTTGTAGACGTAGAGCGAGACAGGCTCCTTGTCGTCGACTTTGCGCATGACGATTTCTTGCGAGCCATCGCCGGTCACAACCGGGACATTCGTAGCCGCACCATTGGCCGCGTGTCCATTGGCGGAAACTGCCTGCAGGACGGCGCGCGCGGCGACCGGGGCTCGTTCGATGGGCGCGGGCGCGTAAACCTTGAGAAAGTCGAGCAGGTGATCTGTGGCGATGTTGGCGAGGCCGCTGGCAAAGAGAACAGGGAAGACACGATCCTCGCGGATGGCTTCGTGAAGCGCGGTGATCAGGTGCTGCTCGGCGATTGTACCCTCGGCGAAGAACTCTTCCATCAGCTCATCTTTGCCTTCGGCCACCAACTCAACCAGTGTTTCGTGCGCGGTCTTGACGGCGGCTTGCATGTGAGCCGGAACTTCTCCGATTCTGCCTTGCCCATCGCCGTTGGGCGTGTAATAGAAGGCTTCCATGGTGACCAGGTCTACGATGCCTTCGAAGCCCTTGCCATTGGCAATAGGTAACTGTACCGGTATCAAAGTGCGCCCGAAGCGTGCACGGAGCACCTCTAACGTGGGCTCGACGGCGGCTGCGGCTCGGGAATGATCCATCTGATTGAGCACGACGACGCGCGGCAGGTTGAATTCGTCCGCATACTTCCAGACGCGGTCCGTCATGGCTTCGACGCCGCAGGGCGTGTTGACGACGACGAGTGCTGCTTCGACGGGAAGCATGGCAGATTTGGCCTCATGCACGAACATGTGAAAGCCGGGCGTGTCTACGAAATTTACTTTGACGCCGTTCCATTCAGCGAAGGCGACCGCGTTCTGCATCGTTGTCCGGCGCGAAACTTCTTCGTCGTCATACGCCGTGACAGCGCTGCCATCCTCGACGCGACCAAGCTTGGGAGTCATTTTGGCGGCATGCAGTAACGCGGAAACTAAAGTAGTTTTGCCGCTATGCGCATGCCCGGCTACAGCTACGTTGCGGATCTCACTTCCCTGATAAGACTTCATAGGAATACTCCTCAAAAAAATGGGCTCGCCTGGGAGACAGACGTAAATGATTGCGATGGGGCTCGGCGCGAAATGGAATACGGGGAGACACCATATGTGCCGTGCGGGACGTCGCCATCGCGCTGCTACCGAATCTGCCAACCTCATGCTTCATGGAAGGCGTTAACAGGAGGAGAGGATTTCGCAACCGCAAATCCCACAAGCCTCCAAGAGCTATGGATGCTAGCACGGAGGTCGGATGGGCATCAAACAAGAAAGACGGTCTTGTCGAAATGTTCTGTAGATAGACGTTTCCCCCATTCTGCGCGGGATGGGGAGAGCTGGGTAAGAAGTGGGTGTAACTATGCCCATTACAGCAGCGGAACACCGGCTTGAGGGCGCCTCCTGAGACGATCTTTATACTGGAAACAGCAATGGCAAATTTTCCTCCAGTAGACGAGCAGTTAGACCTGCTCGAAAAGGGCGCTGCTGAGATTATTCGCGTCTCCGATCTCAGAGAGCGGCTCGAGAAGTCGCGGCAAACGAGCGTGCCGCTGCGCGTAAAGGCGGGTTTCGATCCAACTGCACCCGATTTACATCTCGGCCATACCGTTGTGATGCGCAAGCTAAAACACTTTCAGGATCTCGGCCACCAGGTCATTTTTCTCATAGGCGATTTCACCTCGCTCATTGGCGACCCAAGCGGACGTTCAGCCACGCGAAAGGTGCTCACTCGCGAAGAGATCAACGAGAATGCGAAGACCTACACGGATCAGGTGTTTCGCATCCTCAACCGTGAGAAGACCGAAGTTCGGTTTAATTCCGAATGGCTCGGTGCACTGGGATTCGAAGGGATGATCCAGCTCGCCCAGAAGTTCACCGTCTCGCAGATGCTGGAGCGCGATGAGTTTCACACTCGTTTTCAAAACGAGCAGCCCATTTCGCTCCACGAAATCCTGTATCCACTGGCGATGGCCTATGACTCGGTCGCTCTGAAAGCCGATGTCGAGCTGGGCGGTACGGACCAGAAATTCAATCTCCTTACAGGACGCGAACTGCAGCGGGACTATGGCCAGCAGCCTCAAGTCGTACTGATGACGCCGATCATCGAGGGCCTCGACGGCGTGCAGAAGATGTCGAAGTCGCTGAACAATGCGATCGGGATCCATGAGCCTCCACAGGAGATGTACGGCAAGCTGATGTCCATCTCCGATGACCTGATGTGGCGCTACTGGACTCTATTGACCGATCTGCGCCAGAGCGAGATCGACGCGATGCAGGCTGACGTGGCCTCCGGCAAGCTGCATCCAATGGAAGTCAAGAAGCGGCTGGCGCGCACTGTCGTCGACGGATTCCACTCGGGAGAGGCTGCGCGAGTCGCAGATGAAAATTGGGCGCGGCAGTTCCAACAGAAGACCGATGACGTGGAGGGGTTGGAGGAAGTGCGTCTGGTTGCTTCGGACCTTGGCCATGACCTCGATGGACGCGTTCGCGTATCGCGATTGCTCACTTCCATCGGGCTGGCGTCTTCTGCGACCGAAGCGGACCGCAAAGTCAAAGAAGGCGCAGTCCGGATAGACGGCGAGGTCTTCAAACAATCGCATCTGACATTAAATGGCGTCGCGCGATTGACTGTACGCGTGGGCAAACGCGCAAAGGTTGCAGTAGTCGAGTAGGCCGCACGTCACCTAATCGTCCCGCAGCGCTTCCATCGGTTCGATGTTCGATGCCGTGTGTGCGGGGATCAATGACGCGATCGAGCCGATTATCAGCAGCACCAGCGCCACTCCAAGATACGTTCCTATATCGACAGGCTTCACGTTGTAGAGGAAGCTTTTGACGAGTTGTCCGGCAAAGATCGAGAGAACGAGACCGATGGCCAGACCCAATCCGATCAACACACCACCTTGTCGCAGGACCATTGCCGCAACGCTTTGACGTGTTGCCCCCAGCGCCATGCGTACGCCGATCTCACGGCGGCGATAGCTGACCAATTGCGCCAGCACGCCATACAGCCCGGCAATGACCATAACGATGGCCAACGCCGCGAAGGAGCCTATCAGGTACAGCCCCAGGCGCTGGTTGAAGGTATTGTTGTCGACGGCTTCCTGCATGGTCTGGAAGTTGTCGAGCGCGTAGCCGGGAGCGGTCTGTCTGAAGACAGACCGCATTTCAGGCGCGACGGCAGCGCTCCCTCGCGTCTTCACGGCAAAGTTGACGACCGTCTTCAGCAGAGCCTGATAAAAGAGCGATGTGGTCGGTACCTGCTGGTAGGGGATCAGAACCAGGGGCTGCACAGCGCCGCCCACGCTTTGATCGGCCTGGTCGCCGAGCACGCCCACAATCGTCAGTGGCTTCACCATGCCGGTATCTTTGCCGCCAAGATCGATCTGCTGCTGCAAGGGGTCTTTGCCAGCAAAATACTTCTTCGCAAGGGCCTGATTGATGACCACGACGGGTGTAGTACTGGCGGTATCGTCCGCGCTGATCATGCGACCGCGCAAGACCGGCGTGCCCATCACCAGCGCGTAATCTTCGCTGGCAGCCGTAATGCGCGCTTCAGGATGATGACCGGGAGGTGTCGTTTGTCCGCCGATTTCAAAGCTGGAGTGCATGTCGATGCCGGAAAGTGGCGGAGCAGTGGCCAGTGCAGCATAGCGCACGCCAGGCGTCGTCTTCACGCGCTCGAGCGAGGGGGCGTAGATTGTTGAGGCAATCGAAACCGGAGCATGATCCGTGTCGGACGAAACCGTCATATTCGAGAAGCCTGCGGCATCGGCGGGCATAGCGGTGAAGGTGGTCACACGGTCCACATCAAAGCCGAGTTGTGTGTGTTCCAGGTTCCATAGGGTGTGGAAGAGAAGGCCGGTGCCCACCAGCAACAGCGCGGAAATTGCGACTTCTCCGGCAACAAGCCACCCGCTCAATTTGCTGCCGACAGAACGCGCACCAATGCCGCGCGAAGCAGCCTGCAACGCCGGCTGGGGATCGGTGCGTGCAACCAGTACCGCGGGCAACAGGGATGAGAGCAAGGTGGTGAGCGTGGCAATCACCGCCAGCACCAACAGCACCGTCCAATGGATGCCTATCGAGTCAGCACGGGGAAATGTTCCACTGGGGAGTTTGTGTACACCGGCTAGCGCGAGGCGCGCTAGCAACAGTCCCAGGGTACAACCGAGCAGGCTAAGCACGGCGCCTTCAGCTAGCAATTGGCCAACCAGGCGGCCGCGGCTGGCCCCAAGCGCGGCGCGTACGGCGAACTCCTGCTTACGACCGAGGCAGCGGGCGATGAGCAAATTGGCCACGTTCGCGCAGGCGATCAGCAGCACCAGCGCAAGCGCCCCCAACAGCGCGAGAAAGACCGGACGTACTGGCCCAGTCAGCATCTCCTGATAGGGCGCCACATGAAAAGTCAATCCCTCGGCTTCCTTAGGATCGGCTTGCCGGATGCGTTGTGCGATCGCGTTAAGTTCCTGCTGCGCCTCCGCAACGGTCACGCCCGGGCGCAGCTCGCCGATTACATTGAAGAAGTGATAGCCGCGATCCTTCAGCATCTCTCCGCTGGGCTGTAAGGGAAGCCATACGCCCTTCGCGACATCGGGGCCAATCTCATTTGGAAAGAGGAAGGTCGAAGGCATCACGCCCACGACGGTGCGCTCGACGCCGCCAATCTTTACCGCGCGGCCCACGATGTCATGATCGGCGCTGAAGCTTTGCCGCCACAATGCTTCTGAAAGCAGCGCGACCTGGGGTCCGTCAGGTTCACCTTCGGGTTGCGTGAAAGTGCGGCCCAACATGGGCTCCACTCCCAGGAGGGAAAAGACGTTTGGCGTCATGCGAGGCGCCGTGACACTGACGGAGCCATCCTTGCCCTCAACCACGCTGACGTCATCCGAATAGCCGCCCACCCCTGCAAGTCGCTGTGTCTGATCGCGAATGTCGCGGTAATTGAGATAGGACGTTGAACCAAAGCCGGGTTGGCCACCAGGGCCAATGTAGAGAATGCGATTGGCATGCGCATAAGGCAGCGGACGCAGCAGAACATTCTCGACCACGGTGAACATGGCTGTGTTAGCGCCGATGCCTAGCGCAAGGGTAATCACGGCGAGCGCCGCGAATCCCCACGCAGAGCGGAGCTGGCGGACAGCGTATTTCAGATCCTGATAGAACATCGGTACTCCCTGAACGTCACTTGTCTCAACTTAACACTCCGCTCAGATATACGCCCTACTCGGAACGCAGGACTCCGGCGTGCACACCGCGGGGCGCGGGCAGGAAGGAGACTATCGGACTGCTACGGACTTTTGTCATAGGAAGGCTAAGGAAATTGAGTGAACAAAGCAGCTGCATAAATAAATATCCATTTAACTCTCACATTAGCTTAATATTTTTAATATTATTGTTGACATTCATAATAAAAATGAATTATCAAATTACATATCCTATTCCCGAGAGGCGCTCAGTGACGAGGCACCGAGAAACAGAGTGGCAGGAGTTGACGCGGCTGACTCAGGGGGAGCCCCTTATCGTCGAGCGCGTTCGGCTGGACGGGAAAGACCTTGCCATCGAGGGGCGTTTTGAGTTGCCGCAACTAGCACGGCTCAGCGCTGAGGATCAGGTCTTCGTGATCGCATTTGTGCGCTGCCACGGCTCGATCAAGGAGATGGAACAGATCTTCGGGGTAAGCTACCCCACTATCAAGTCCCGGCTGAACCGGATCGCGCATAGCCTAGAGTTTGTGGAGACCAATGTGGCTCCCTCGCGAGCTGAGGTCCGGGCCGAGATTCGCAACACAATTATGGATCGGCTGAAGGCTGGTGAAATCCGTGCCGCCGACGCGATCCGCGAACTGGAGGCACTGCCATGATTCCTGTCGCAGGCGCCGTGCGCATCGACGATTGCCGCGTCCACGGCTTCCGGCTGTCGATTCCCTTCGTTCTGCTGTGGCTCGTATTGGCGCCGCTGCTGGTCCTGCTGTTACCGGTGCTGTTTATCGCCTGCATCTGTGTTCGGGTCGATCCGTTCCAGGCAATTGGGATCCTGTTTCAGATCCTGGCAGGGCTTCGCGGGACGCAGGTCGAAGTTGTAAACGACAGCATTTCCATGCTGGTCAATATTTTCTAAGGAGAAAATGTATGAGTGAAACCCGCCGCCAGGTTTTAGAGATGTTGTCCGCAGGCAAGATTACCGCGGACGAAGCGGAGCGCCTGATAGCCGCGCTTGAAAGGGACACCCCGTCAGCCTCAACCCTTGAGGCACCTGAGGCGCGCCGCGCCTCGAAGCCGAAGTATCTGCGGGTCGTGGTCGACTCCGACGATCCCACCGAAGACCACGGGCCGATCCGGGTGAATACCCGGGTGCCCATGCAGCTGCTGCGCGCCGGCGTGAAGCTGGCTCATCTGATTCCTCCCCAAGCGCGGCAACATGTGGACAAGGCGTTGCACGACCAAGGGATTCCCTTCGATATGGCCGGGATCAGGCCGGAGAATCTTGAGGAGATTGTCGATCACCTCAACGACCTGACCGTGGACGTTGATTTGAACGATCTCGACCACAAGAAACAGAAGGTCAAGGTGCGGGTTTTCTGTGAGTAGATCCCACACCCACCTCCTCCCCTAACTCTCAGTGCACTTCATTCATTCCATGGAGT
>JBAVYX010000198.1:0-15384 GCA_049588475.1 Silvibacterium sp. | reverse complement strand
CGTTGCATGGCGGGAATGACCGCCATGCTGACGAGGTAGAGCGCTTTCTTCACAGGCGTGAAGTATGAGACGTCGATTGCCCAAGGTTTTTTGGTCTGGAGGTTCAGGGTTCCGACCATCTTTTTGCCCCTTCGGGCAATCAGCACACGCGAGTGCCGCATGGCGAAAAGCGCGCCTCGTTCTGTCATCGTCGAAGACCAGGGTCCGCGCCCGTAGCGGCAGGTGAGATCTTCAGCAACCGCGGTGTGCAACATGGCCAGCGCGGGCGCGTCGGCTTGCATGGCAATAGAGAAAGAGATCTTCATTGTTGTTATAGCAGGATTCGAAACTCTGCGAAATCTTACTTCGCCAGACGGAAAATGGATTTATCTGGCTACGCCGGGCGTGACGTCGACGAATTCAACATTATCGAAAAAGAATTTGGGCCGACTGTCGGTTACGTTCCGCATGTAGAAAACGACCTGGGCCGCAGTGCACCCTTCCGGCGCGGTGTAGGGGGCCGGAGGAGCGAAATGCTGGGTGTCATAAACCGTGTACCAATCGGGCACGGGTCCATTGATGGCGCTGGTGGCGTATGGGTCGCCAACGAGCATCTGCTTACCACGATTGGGGCTGCGAGGGGGGCAAACCCACTGGATCCGGCTGTTAAAGAGGACATAGCCGCGAGGATGTCCCGGAGTGTTCCGCCCTCCCGGGTAATCTTGGCTGCGAAACTGGAAGCGCATGCTGTATTGATGGCCGGGCGTCACCTTCACTTGCTGGTAAACCTCGACCTCGGCCGGTCCTTTGCCGCCATTGGCCGTTTTGAGGAAAGAGTTGTAATCAGGATTGCTGTAAGCATCGGGCAGAAAGCTCACCGGCACCGATGCTTCCAGCAACAACGACTGATGACCACCATAAGGCGACTCAGTGCTCATCACCGCATCGTTTCCATTCAGAGCCTTGTCAATGTACCAACCCTTGTCCGCGTCCTGCGCCGAATGCACGAAGGGATCTTCAAAGCTTCCGTTCTGAAGCAGATTCGGGCCGAGAGGCGTGGCGATCTTGCCCCACTCGTTGGGCTGGAGGGTCGCTTCGGTCGCTAGATCATCGATCATTTCGGAGTGACGATTGTAGTAATAAAGCCGCAGAGAACGGCTCTTGCCCGTTTCATCGGCGAAGATCACCCCCACGTCGCCGCGCCAGTCGCCGGTCGTCGAATCGAGATTGAGGTCCTGGAGGGGCACAGAGGCTTCCACCATATAGAACCCGTGGGCCGCATCGCGCTTGATCACAGCCCTGGCCGTATCGAGCTTGATGACCTGGTCGATCTTCGCCGAGGCAAGATTAACCGCTGATGGTGACCCCGGCACCGACGGGCGGTAAAGAACCGCGACCGGCTTGTCCTGGAAGATGCTGATAAGCATACGCTCGTCGCCAGCTACGGCGGCGCGGTGGTACGGATCGGCTTTGGGATTGGTCTGGAGCATCAGGTCGACGCAATCGCCGCTGATGAAAAGACTGCGCCAGTCGGTGCCTCCGTTGTGCATCGGCGGCTTAGGTTCGTGCACCCTGTAGGCCAGGTAAAGATTGTGCGCGTCTCGGCCCAAGGCGATCTCCGCAGTCTTGCCTTTGCCGCCGTCGAGAGACGCCCCGTTATTGAGGTTCCAGTCGGATAGATCGCCGTCGATCACGGGGGGCTTGCTCAGCCATGTCACGGCGAGCACCGGTTTTGGCGCTATTGCCTGTTTGGGCATGGCGCGCATGGCTGCAGCCAGCTTTGCACCGCTGTCGGTCAGTTGGAAGGTACCGTCGAAACGACCTGCCTGATCTAGTCCCTTAATCTGGAAGATGTGCTCAGCCTGGTTCGCGCCGTTGATGATGTAGGGTGTTCCATCGGGGGCCTGGTAGTAATAAACTGCCGATTCGCCACGAAGAGAAGTCGGACCCAGGAGGGTGTCCTCGAGCATGGTTCCGACGTAAAGGCCATCTGTGGTGATGAGGAATGGTCGCTTGCTGCCATGGTAGAGCCAGGTACCGAAGACATCGCCGAGCTTCGGAATATTGACGTCGAACTGTACACCGTTGGCATGAACTTCGTTGCCTCTGAGTTGCTTCGGCTGGGCGATCGCCCAGAGCTTCTTCCCGTCGAGATCGTAGGCGGCAATCGCATCGGTACTATCGTTATATTGCCCTATGCCTTCGAAGCCAAAGGTGACGATGAGTTTTCTGTCGTTGGTGACATGGAGGCTGGAAACCGTATGTTTGGGGGGCAGGGAGATGATCGGCCTAGCGTCGGCCATGGCGTAAATGGGCGCGTCATCCTTTGTCCAACCCTTAACGTCGAGGCGGTAGATAGCCTCCTGGTCGTGAAAGACGCCGAGGCTGAAATAGCTCCAGTCGGGGGAGACGTCCGCGCCCCAATAGGCGCCCAGCGCCGGCTGTAATCCCTGCTGATAATTTCCCTTGCTGGTCTTGACCCAATGCATCTCGTCCGGCTGGACCAGATTGTCACCGTTCAGGTCGGTCCAACTGTAATTGTCCCCGACATGGCCGATGAAACTGTCGGGAAAGAAACCCTTGTAAGGGTGGTAGAGGAGGCTATCCCAATCCACGACTGCGGTTCCGTCATTACCGAATCCGGCGAAAACACCGCCGAAGGAGGCCACCGGCCGATAGACGCCGCCCTTGCGTTGCAGAATGGCGGTTGATTTGCCGCGACTGACGACGTATTCGTGACCGTCATGGTAAAGAACCCGGCCCTGACGAACAGTCAGATCGTGGCCAGTGGGAGTAAATGGATCCTCGTGATTCTGCCGGCGATAATCGATGGCCAGCGGGGTGTATGTTTTCCGGTTGTAATCGACCTTGAAGGTGGTTCCTTCCGTGTGAACCAGCGTCAGATCCTTCGGATCCATCCAGAAGAGTGTTCCGCCACCATAGGGCGCCGGCCCGATGTAGTCCTTGAGGAACGAACCGTTTCTCGCGTCCCAGACGCTGATCCGCTTGGGCGAGCCGTCATCTTCCGCAACCCAGAGCGTGCCGTCGTCGGTCACGGCCATGCCGCGAGGTACGAGCATGCCGGTGGGGTCCCATTTGCCAACCCAGGGACGCCCACCCTTCCTGCCGATGGCATGAAGAAATTTTCCCGTGGAATCGAAGACCTTAACCTGAAATGACGCGCCCCAATCGCTGACGTAGATGTTGCCCGCCCTGTCCGTGGTGACACTATCAGGCGCGACGAGATTGGAGGTAATCACCGGCGTCACAGCTTTACTGCCCAAATTCACCTTCACCACCTGTTTGCCGCTGACGGCGAGGATAGTATGGTCGTCGAGCGGATACAGCCCCACCGGGCTTTCAATCCGGATCTCCTCCCCGTTGGGCTTGCCCGTGGCCCCGTCAACCACCAACAGCTTGTTGTCGTAGTTGAGCGAGATGTAGACCTTGCCGCCCGCCGCCGCGAGCCCTAAGGCATTGGTCGTTTCACCGACGTCGGTATAAAAGTAACGAGGCTGGCCGCCGTAAGTCTCCGGTGTGAATGACTGATTGTTCCGGAGCGTGTCCAACCAGGTATAGTCGTTTCGATAAGGCCAATTGGCGACGACCTGGTTGGGCTGATTCAGAGTAAATTGCGCCGGTTTGCCGGTCCTCTTGTCGAAACACATGAGGACAGCTTTGCCGATGGCATTCTTTCCCGTGTATGAGCGGGTGTTATCGCTCAACGTGGCGCCCGAATAGACCGCATAGAGATAATTGCCGCTCAACGCCAAAGCGACGGCGCGGCCGTCTGTACCAACCCGGATACCCCACTGCCGCTGTCCGTTTCCGTCGATCGCGATGACGGAATAACCTAATTCGCTGCCCGGCGCAGCCAGATAAATCCACTTTCCGTCGGTCACCGCGTCTTGGGGATCATACTCGTCACTCAGCCAGTCGCCCTTGTCATCTGCCGTGGGCCAGGGTGGATTACCCGGATTGCACACACTCATCCTGTAATCTGTCGTGATCGACGCGTGGTAAATCGCCTTGAGAATATAGTTACCTGGCGCGACCGGATTGCCATACTGATCAAGACCGTCCCATGGCTCCGTGTTTTCCCCCACATAGCGATGATCGCCCTGTATCAACCATCTGAGCAGATGTCCGTCTTTGTCATAAAGACCGAGGGTCACTTCCCCCTCCGCCGGCATTTTGTAGGGGACCGAAAGAAGCGGTCCCTTTTCCGGCGCCGTCCTGGTCTGAAACGCGTGACAGGGCTTGAAATTGACCAGGATCGGGTCGGCCAACATCGCCGTCATCCTCGAATCATCTCCCGCCTTGATCAGCCAGACGAAGGGATTGTCGTAGTCCGCGAGGCCGAGCCACTCATCAGGCTTGCCGCCGATGGTGATGTTCGGCCACGCCAGCGAAGTCGGAGGCGATAGTGTGTCCTGGAGGCCCGGATCTATTTGTATCGCTCCGGCAGTGCCGGTCGAGAGTGCGGTGAGTAGGGCAAGGATGGCGATTCGAGTATTCATGGAGTGGCCGGAAGGCTTTAAACCAACGTCAAAGCCTTTAGAACGGTGGAAGGATTTTCTGCCATGGATGTGAACATCAAGCACGGTACGTCCTAATAGGAATAATAGAAAGTTCATTCGCTGACTTTGTTTGCCTTCGTTTGGATAGACTGGCTTGCGTGAAACTTACCATTGCTTCGATTGCGAGGCGGGCACGGAGTGAGCCCTTCGACGCTCTGGTGGCAGAATATGCCGGCCGGCTGACGCCGTATGTTCAGACAGAGACTGTGGTCTTCAAGACGAGCGAGGCTTTCTTTGAGTCGGTTGAGAGGCAGCGGTCACGTATGGGATCGGTGCTGGTCCTTCTTGACGGACAGGGGAAGCAGTTCTCGTCGGAGGAGTTGGCGCGCTGGTTACGGCGGCAGCGCGACGAGGGACAGCCGCGCGTGGTTTTCGCTATCGGGCCAGCGGATGGCTGGTCCCACGCGGAACGGGCGCAGGCGGGAATGCTTCTCTCCCTCGGACCGATGACCCTGCCGCATGAACTGGCCCGGGTGGTGCTCAGCGAACAGATCTACCGGGCATTTACAATCCTTGCTGGGCATCCGTATCACAGGGTCAGTTGAAGGACAGCTAAGAAGCGGGTAGCTATAAGCGGATAGCAGAGTCTGGTTAGCGGTGAAACGGTGAGCGGCCATAAGCGATTGAGAGGGTAGGATGTCGTGGTTTCGGCGGGAAGACAACAAGATACAGGATACGGGAGCGAAGACGGTGCGCACCGAAGGACTCTGGATCAAGTGCGAATCCTGCGAGCAGGTAATCTTTCGGGCCGATCTCGAAGCGAATCTGATGGTTTGCCCGAAGTGCGGCTATCACTTCCGGATGGACGCGCGAGAGCGCGTGGAGATGCTGCTCGATCCGAACTACGAATTGGTGGACCTGGAGCTGAAGTCAACCGACCCGCTGGAGTTTAACGATCTGAAGCCCTACAAGAGTCGGCTATCCAAGGCTCAGGCAGACACGGGCCTGAATGACGCCATTGTGAACGCGCTGGGGCTGCTGGGAAAGCATCGCGTGGTGCTGAGCGTGATGGAGTATAGCTTCATCGGCGGCAGCATGGGCGCGGTGGTGGGCGAGACAATTGCCCGGGCCGTGGATCGCGCGCATAACAACAGGCAGCCGCTGATTATTGTGGCGGCTTCAGGCGGGGCACGCATGATGGAAGGCATCGTGAGCCTGATGCAGCTTGCGAAGATTTCGTCGGCCCTGGCTCGACTGGATGAGGCGAAAGTGCCATTTATTTCTGTCCTGACTGATCCGACGACAGGTGGAGTGACAGCCAGCTTTGCCATGCTGGGCGACTTGAATGTCGCTGAGCCAGGCGCGCTGATCGGTTTTGCCGGGCCGAGGGTCATCGAGCAGACGATCCGCCAGAAGCTTCCGGAGGGCTTTCAAAGGTCGGAGTTTCTGCTCTCGCACGGTTTTCTGGATGCCGTCGTCGGGCGCAAGGACCTCAAAGACTACCTCGACCGGGCACTGGATTTCATGCGGGTTCAGTAACACGTGCCTCCAGCAGTCTTCTTCTAGAATCTAGATATATGTCTTACGCTGCGGCCATCGATGGTCTGTTTTCGCTTGCGGGTGAGTTGCACGCGGCTCCGGGACAGCCGAGACGCAAATTTGAGCTCGACGAAATGCGCGTTCTAGCCGAAGGGCTGGGGCATCCGGAGCGCAGCTTTCGATCGGTGCTGGTGGCCGGCACAAACGGCAAGGGATCGACCTCGGCAACGCTGGCTTCGATTCTGACGTCCGCGGGTTATCGCACGGGGCTGTATACATCGCCGCATCTTTCGCGAGTAAATGAGCGCGTCCGGGTAGATGGCATCGAGATTTCCGATGACGACTTTGCCGCGTACTACTTCCGCATAGACGATTGCGCGCGCGAACTGGTGAGCGAGGGGAAGCTTCGCGGGCATCCCAGCTTTTTTGAGATGATGACGGCTCTGGCGTTCCTGGCGTTCGCAGAGAAACAGGTGAATATCGCGGTGCTGGAAGTGGGTATGGGTGGGCGGCTGGATGCGACGAATATTGTCGAGCCTATTGTTTCCGTCATTACCGATATTTCGCTCGATCATACGGAGTGGTTGGGGTCGACGATTACGGAGATCGCACGCGAAAAAGCCGGAATTCTGCGCAGGAATAGGGTGCTGGTGACACTGCCGCAGCATCCCGAAGCGAACCAAGCAATCGGCGTGGCTGCGACGGCGCTGAATGTGCGCGGGGTGAATGCAGCGGCCTATGTTCCAGGACGCGACGCGGTGATGCACGGCGACGAGTATTCGTTGACGGTAATGGGCGAACCGATAGAAGTGAAGTCGCCGCTCAAGGGTGTGCATCAGCAGAGGAATGTAGCCCTTGCGATTGCCGCAGCAGGAGAATTACGTAACCATAACGGTTACAATATATCAGCAGCCCAGATTGCGGAAGGAATTCGCAGGACGCAATGGCCGGGCAGGCTGGAGAGGTTTCCACAGATGGGACGGGCGGATGTGTTGTTGGATGTGGCGCACAACCCTGCCGGTGCCTGGGCACTTCGCGCGGCGTTGTCGCATCTGGATCCTGAACCGCTGAAGATGACGGCTGTTTTTGGCTGCCTTGGGGACAAGCCGATTGGCGAGATGGCACAAATCCTGTTTCCCTTGTTTGCGACCGTGGTGCTGACCGAGGTGGATTCGCCGCGCAGCTCGACGCTTGCGGAAATGGAGGCCGCCGCAGCGCCGACGGGCGTACCGGTGGTGACGGCTGAGAATCCCCAGGATGCCCTGGAACGAGCGTGGGCGCTGACTCCAGCAGATGGGTTGGTAGTGGTGACAGGGTCGATCTACCTTATAGGTGCGTTACGGCCAGTGCTCGCATCACAGGCGACAGAAATGGAGACTGGGCCGTGAGGCGACGTGCGCTCGGGCCGAGGCCCAATCCCTTGCCATGGGGCGAGCGGGTGATGAGTCTTTGTGTCCGCGCGCCATTGTTTTTTCTCTCCACAGGATTCTTTGGCAGCCTATCTCTCATCGCGTCGCTGTGGGACAAGAGCGGCAAGGCGCAGCATGCGATTGCCCAGAAGTGGGGACGGACGGTGGTTCGCATCAGCGGCGCCAAATTGACGGTGCTGGCAAATGAACCTCTGGATGGGCGGGTGGCGGTTTATGTTTCGAACCATCTTTCCTACACAGACACGCCAGTCATTTTTGGGGCGCTGCCGTTTCAGTTTCGGATTGTGGCCCGGCATGACCTGTTCACATTGCCGTTTATCGGATGGTATTTGCGTCGATCGGGCCAGGTTCCGGTGAACGTAACGAATCCGCGAGCTTCAATTTCGAGCCTGGGTGGGGCGGTGAAGACGCTGCGGACGGGGATGCCATTGTTCATTTTTCCGGAGGGCGGGCGGTCCGAGACAGGGCATTTGGCGGACTTTATGAATGGGCCCGCGTTTATGGCAATTCGTGCCGGGGTTCCAATTATTCCGATGGCTTTGATTGGGACATATGAACTGCTGCCGATGCATATGAAGGAGTTTTATCCGGTGCCGGTAACCCTCGCCGTGGGTGATCAGATTGAGACTAAAGATTATGGAATGAGAAAGATAGATGAGTTGACGGCGCACGTGAGCGAAGAAATTCGTCGGCTGTATTACCGGCATTCGTACCTGGAACAACCGGCAAAGCCGGGATTAGAAGCGATTATCGTGGGGGAGAAGCAAGTTTGGGAGGAGCAACAATCATGAAGACGCCGCGAATTGCGATTCCAGAACCGACATCGATGGATGCCAAATATAACGAGCGTTCCTGGCCGCAGTATGCGCAGGCGGTGGAGGCTGCTGGTGGGCGGGCCGTGAAGATTCCGCTGGCGGCATCTCCGGCGGAGGTGGCCCAGATGGCCGGATCCTGCGAGGGCGTGCTGTTGCCGGGAAGCGGGGCGGATGTAAATCCCGAAAGATATGGGCACACGCGGGTGCCGGAATGCGCAGCACCCGACCCGGCGCGGGAGGCCGTCGACGAACTGCTGATGCAGGATGCGGCGAATCTGCACAAGCCGTTGCTGGGGATCTGCTATGGATTTCAATCGTGGAATGTCTGGCGGGGCGGGACGCTGATTCAGGACCTGAAGACGGCGGTCAATCACAAACCGGGCCGGGAGGTGCGGGCGGCGCACCGGGTTTCGATTGCACAGGGATCGCGCATCGCAGAGATCACTGGCCAGGCAGAGTTGGTGGTGAACAGCAGCCACCATCAGGCGCTGGATCATCCGGGTGATGGGCTGACAGTGGTGGCGCGGAGCATTGAGGACGGGGTCATTGAGGCGGTCGAGGGGACAAGAGAGCAGTTCGTAGTCGCGGTGCAGTGGCATCCGGAGCGCATTTGCGATTCGGATCCGGCATCCAGGGCGCTTTTTGCCGCTTTTGTCGCGGCGGCGACCGAGTGGCAGCCACGTGAGATTCGGGAGTCGATAGCCGAATGACGGCGGCTGAGATTGAGGCGGCGGCTGAGGCGGCCAGTCTGGCTGCCTTGCCGCCAGGGACGGGAGAGCGGCTTGCGGCTTATCTGCAATTGCTGCTGAAGTGGAATTCCAAGCTGAATCTGACTGCGGTGCGCGAGCCTGCGGAGATTGTACGCCGGCACCTGGTGGAGTGCGTCCAGTGCGCGCAGGCGCTGCCCGTGATGCAAACCCTGCTCGATTTCGGGTCGGGGGCGGGGCTGCCTGGGATCCCGATTGCGATTGTGAGACCGGAGATTCGGGTCACTCTTGGCGAATCGCAGGGAAAGAAGACTGTATTTTTGAGGGAAGCGGTGCGGACACTAGGATTGAATGCTGAAGTTTTCGATAAGCGGATTGAGAAGATGGCAGCGAATCGGGTTTTCGATGCGGTGACGCTGCGGGCCGTAGATAGGATGACAGAGGCCTGCCGAGCTGGGGCGGACCGAGTGCGGGCTGGGGGTTGGCTGGTCGTGTTTGCGACGGCAGGAACGGAGGAGAGCCTGAAGCCGATTGGGGCGGGGATTGATTGGGCGCGGCGGTTGGGGATTGCGGGATTGGATGACGGGCTGCTGCTGCTGGGACGCAAGCGATAGTGTTCCACGTGAAACATTACGTTGGTCCGTTCCACGTGGAACATAAAAGATTTCCACGGATCGCCTAGAAACGGAGCCAGCCCTCCAGTAATTTGTATCTTCGCGCATCCCGCGTTCTTAGTTAGAGTTGCCACCGAACCCCGCTTACTCGAGCGAAAGTCTTCCACAGATTCTGCCCGGTTCTGCACAGCCCGTTTGCATTGCGTTTGTGGGCACCTCCCCGATAGTCTTGGTCTCCATGGGCAGGGTGCTGGCGGTCGTCAATCAGAAGGGCGGTGTTGGAAAAACCACCACCGCGATCAACCTGACGGCCGCACTGGCATTAGAGGGCCTGAGAACGCTGCTGATCGATTGCGACCCCCAGGCGAACTCGACCGGAGGGTATGGTTTTTCGCGGGATGAGGAACGGAAATCAACCTATGACGTCCTGGTCAGCGAGAGCACTCTGGCAGAAGCGATTCTGCCGACGGAGATAGAGACGCTCTGGCTGGTTCCTTCGAGCAAGAATTTGACCGGAGCGAATGTAGAGCTGATCCAACAGGAGCGCCGAGCGTTCAAGCTTCGGGAAGCTTTAGAGCCGGAGCGAGAGAAGTACGACTATATCATTCTGGATTGCCCGCCGGCGCTTGACCTGCTGACACTCAATGCCCTAGTGGCGGCGGACCGGCTTCTGGTTCCAATGCAGGCGGAGTATTTCGCCCTCGAGGGCATTAGCGAGCTGGTCCACACGCTGGAACGGGTGCGGGAAGCGTTCAATCCAGGGCTGGAGATCGAAGGCGTGCTTCTGACGATGTATGACGACAGGACGAACTTGGCGCAGCAGGTGAAGGAAAACCTTCGCGATTTCTTCACGGACAAGCTCTTCAAGACAGCGATTCCGCGAAATGTGCGACTGGCGGAGGCTCCTAGTTACGGGAAGCCGGTCGAACTCTACGATTCTCGGTCGCGCGGGGCGGAGAGCTATCGCGATCTGGCGGACGAGCTGCTGAGCCGGAATGGCGTCGAGAGCCCACGCGCGAAGGAGCGGAAGGCAGCAGCTTCTGCCCGCGAAAGGCCTACTGTGCGCTTTTGGCCCTATGCATAAAGCGAGGTTTTCTCTTTAAGGCGAGGACGGATGGCAATGAATGGTATTGAGCTTCCGAAACGGAAGGCATTGGGTAAGGGACTTGAGTCTCTGCTTCCGCGCGTGAGGGCGAGTGTCGAGGAAAGCGCCGCCCCAAAGGCCGCGGAGGGAACGCCGCGCGAAATTCCGCTGGGAGAGATCGACCGAAATCCTTACCAGACACGGATGCGCTTCGACGAGGCCCAGCTGGGTGAGTTGGCTGCGTCGATCGTGGCGACCGGAGTGGTGCAGCCTGTGCTGGTGCGCGCACTGGCCGATGGACGTTTTCAACTTATTGCCGGGGAGCGGCGCTGGCTGGCGTCGAAAATCGCTGGCAAGGCGACGATTCCGGCGATTTTGCGGCAGGTATCGGACCAGCAGGCGATGGAAATGACCATCGTCGAGAACCTGCAGCGGACGGATCTGAACCCTATGGAGCAGGCGCGAGCCTACGACCGCTTAAGTCGCGACTTTAAGCTCACGCAGGAGCAGATGGCGCAGCGAACGGGCAAGGACCGGACATCGGTGGCGAATTTTCTACGGCTGTTGCGGCTACCGGCCGAAGTGCAGGGTAAAGTCGAGGCTGGCGAGTTGAGCTTTGGCCATGCTCGGGCGCTGCTCGCGCTCGAGAATCCGGAATCAGTGCTGAAAGCCGCGCGAAAAGTCAGTGCCCTGTCGATGTCGGTCCGGCAGACGGAGAGTTACGTTCAAGGGATTCTGAACCCAGAAAAGCACAAGGGAGAAGAAAAGGTGAAATTGCCGCTCGATCCAAATGTTCGCGAGGCGCGGGACCTGCTGCAGCGCGCACTGGGGTTGAAGGTAAGCATCGAGGACAAGAATGGCCGGGGACGGGTGATTATCGAATATGCGCGGCTGGAAGACTTTGACGCAATCCTGGAGAAATTGACCGAGTAGCGATTCGATCCAAAAGTAATTTATTTCCAACAACTTGAAGCATGAATCGTCGCACCAGCCGTAAAGCGCTTGAAAGCCATTCGTTTAGCATCAAAGCATCACTCCAAATGCATAATCTCTCGCTACTTCCGACCGAAGCGCGCAATCCGGTGACGGAGAGCCTTGATGGGCTCTCGACGCTCGGACTGGTCGGCGCCATCCACGAGGCCGACGGGGAGGCGGTGGGCGCCGTAGAGAAGGAACTGCCTCGAATTGCGCAGGCCATCGATTCAATTGTCGCGCGGCTGGAGGCGGGCGGGCGGTTGTTCTATCTCGGAGCGGGTACTTCGGGACGGTTGGGGGTACTCGATGCATCGGAGTGTCCGCCGACTTACAACACGTCCCCGGAGTTGGTCCAGGGGGTGATAGCGGGCGGCGATATTGCACTGCGGAGATCGGTCGAGCGGGCGGAGGACGCCGAGGCGCAGGGACGGCGCGATCTGGAGCAGCACGGCTTCTCCGGCAAGGATGTGCTAGTCGGAATTGCGGCGAGCGGGCGTACTCCTTATGTGCTGGGAGGCGTTCGATATGCGCGCGCATTAGGGGCCCTTACCATTGGGCTGAGTTGTGTGCCGGGGTCGCTGCTGGCTGAGGCGGCCGAGTTGGGGATTACTCCGGCTACCGGACCGGAAGTGGTGACCGGATCGACGCGCATGAAGGCAGGCACGGCGACGAAGCTGGTGCTGAACATGCTCTCGACTGGAACGATGGTTCGACTCGGCTACGTCTATGGCAACCTCATGGTCAACGTGCAGCCGACGAATGCGAAGCTGCGCGACCGAGCGGGGCGAATTGTCGCGACGGTGACGGGCCTGAGCCATGAAGATTCTGTTGCGCTGTTAGAACGAGCCGGATCGGTGAAGGCGGCGATTGTGATGCAGAAACTCGGCGTGCACCGCGAGGAGGCCGAGCGGCGCCTGAAGACCGTGCGCGGTCGGCTGCGGCAGGCACTCGATGCTTCCTCGGCAAGCCGAGCATAAGGGCGAATCCAGCAGGCGAAGACGGAACTGGTACACTGCGGCAATCTCCCCACTCCAACGATGCAAATCTTAGCGAGGCTATCATGCAAGTATTTCGCAACCAATTCTTTTTGTCACTGTCACTGTTACTTATTGCGCCACTGCCACTCGCTGCACAGAACGCGAGCTCATCGCGGATCTTAATTCGAGCGGGTCGCGTAGTCGATGTTCACACTGGAAACGAGCTCGCCGATCAGACCATCGTTGTCACTGGCGATCGCATTACGGCGATTGCGCCGACGGCATCGATGTCGAAGCAGACGGGGGACACGGAGATCGATCTGCGCTCGTTGACGGTACTGCCGGGGTTGATCGATGTGCATACGCATCTGACGGACGACAACAATTTCGATCCGTACCATGAGCTTTCAACGAGCGTGGCCAAGAGCGCGCTGATTGGCGCGCGCAATGCGAAGGTGACGCTGGAGGCAGGATTCACGACCGTGCGCAACGTGGGGGCCGCGGGATATGCCGATGTAGATCTGCGCGATGCGATCAACGAGGGACTGGTCGAAGGACCGCACATGCAGGTGAGCGGGCCGCCGTTGGGCATTACGGGCGGGCACTGCGATGACAACCTGCTGCCCTTTTCCTATCACCAGACGGCAGAGGGTGTGGCCGATGGTGTCGAGGCTGTACAACACAAGGTCCGCGAGACGATCAAATATGGCGCGGACCTGATCAAGATCTGCGCGACGGGCGGCGTGCTGTCGAAGGGCGATGATCCACAGGCAGCACAGTACACGCTCGAAGAGATGAAGGCGATTGTGGCGGATGCGCATCGGCTGGGGCGCAAAGTAGCGGCGCACGCGCATGGCTCGCAGGGAATCTTGTGGGCGACGGAAGCAGGAGTGGATTCGATCGAGCATGGCTCGTATATGACCGACGAGAACATTGCTGCGATGAAGCAGCATGGCAACTACTTCGTTCCGACGGCGTATCTCGTCGACTGGATGCAGCAGAACGGGCACCTGCCGGTGTTCTATGCGCAGAAGATGAAGGATGTGAGCGTGGTAGAGAAGGCCAATGCAAAGAGAGCGATTGCGGCGGGGGTGAAGGTTGCGCTGGGAACAGATGCGGCGGTCTATCCGCATGGATTGAACGCACGTGAGCTGGATGTGTATGTGAATCAGTTTGGGATGACTCCGCTGGCGGCGTTACAGACCGGAACACTGAATGCGGCGGACCTAATGGGCTGGACGGATAAGATCGGCTCACTCGAAGTGGGAAAATGGGCGGATATGATTGCGGTCAATGGCGATCCGTTGAAGGACGTGCGCATCCTGCAACATGTGCCTTTTGTGATGAAGGCGGGCGTGGTCTACAAAAATGAGGGCACAAAGAGCGCGGACACAAAGAACGAAGGCGCGGCGCAGTGAAGGCTACGCGCTTCGAGTTCCGTTTTCGGCTATGGATTGGGTTTGCGATCTACGCGATCGGCTTCTGGGCTCCGTGGCTACGGCACGGCCCAGGCGCAACACAAGGATCGACGATATGGCTTGAGCTGGCGGGAGGATTGGCAGGCACGCGCGCTGTGACGCTTCAAGCGGCAACGGTGATGGTGACGTCGCTGGTGATTTTCCTAGCTGTCGTGGGCGCGGCGTTTCGTGTGTGGGGGACGGCATATCTAGGCGCGGGGATTGTGACCTCGGGCACCATGCACGCGCAGGGGGTAATGGCCGCGGGACCGTATCGTCACTTGCGAAATCCGCTGTACTTTGGCAGCTTTGTGTTTTCGCTGGCGGTGACGATTCTGATGCCCCCGGCGGGCGCGATCTTCTTCATCGTGGCAACTTTTTTGCAGATGCTGCGGCTCATCCTGGGCGAGGAGGCATATCTTGAGGCCGAGCAGAGGGAGCTCTATCTCGCTTACAAGTCTCGTGTGCCTCGGCTGTTTCCCAGCGTAGTTGCGCGGGTACCTGATTCTCCGGCAAAGCCGCATTGGCTACAGGCGATTGTAGCGGAGATTTTTACCGTAGGAATGACGGTGTGCTTTGCCGTGCTTGCGTGGCGCTATAACGCGCAGTTGCTGACGCAGGCGCTCATTGTCTGCTTTGGGGTTTCGCTGGTGGTGCGGGCGCTGGTGGTCAAGAATCCGCAGACTTCATAGAAGCAAAGAAAATAGGGAGGCGGACCTCAGATCGCCTCCCTCTCCCTAATTAGAAGTTAGCCGCTATATCGTCGTATGGGCGGCGGCTGCCATAGTCCATAACCCCTGGCGATTACTTCCTGGGGCATTACTTCTTGGGTGGGGCGATGGAGTCCTTCGCTGCCTTGGCCACGCGGAACTTCACAACGGTCTTCGCCTTGATCTTGATTGCCTCGCCGGTTTGCGGGTTGCGGCCCATGCGTGCCTTGCGCTCCGCCTTCACGAGGCGGCCGAGGCCGGGGATGATAAATACGCCGTTCTTCTTCGTTTCCTTGATGGCGGTTTCCGCGAGCAGGTCGAGGAATGCCGTCGATTGCTTGTTGGTTAACTCAAGCTTCTCAGCCAAATGCCGCACGAGAGCTGTCTTGGTCAATGCTGTTGCCATGTGTATTTCCTCCTAATTTCGTTTTGACTCGAACCGGCTGCGCCGCGTGCGCGCTGCCACCGATTGCTTGCTGCCGGTTCCCCGGTATCCGCATAAGAGCTTCTCAGTCGCAGCCGGGAAGGCCTGTGTTTATGCGGGTCCGAGAGAACCCACCGCCGTTTACCTTGCGGC
>JBAVYX010000197.1:0-20415 GCA_049588475.1 Silvibacterium sp. | reverse complement strand
GGCTGCTGCTGGGCGGGCGGCTGCGCCGGCGCGTCTGGAGTCGGCGGCGGCGCGCTCTGCTGCTGGGTCTGGCCAACTCCATAAGGAGCAAACGCGACGCACAGCACCGCCGCGCAAATCCTTTCATGCATGCGAAAACCGCTCAAGATGCCCCTACCCCCGCGTTCAATTCCGGATTCGCGCTATCCTGCGTCATCCATCCATCTCGAACTTCAATCACCCGATTGCCGTAGCTCGCATTCACCTCGGAGTGCGTTACCTGGACAATCGTTGTGCCCTGATCATTCAGCTGCTTGAAGAGCTCCATGATTTCCTTGGCCTGGCTGGAATGGAGATTCCCCGTAGGCTCATCCGCGAGCAGCAGCGCCGGCTTGTGAATCACCGCGCGCGCAATGCCCACCAGCTGTTGCTGTCCACCGGAAAGCTGCGACGGATAGAGATCCTTCTTGCCCACGATCTGGAAGCGGTCGAGTGTGTCAGCGACGAGCCCCTGACGCTCGGTCTTCGGCATGTTTTTATAGGAGAGAGGCAGGTCGATATTCTCCTGCACCGTCAGATCGTCCAGCAGGTGATAGCTCTGAAACACCATGCCGACATTGCGCTTGGCCAGTTCCGCCCGGTGTTTCCGATTCATCGTATGCACCGGTTCGTCCTTGAACCAGTATTCGCCCAGCCATTGGTCATCGAGCAGCGCCAGCACATTCAGCAACGACGACTTTCCCGCTCCGGATGGCCCCATAATGGTGAGAAATTCCCCTTCGCGGATATCCAGATGAATGCGCCGCAATACCCACGTCTGCCCGGCGCCTGTTTTATAACTGCGTTCGACGTTTCTTAGTTGAATCATCTTCTGTCCTCGGCCGCGCACAATTGCAGCGCATTCAAGCTGCTGCGCGTTTGTGCACAAATCTTACGCGCAGTACTCCGCCGTCCGGCTGAACCGGCTTTGTCGTTAATCTCTATTCGCTAATCCCTGCTTTATCGCGCTTCCAGCACCGACTCCAGCGCGTCTCCCTCGGCGACCACCTTGCCGTCGAAGAGATGAACGTTGCGCTCCGCGTGCCGCGCGAAACGAGGATCGTGCGTCACCATGCAGATCGTCGCGCCGTCGCGGTGCAGGTTCTGCAGCAGTTCCATCACCGCTTCGCCGTTGCGTGAATCGAGGTTTCCGGTAGGTTCGTCGGCCAGCAGGATCGAGGGCGATCCGGCCAGGGCCCGCGCCACGGCCACGCGCTGCTGTTGACCGCCGGAGAGCTGCGAGGGATAGTGCTTCATGCGGTGCGCCATGCTCACCCGCTCGAGCGATTCCTGCACCCGCCGCTTGCGCTCGGTTGACGACATGCCGGTGCGATAGGTCAGCGGCAGCTCGACATTCTCATACACCGTGAGGTCACCAATCAGGTTGAAGCTCTGAAAGATAAAGCCGATCTCCTGGTTGCGAATCCGCGAGCGCTGCGCGAAGTTCAGGTTCTCGACCGCGTGGCCGTTCAGCAGATACTTGCCGCCAGTCGGCGTGTCCAGTAGCCCGATAATTGAGAGCAGCGTTGACTTGCCGCAACCCGACGGGCCCGACATCGCCACATACTCACCCTTCGCAATCGTCAGGTGAATACCGGAGAGGGCATGCGTCTCGATTTCGTCCGTGTAAAAGACCTTCGTGAGACCTTCGATCTCAATCAGCGACTGTCTGGTTTCCATTGCTTCTATGCTCCTTAAATTTTTCTTCTGTCAGCATTAATCCAGGCGGACCTTGTCCGTGTTGTCGTATCTCGACATATCGGAAAGAATGACGCGGTCGCCTTCTTTCAGACCTTCGAGTATCTGAATCTGCGTAACCGATGCTCTGCCTACCTTCACCTGTACTCGGGTCGCCGTCTTACCATCCGGATCGATCCTGAACAGGCTAATCGTACTGTTTTCGTTGCCAAAAGCCGGACGGCCTACGTAAAGCACATCTTTCAGCCGCTCCAGGTCGATGGTTCCATCCACGCTCAACTGCGGAACCGCGCCCGGAGGCAACGGCCCATCTAGTGCTACGTCAACCGTGCGCGTTCCGTTCAATACTGCCGGATCAATTCTTGTTACGTGCCCGGGAACGATGCCGTTGTGTGTGTCGATCTCGGCCGGCTGGCCTAGTTGAATGTCATGCGCCTGGGTTTCGGCAATCTGCAGGCCGGCCTTGAGCTTATCCGTCTGGACAACCTCGGCCACCGAGGCTCCTACGGTCACATGCTGCCCCACCTGCAGCGGCGTCGCCAGCGAAGCAAGCACACCCGAGATGCCGGCCCTGACCTGGAGCGCTTGCGTCTGCTTTTGATAAAGAGCGAGCAGCGCCTTGGCTTGGTCGATTTTGGCCTGCGCCGACGCAAGCTGAACCGTGATGGCTTTCTGATTTACATCAATCTGTTGCTGGCTCAGCTGGTGCTGGGTGGTTAACTGGTCGGCGGTATTTTTTGACTTGTTATAAGCAAGCCCGGAGATCACACCCAGATCGTAAAGCTGTTTGTCGGTCTGCGCCTGCAGCTGGTCCTGGGTATAGTCGGAGGTAACGGCTGCCGCTGCAGTCTTTTTGTCCATCAGGGTGCTCTGTAGCGTGGCCTGAAGGCTCTTGTAGTCGGCTTCCGCGGCTTTCAGGGCCAACTGCGCATCGAGCAGCTTCTGCTCAAGCTCCGGATCAGCCAGATCCATCAGGATGGTGTCCGGAGTGACCGTGGTGCCGGGCAGGACACGGATCCGGACAACGGTTGCTTCCGTCTGCGCGGGAATGAGTTCGATGCTGTCTTCGCGGGGAACCAGTGTTCCCAGACCGCGCACCTGACGGATCATCGGGCCGCGTTTAACCGTATCGGGCCAAATGGTGCTGGCATCTACCGTCGGAGCGGCCGGTTTCAGGCGATACACGCCTACTGCTGCCGCCGACAAAACCACAAGGCCCATGACGGCCCAGATCAGATTGCGGCGAAACTTCTTCTTCTTAATGTCAGGCCGGGAAATATCCATTGCGCAAATCTATGTGCACGCCGCCAGCCATTTCCGGCCTCGCTTCAAGCCTAACAAATAAAACATCTTACACGGATCGATCAATGATGATCATCCCTACTCCGTGATCATTTTTGGAATCGAGCTGTCCGCTTTCGGACACCACAGGTGAGAGAAAGAGTCCTCGAGTGACGAGGCGGTTCTTCCCTTTGTTCCGAAAGGTGGTTCGGTCTGTGATTGGGGGATTGCTTCGATTGGAGGATTGCTTCAAGATCGGCACGAACACCGGTAGCAACTCAAGTAGCCTTGACGTTGCTACCAAATGCCGATGCTTTAGCCAATCTGCTCAACGCCCGCTTCCTTGCAGGCATGAGAGGTGAAGAGAGGCTGTAACCTACGCAACCTGCGACTCGTGGTCGTTGGGTGGTCGCACGAACTCCCTCGTCCTTGCCGGCAGCAGACCCGCCTCGCGCTTGCGTTCCCAGTCTTTGTATTCGTCGCTGGGTTCTCCGAGTTGGTACAGGGTGTTGAGCGTCTCGACCACTCCCGGATAGACGTTCAGGATGCGGGAGGTGTAGATGAGCTTTGTATTCTGCAGACTCGCATGGCCCAGGACATTGCCCATGAGGTGTTTGCCCGGTTGCAAGTCTTCGTAATTCGGTGAGATCACGCTTTCAACCACCGCCCAATTTTCAATCGCAACTAATGATTTCCGCATGTTTCCTCACCCACTCATACTTTGATGCCGTCCGCCGGCATTACGTAGAAATTCCATCGAACACTCAAGTGAAAGCAAGACGAGTTCCAAACCCTAAGAGCAGAAAATAATAGGGTTCTCGAGGGAGTGCACTGACCAGCGTGCAATTTTTACTCTGCTTGGGGGAAATCCCTACTATGACCTGAGCCAGAAGGAGTCATTGTTGTGAACGGCTCGCGATCCGATGGGCCACGCATGCCCGAAATTAGTTGGTCGACTATTTCCCACCGCCAGCTATATCTCTGAAATAGAGACTACAAATGCCCGGCCGCCATCGCAGCCGGGCATTTCATTTTGGGAAGACAACCGAAGCAAGGCGATTCGAATCTATAGCGTAACCGTAACCCAAGTGAAATGAAGGATGTGCCGATGCAGTCGAGTCATGCCCCAAATACGGTGCATTGGCAGTTTGTAACCCATTTAGAATCAGGGTAGATCAAATAAATGTATTATTTTCAAACACTTGGCAGGGTAAAGGTTCGCAACCCTCACCGCATCATACACTTGTCAGAACCAAGGATGGAGGGGATACCTCTCAAACGCGAACAAGAACAAGAATCCATTTGCCTAAGGTATGAGGCAGCCGCTACAAAGGCTGGTATGCCTAAGCGCAAACCGGCGACCCCGGCGAAAGACAAGTCAGACAAGCCGACTGGGGAGCAAAACGAGTTCCTGCATAGCCGTCCCATAAGCCTTAAGGTTTTGGGCGACTATCTCGATCTTTCCCCGGCAACCATCTCGCTGGTGCTGAACAACGCCCCCGGCGTGCGCTCGATCCCACAGGAGACTCGTGACCGCGTCCTGGCCGCCGCGCAGAAGTTCGACTACCGTCCCAGCTTTTATGCCCGATCGCTACGCCGCAAGCAGAGCTTTTCCATCGGCGTGCTCGTTCCTGAGCTGAGTGACGGATATTCAGTCCTGGTCATGGACGGCATAGAAGAGGTTCTGCTGGAGGAAGGCTATTTCTACCTCGCCGCCAGTCACCGCCGAAAGGCCGACCTCATCGAGGAGTACCCCCGCCTGCTCATGGACCGCTCCGTCGAGGGCTTCATTGCCATCGACACCGCTCTCCAGCACAGCCTGCCGATCCCCGTCGTCGCCGTCGCCAGCCACAAAAAGATTGAGGGCATAACCAATATCGCACTCGACCACCGGCGTGCCGCGGAGCTGGCGCTCCGCCACCTGCATCAACTCGGGCACCGTCATATCGCCTTTATGCGCGGCCAGACCTTCAGCTCCGACTCCGACGATCGCTGGAAGAGCTTCATGGCCGTCGCCAAAGAACTCGGCATCGACGTACATCCCGAACTGACGATTCAGCTTGAGCTCAACATTTCCTCGCCGGAGCTGGGCTACCCGGTCGTGCAACACCTTCTTGCCCAGAAACGGCCATTCACCGCAGTCATCTCCTTTAACGACATTGCCGCCATCGGCGCCATACGCGCCCTTCACGACCACCACCTGCGCGTGCCCGAGGATGTTTCCATTGTGGGCTTCGACGACATTCAGGGGGCGGCCTACCACAACCCCAGCCTCACCACGATCCGCCAGCCGCTCCGCAACATGGGAACCACCGCGGCGCGCATCCTGCTACAGCGCCTGCGCGGTCAGAAGGATTATCCCGACCACGTAGCCGTCGTTCCGGAACTCGTCATTCGCGAATCCACCATGCCGCCGAATCCCAAACGAACTCCCCGCCACGGCTGAGACCAGCTCTCATGCCACGCCACACAGCCGCATCTCGTCTTGAGCCGCTTTCGGCTACCCCGTTTTATTTCGGATTCATCGTCGCCGGAATGGCGACGGTGCTGCTCGGACCCATCCTGCCCATTCTGAGCACACGCTGGCAACTCACCGATCTGCAGGCGGGCTCTCTGTTCGCAGCCCAATTCGCCGCGTCGGCAGTGGGCGCTGTGGTGGCCTCGCACTTTCGCCATCGTTGCGTGGTCTTCGGGTACGCCTCCGTCGCCGTCGGTCTCGCAGCGCTTGCACTGGGAAACTACGGCGTAGTTCTACTTGCATTTGCCCTGTTAGGAATAGGGCTTGGCTCCGCCACTACAGCGACCAATCTTATCTTTGGCACGAAACATCCCAGCCAGCGCGGCACTTTGCTAACGCGTGTCAATTTCTTCTGGGGAATCGGGGCCGTATTTGGTCCGGAGCTGGTGGCGGTAGCAGATCGAGCCGGCATGCTTCGTATTCTGGTGCTGGGGCTGTCGCTCTCCGCAGTTGCGGTCTTTACCGTCTTTATCCCATTACTTCGCTTGAGAGAAGCCAGGCAGCAGACGGATCAGGAGCATTCCGCGGTTTCCGAGAAGCCGGACCTGCCGATTTTCGTGCTCTTTAGTCTGCTGCTCTTCCTTTATGTCGGTGGAGAAACCGTGATTTCCGGCTGGATCGCGACCTATGCGTACCGCTTCGCCAACCTCAGTCCGGCGCAGTCCGGTTTCTTCGTCTCCCTATTCTGGCTGGCTATCGTACTGAGTCGTGCGGCTCTCCCCCTGCTCTTCCGATTCGTCTCAGAATTAACGGTCCTGATCGCTGGAGTCATCGCGGCGCTGATTGGCATCTCGATCCTGTTATTTCCCCACCCTACGGCGATCAGCCTGGCATCGGTCGCGTGCGCCGGAGTCGGCTGCGCCCCGGTCTTCCCTCTCGCTACAGCGCGATTGCTCACCCGTATTGGCGATTCTCGTCACGCGGGATGGATCTTCGCCATCTGCGGCTCCGGCGCTGCAGTCCTTCCCTGGCTGACGGGCCTTCTTTCGGCGCATACCGGCTCTCTGCGTGCCGCATTCATTGTGCCTCTGACCGCCATGGCTGGAGTCCTCCTGCTCGTTTTTGTTGAGAGCACGCTCCCACTGCCGCGTTCCGGCAAAAACGTGAATGCCATTTCGTGCTGAAGTAAACAGTTTTACTACTCTCTTTCGCGGATGCTAGGATGTCTCCGTTAAAGGAGCCTGTTTCGCTTGATCAATCGACGTCAGTTTCTCAATTACTCGCTCGCCCTGGCCGGCAGCTCGGCATTCTCCCGATACGGCCTCGCCCTTCCGTCCTCATTTATCCCGAGAAACAGCGCGCCTTTACCTCCCATCGATGTGAGCGGCGCTCGTTTTCCTGCCAATTTCCTCTGGGGGTCGGCAACGGCTTCTTATCAAGTCGAAGGTGCCTGGCAGGAAGACGGCAAGGGCCCCTCCATCTGGGACACTTTCTCTCACACCGTCGGCAAAACGAAGGGCGGCGATACCGGTGATGTAGCCTGCGACTCTTACCACCGCTACAAAGAAGACATCGCCATCATGAAGCAGCTGAACCTGAAGAGCGCCCGCTTCTCCATCGGCTGGCCGCGCATTCAACCTACCGGTACCGGCTCAGTGAACCAGAAGGGCATCGACTTCTACAGCCGTTATGTCGACGCGCTGCTGGAGGCCGGAATTCGCCCTATGTGCACGGTCTTTCACTGGGACCTGCCGCAGCCTCTTGAAGACCAGGGCGGCTGGCCAAATCGCGACACCTATCAGCCCTTCGCCGAGTATGCCGGAATCGTCGCCAAAGCTCTTGGCGACCGCGTCACCACATGGGCCATCTTCAACGAACCTTGGGTTTTCACCTATCTCGGCTACGGCATCGGCATTCACGCGCCGGGGAGGAAGGATCCAAAGCTCTTCCTGAAGGCGGCCCATACCGTGAACCTGGCCCAGGGCGAGGCCTTCCGCGCCATGAAGGCCGTGTCGTCTAAAGCAAAAATCGGCAGCGCCTTCAGCATGTCGCCGGGCGCCCCCAAAACGGACACCGAAGCTGACCGCGGCGCCACAGAGCGCTTCCATGCACTGAATAATGACTTCTTCCTGCATACGGCAATTCATGCCGAGTATCCAAAAGCCTTTGTGGGCGATCCACCATACGAAATCATGGGCGTGCGCCCCGGCGACGACAAGATCATGCAGGCCCCGCTCGACTGGGTGGGCATCAACTACTATCAGCGGACGATCGTCTCCAATGCACCCAATATTCCTTATGTTCAGTTCAACGGCGAACAGGGCGGCGAAGGACCACTCACTCACTTTGGCTGGGAGGTCTGGCCATGGGGACTCTACGACATCGTCACGCGCATTTCGAAGGAATACAATCGGCCCATCATCGAGATTACTGAGAACGGTTGCTCCTACGCTGACGGCCCGCTGCCCAGCGATCCCTCCAAGGTGCCGGACCCGCGGCGCACCGAGTACTACCGCGGCCACCTGGCCGAGCTCGCCCGCGCCATCAAGGACGGCGCAGACGTGCGCGGCTATCATGCCTGGAGCCTGCTCGACAATTACGAATGGGCCGAAGGTTACAGCCAGCGCTTCGGTCTCGTGTACGTCGACTTCCGCGAGCAGAACCGCACCATAAAGGACTCGGGTCACTGGTACGGTCGCGTCGCTGCTGCCAACCGTCTCGACGTTTAGCTTGAACAGCGGCGGCCCTCCCCGCAGAAAGCGGGCCGCCTACTTTTTCTCTTGCCGAAAACCCTGTTCTTTCGCTTCATCGCGCATAGCGCCTCGGCACCCGGCAGTCGCACCGATTTATACTTGCCGCACCTTCAGGAAGGACCTCCAACGGATGAAACTAGCCACGCGTGCCCATGTCACTTTGCTCCTGTTTCTTGCCATATTCGCCGCGCCAGCACTCCCCGTCGTCGCGCAAACACCTCCAACCCAACCGGAGACGGTCCTGCATTCAGCCGATGTAACCAAAATCCTGCCCGGCTCTGTTTTCTTCCGTGGCCAATCTGCAACTACGCAGGGACGAAACTCCGGCGGGGTCCGCTTTGCGGATGGGTTCTACACCCTGGTCTCGATGGTCGATAATTCCGGTTACTCGACCGGCATCCAGGAGAAGTACCAGGCCTATTTCATCACTGAAGTGCCGCTCGACATCAACGGGCATCGTCTCATACCCGGAGCCTATGGAAGCGGAATCATCAAGGGCGCGAACGGACCGCAGTTCGTCGTTCTCGATATCGGCGCGCACGACCTGTTTACGGTAGATGCCATAAGCGATGCCAAGTTTCGCCGGCCAACTCCGCTTCAGGTGACAGAAGGAGAGGCGCACGGCAAATACCGTCTTTACTTTGGCCGCAATTACGTTGAATTTCAGCGCGCGCAATAATGCGAGCTAGCAAACCCGCGCCGGGCGAACGATCCCCCTGCAGCTCCCGAAGCTGATGCGTCGATGGCCCTCGCGTTCGCAATACCCGCGGAGCTCTACCTCGTCACCATCTTCGAGAAACTTCCGCGTCTCGCCATTGGAAAGCTCGAATGGCTCCGCGCCGCGTCGCGTAATCTCCAACAGGCAGCCCAGCGAATCTTGAGCTGCGCCGGATACTGTTCCACTCGCGAGCAAATCTCCCGATTGCAGATTGCACCCGTTGCTCGCGTGGTGAGTCAGCATTTGTGCCAGTGTCCAGTACAAATCACACAGGTTCCCCTGGCTCAACCGCACCGAATCAGCATTCTCGGCGCGCATCCGTTCTGTCGTCAACCAGACTTCAAGCTTCAGATCGATTCCGCCTCGTCGACGATCTTCAGCCGCGCTGAGATACGGCAACGGCTCGGGATCGCCCTTTATGCGCGCAAAGGCGGGCACGCGAAAAGGTTCCAGCGCTTCCATCGTCACAACCCACGGTGAAATCGTCGTGGCAAAATTCTTCGCCAGAAACGGTCCGAGCGGCTGATACTCCCAGGCCTGCACATCGCGCGCCGACCAGTCATTCACCAGGCACAACCCGAAAATATGCGATTCCGCATCATGGATCGGAATAGCCTCGCCCTGCTTATTTCCCTGGCCAACAAAAAAGCCGACCTCGAGTTCATAATCGAGCGACCTGCTTGGTTCGAACGAAGGAGCCGCAGCGTCGGCGGCTTTTGTCTGTCCACAAGGCCGCTGAATCTCCGCGCCGCTCACAACAATCGACGACACACGCCCGTGATACCCAATCGGAACATATTTGTAGTTGGGCAGCAGAGGGTTATCTGGACGGAACAATCGGCCAACATTCGTCGCGTGATAGATCGATGCATAGAAATCCGTGTAGTCGCCAATGTGCGCGGGCAGCAGCATCTCCGCGCCGGCCTGCGGAACCAGCAGAGCGGCAACGCGGGCGCGAGGACTTTGCCCTGAGAGTGCTTCCATCAGTCGCCCGCGAAGGGTGGAAACTGCATCCCCTCCAAGGCCCATCCATGCGTTCAGCGAATCCTGCCTAGACGACTGGGCGATTTCATCATCTAACCCTGCAAACAAGCCGGCGTCCGCGGCCGCACGCAGGTCGAGTATCCGATCTCCGACCGCAACACCGACGCAGGCAGCTCCATCCGCGCGCCGAAAGATCCCGAAGGGCAAATTTTCCAGCGGGAAATCTGTCTGCGGATCGTTCGCACTCTCAATCCAGCTCCGCGTCACAACCATCCCAGTGCTTTCAAATCCTCAATTGGTTCGACAAAGGAGCACGATCCGAAATCGGTGCCAAAGTCGCGGCGCATCGTGCCAATCTGGCCGCCCGTCAATGCATTCCTGTGCCAGCTGACAGTGTCCTCAGTGAACCGGAATGCCGCAGGCGATTCTTCTTGAAGAGTCTCCACGATGAGCTCCTCCTCTTTTCCCAGCCAGGCCAGCGTTGCGGCGAGAAATACATTGACAAATCCGTGCATCTTTCCGGACGGACTATTAGCAGCGTCGGTCAACTGGTAAACACCGCGCACCGGATGGTGCAGCCCCGCAGTCGCCTTGAAAGGAACCTGAGCATCCGCACAATCGATCGCGAATCGCGCAACCGTCTCCACCTTGGGAAACGAATCAGGCGTCAATCCGCCCATTCGAATCTTCGCTCGCGCGCCATGTCGCGTAAGTACCGGCAACATCTCGCTCGTCTTCTGCGGGGCAAATTCCACATATGCCGTCAGACTCTCGGACAATCCCGTCAACAGCCGCTCCGCATCCTCAGGCCCCGTGGCCTTCAGTTCAATGGTGTCAATAAGCGCCGCACCCTGCGTAAATGCGGCAATCCGGGCTGCGTCATCGATTGGATTATTCGAGCTGAGAACACTCAGAACCCACGCTTTTGCACGCTCATCGCAGCACACTTCGTTGAAGGCATCTGTAAACTCAGACAGGCGGTCAACCGGCACAATCAATCTCCCGAGGGCCCAGCTCTCTTCTCCGTCTGCATACTCTGCATAGTTGCGCACCACCGTTTTCACGTCGAGAGCGGCAGGAGGAAACAATCCTGCATAGTCGATCAGCCCCGAAACCAGCGTGCGCATGACTCTCATTTCTTTCATCCTTGAAAGTGCTTTTTCAAGCCCTGCCAACACTCGTAATACTCATGCTGCAAAATCTTGGTTCCAAGCGCAAATTTCGTCGGCCGTACAACGAGCTGCGTCTCAAACATGAACGCCAGTGTGTTATCCAGATACTGCGGCTTCAGTTCCGCCGCGCTCGCCCGTTCCCAGGTGTCGGCATCGGGACCATGCCCTGCCATGCAGTTGTGCAGGCTCGCTCCTCCCGGCACAAAACCTTCCGCCTTCGCATCGTACTGGCCGAAGATCAAGCCCATGAACTCGTTCATCATGTTGCGATGAAACCAAGGTGGGCGAAAGGTATGCTCGGCTACCATCCAGCGCGGCGGAAAGATCGCGAAGTCTACGTTTGCCGTTCCGGGATTCACTGTGGGAGCCGTCAAAACTGTGTAAATCGATGGGTCAGGGTGATCGAAGGTGACGGTGTTAATGCAGTTGAAGTTTTTCAGATCATATTTGTATGGTACGTAATTTCCATGCCACGCCACTACATCGAGCGGCGAGTGGTCGATCTCCGCCAGCCACAGCTGTCCAAGAAATTTGCCCACAATATGGAATGCGCCATCCCGATCCTCAAATGCCGCCACCGGCGTGAGAAAATCGCGCGAATTCGCCAGTCCATTCGCGCCGATTGGCCCCAGCTCCGGCAGGCGGAACGTAAGACCATAGTTCTCGCAGATATATCCACGCGCCGCCTTGCCCTCAATCTCCACGCGAAACTTCACGCCGCGCGGAATCACCGAGATCTCCCCGGGTGCCACGCCCAACACGCCCAGCTCAGTGTGAAACTTCAGCGAGCCTTCCTGCGGCACAATCAGCATTTCGCCATCGGCATTGTAGAAAAAGCGATCGTGCATCGAGGTATTCGCGGCGTATATGTGAATGGCAACGCCGGTCTGGAATGCCGGATCGCCGTTGCCTCCGAGCGTGATGATCCCATCCACGAAATCTGTCTTCTCAGTTGGAATCGGCACCGGATTCCATCGCAACTGATTGGGAGGCGTCGGAACCTCGGTGAAGGGTCCGCTGCGAATCAGCTTCATCTCCGCCGCCTCGTACGGCTTGTGAGTCACCGAAGGACGAATCCGATACGTCCAGGTGCGCCGATTCGTCGCACGCGGAGCCGTAAACGGCGTCCCGCTGAACTGCTCCGTGTAAAGGCCGAGCGGAGCCTTCTGCGGTGCATTCTGCCCTTTGGGGAGCGCTCCTGCCACTGCTTCCGTGGCAAATTCATTCGCAAACCCAGATTGATAACGCAGTTCCTTCTCAGACATCGAGTGTCTCCATCGCTTTCGAACAATAACTGGAATTAGAGCGGCCAGCCAGCAAAACCCTATACGCTATCTGGAAGCGACGAAGTTTGGCAAACACCCAAATCTCTAACGCGCCACACGGAAAAGCCGAGGCAGCACCTCGCCGGCCTTTCCCAGCACGATCTGCGTGAACATCTCCGCGTTCAGCGGCCTTTCCGGACCAACATAATAGGTCCGAACTCTCCGCCGGCTCGCCCACAGCACAAAGCTCGCTGCTGGATGCACCGTCCCCGACGACCCCACCACCATCAGCACCGTGCATCGATCAATCTCATCCACGATGCGATCCATCTCCATCGGCATCTCGCCAAACCACACGATGTGCGGCCTGATCCGGCCGCCGCACTCGCAGCGTGGAATCTTGTCGGCGGAGTCGTAGATCCCCTCATCCGCGAAATCGCCGCGTCCGCATTCACGCTCACACCGTGAGCGAAACAGCTCCCCGTGCATATGAGTCACCCGCTCCGATCCTGCGCGTTCATGCAGTGGATCCACGTTCTGCGTGCAGAGAAATAACCGGTCACCCAGCTCGTGCTCGAGTTCCGCAAGCGCAAAGTGTGCTGGATTCGGCTCGCAGCTCAAGGCATCTCCCCGGCGCATTGCATAGAAGCGCCACACCTGCTCCGCATCGTCTGCCCAGGCCTCGGGCGTCGCCACATCCTCTACCCGATACCCGTTCCACAATCCGTTGCTGTCTCGGAAGGTCGGCAACCCGCTCTCCGCGCTTACGCCCGCGCCGGTCAGCACAAATACGCGGTCTTCCGGTCGAATCTCAATCGTCTCACCCATAGCCCTACCCAGCTACCAACCTAATCCTTTTCTCAATTCGACTATTCTGAATAGCATGCTCCCGGCCGGCGACCACCATCTTGTGCAAATCGTCGACACCGCCACTGCCGATGCCGCGCGGCGGTCGGGTGACTGGCTCAAATGCCGCCCCGGCTGCACCCAATGCTGCATCGGCATCTTCTCCATCACACAGTTGGACGGCGCTCGTTTGCGCGAAGGCCTCGCCGAGCTCGCGCTCGCGAACCCAGTACGAGCGGCTGCGATTCGCAGGCGTGCGCAGCAATCGATTGATCGTCTCCAGCCCGGCTTCCCCGGCGATCCCGAAACCGGCGAACTTAACGAATATGACCCCAGCTTTGCCGACTTCGCCAACGATGAGCCTTGTCCTGTCCTCGACCCAGCAAGCGGAACCTGCGACCTCTACTCCGCCCGCCCTATGACCTGCCGCGTCTTCGGCCCGCCTATCCGCTCGGAAAACGGCATTGGTGTCTGCGAGCTATGCTTTGACGGCGCGACCGAAGCGGAAATTCTTGCCGCTGAACTCCACACCGGCTGGACAAGCCTCGAAGACTCCCTCAACGCCGAAGCCGAGCGGACAGCCGGCCGCACCGGAACCACCACCGTTGCATTTGCGCTACTCGCGCCGCCGGCCTGCTGATAAATTTCTGTTAATTCGACCTCTTTGCCAAGGAGACTCCTGTCTTGAATCCGCGCCTCCGCACCTGGATTATCTCTACGCTCGCATGCGCCCTCACGCTTTCGATTCTCCACTCAAGCGTGGCTGTCGCCCAGCAATCTTCGCGCACCCGCGTCATCGGCTTTATCACCGACTTCGACGTTCGCGACGACGCCATCGGCATCTGCAAGGCGGTCATGGTGGGCATCGCGCCCGACGTGCGCATCATCGATATCACGCACCAGGTCACGCCCTTTGATATCGCCGAAGGCGCGCGCTTCATCGCCGGTTCAGCACCTTATTTTCCCAGGGACGCAGTCATCGTCGGCGTCGTCGATCCCGGCGTAGGGAGCGCCCGCAAGGCCATCATCGCCAAATCGAAAACCGGTCAGTTCTTCGTCGTACCCGACAACGGCCTGCTCACCCTGGTTCAGGATCGCGACGGGATCGAAGCCGCGCGTGAAATCACCAATCCACAATGGATGATCGGATCCAAGCTCTCGTCCACTTTCCACGGGCGAGATATCTTCTCGCCCGCAGGCGCACATCTCGCACGCGGAGACGACTGGACCCAGGCTGGGCCCGCACTCGAGGTAAGCAAGCTTGTCCGCCTGGATATTCACTACGCCACCATCGACGACAAAGGCATGCATGCCCAGGTCCTTGGCACCGATGGCCCCTTCGGCAATCTGGTGCTCAATGTACCCGCGGACACCTTTGCGAAGCTCGGCTACCAACTTGGCGACACCGTCCCGATCACCCTGGATGGCCGCGATTATGCCTTTCCATTTCACAAAACATTCGGCGATGTGCCCGTGGGAAAGCCGCTCTTCTACATCGACTCGCGCGGACGCCTCTCGCTTGGCATCAACCAGCGCAATTTTTTCGAGACTTACAAGGTTCCCGAGCACGCTGATCTCTTCATCCCCAAAAAGCAATAACTGATCCTGCATGAAAAGCAGTTCATCACTGCTACTAAGTTCTCGTTGCTCGATTTATTCTGCACAAGGTTTGGCAAGGCTTCAGATCGCGCGAGACATCCTTAAAGTACGAAACAAAGCCACGCATTGGATTTCATCTCACGCAACATTTCTTCGATGTAAAAATCTTCCCCAAAAATGCTGCCTGCATGCTGTAACCTTATCCCGCTGCCGTACTCACATGCGGTAGACAGGTCTCCCGCCGGTGCATGCGCCGGGTTTAGGCCTGACATGGAGGAATGACCAATATGAAGCATTCGATGAAGACCCTGATGGTTGCTGCGGCAGTTACCGGTTTGCTGAGTGGTGCTGCAACAATGCAGGCAGCTACTTCCCACGCCGGTAACCCCGTACTCAAGGCGGGCAAAGCGTCGTTCAGCAGCGCTTCGCTCCACCAGGACACTAGCAAGCACTCCTGTAAAGGCAAGAATGATTGCAAAGGCCAGGGCGGCTGCAAGAGCAGCGACAATGGCTGCAAGGGTAAAAACAGCTGCAAAGGCAAGGGTGGCTGCGCCACTGATGGCTCCAAGCATCCTTCCTAGTTCGCGCGCAATGCATCTTTCACAAAGGGCCAGATACGTTCCACGCTGGCCCTTTCACCTTCCGCTCAGGAGTTTTTTCCCGTGCCCGCAAATCGCTTCAACGGCTTTACCGAGTATGGAGTCGGAATCGGCCTTCGCATTCCGCACTATCAGCACATCCTGACCAGAAATCCTGTAGTCGACTGGTTTGAGATCATCTCGGAAAACTACATGATCGATGGCGGCCGGCCGCTCCAGGTTCTAGACCAGATTCTCGATCAATACAGCGTAGTGCAGCACGGCGTATCCATGTACTTCGGCTCGGCCAGCGACCCCGATCGCGAACACCTCAAACGCCTCAAACAGCTCGTCAAGCGCACCAGCACACCATGGCTTAGCGACCATCTTTGCTGGGGCTCGGTCGATGGCCGGTACACGCATGACCTGCTCCCTATGCCCTACACCTGGGAAGCGGTGAAGGTCACCGCCGAGCGCATTCACCATGTACAGGATTTTCTCGAGATTCCCGTCGTCGTCGAAAACGTCTCGAGCTATGCCGAATACCATGTCTCCGAAATGACCGAGTGGGAATTTCTTATCGAGGTCGTGGAACGCGCCGACTGCGGCATCCTGCTCGACGTCAACAACATTTACGTCTCCTCGCAAAACCACGGCTTCGATCCATTTACGTATGTGAATGCGGTTCCTGTCGAGCGCATCGCGCAGATTCACATCGCGGGCCATTCAAAGTTTGAGAAATACATTCTCGATACGCACGATCATCCTGTGCTTGAGCCGGTCTGGCGGCTCTATGCGCGAACCATCGAACGCGCTGGCCCGACCGCCACGCTTCTCGAGTGGGACGACAACATCCCCACATTCGAAGAGGTCCACGCCGAAGCGTTGAAGGCAAATCGCTTTCTGCAAGCAGCGTCCGCCAGGGAATCAACCCCTGCCTTGGATCTCCCGCTACATGGAGTGGCGCGATGAGTGAGCTTCTCGAAATTCAGCGCCGCTTCGCCGCCGCCCTTATGCACCCGCTCACGAAGAATGAGACGATGCCACACCGGCGTCGCGATGGTGTCACCAACGACGCCGAGGCTGCCGCACTGATTAAGCCGAACGACCGGCTGACCGGCTTTGAACGTCTTGAGATTTACAACCGCCAATACTGGTTCCGTCTCTATACGTCCTTCGAGGAAGACTTTCCCGGCCTTAGAGCCATTGTGGGGGGCGCAAAGTTTGACAGGCTTATGCGCGATTACCTGACGGATTGCCCGTCGGAATCGTTTTCCCTGCGCAATCTCGGCTCGCGACTCGAAAGCTGGCTCCTGGCACATCCGGCATACCTCGAACCGCGCAGCCAGCTCGCGCTTGATATGGTCCGTCTCGAGTGGGCACACATAGAGGCTTTCGACTCAGGTGAGAACCCGCTGCTTGATGCCGACGACCTCGCCTCCATCGACGAGCACTCACGCCTGCATCTGCAGCCATATCTGCGGGTGCTTGAACTGCACTATCCAGTGGAAGATCTCCTCATTGAATTACGCAACGAGAGCGGCAGCAGCGACTCATCGAGCAACAATGCAAGTGCCGCGCGCAAGATAAGGCACGTTCGCCGTATCGCCATGCTGGCGCCGGAGCAGATCTTCCTCGCCGTTCACCGGCATCAGAATTCCGTCTATTACAAACGGCTTGAACGTGAAGACTATCGGCTCTTGCAATCGCTGCTTGCTGACAAATCGATTGGCCAGGCCATCGACTCTGCATTTGAAGACAGCGCGATTCCTGAAGAAGAGCGCGGCCACTGGTTGCAAAGGGTTTTCGCATCCTGGTCTGCTCTCGGCTGGTTTACGCGCCAATAGAAAGGCGTTTTATTTCCATGAGCACTTCATCTACATCTATCGCTGCGTCTAAAAAGTCCGGCCTCGGCGTCCTTTATTCCCTATTCTGCAACGCCGCACATCTACTTCGCTCGCCGTTCTTGCTCTTCGTCCGCCTCTATTGGGGATGGCAATTCATGCAAACTGGCTGGGGCAAGCTGCACCATCTCTCGCACGTCCGTGACTTCTTCGCGAGTCTCGGCATTCCCTTGCCGGGATTGATGGCGCCGGCTATTGCCTCTCTCGAATTCTTCGGCGGCATCCTGCTAATTGTGGGATTGGGGACCCGACTGATCGGCCTCCTGCTCGCCGGAAACATGTTCGTTGCCTATCTCACGTCGGAGCGCATGGCCCTGACCTCCATCTTCAGCGATCCCGGAAAGTTCTACGTCGCTGATCCCTTCACCTTCCTCTTCGCCTCGCTCATCGCCTTCATCTTCGGAGCCGGCCTCTTCTCTCTCGACGCTCTGATCACACGCCGGAGTCAGATCAACGTATGACCAGCGCTGCACCAGTTGACGCCATGGAGCCAGCCTCCGAGCAAGCCCTCATTGCGTCGATCCTTGCCGGCGACCGCGAAAAATTTCATCTTCTCATCCGGCCATACGAACGGCAGATCTATCGCACCGCGCTTGCCCTCGTAAAAAACGAGGCTGAAGCGGAAGACGTGGTTCAGGACGCGGTACTGAAGGCATACCGCAAGTTGGCCAGCTTTCGCGGAGACGCAAAGTTCAGCACCTGGCTCATCGCCATTACTCTGAACGAGGCACGCGGCCGACTGCGCAAGGAAAATCGAACCGTCCTCGATTCCCTCGACGAAGGTGAAAACAGCGGCGATTACACCCCCGCCGCCCTTACCGACTGGCGCGAAGTCCCTCTTGCCGCTCTCGAACGCCAGGAAATCCGCGCACTCATTCAACAGGCTGTGTCTGAACTGCCGGATACCTACCGTGAGATCGTCACCCTCCGCGACGTAGAAGAGCTCAGCGTGAATGACACGGCTACGCTGCTGGGCATCTCCGTCGCGCTGGTGAAAGTGCGCCTGCATCGCGCGCGGATGATGCTTCAAAAGAAACTGGTGCCGAAGCTGCGGCTTGCTACCAAACCAGAGCCGAAGCGCCGGACCTTCGGGAGGCTGTCATGGCTTTGAGCTGCCGCCACGTCTGGGACCGCATCTCCGAATATATCGACGACACGCTCGACCCGCAGGTTCGCGCCGATGTCGAACGCCACTTGGCTCACTGCGAAATCTGCTCCGCAATTATTGACTCCACTCGCAACATCATCATTTTCATGGCTGACGATCGCGTCTTCGAGTTGCCGCTCGATTTGAGCAAGCGCCTGCATGCCCGCCTCGATGAGGTTCTGCGGCACGAACCTCCTGGAACACTGGCAATCAATCCTCAGTGAGGGTGGTGCATCATCGGATGCGTCCACCACTCCAGGGTCAGCAGCACAAGCGTAACAATCGCCAATACAAATTGGAGCCACTGCGAACGTTTCTCTTTCGCCGTCAATGGCTGCACTCGCCACTGCGAAGCCGGACGGCGGCGCAAACTCCATAGTCTCCACAATACGTAGAGATTGATGAGCGCCCCTGCCAGGGCAAACAGCATCATCGGAATCCGGATCGCATCCTGATGAAATCCACGGGCAGGTGCATCCGTTCCGGCGGCGATCGCCAAAGCGCTCAAACCAATTAAGACTCGAATACCGCTAATGGCGAGGACCGCTGTGCAGGCGCTCTGCAAGAGTGCGAAGGCAAAGCTTGACCAGCTTACCCAACGGGTTCTGCGCTCTATCTGATTCATCAGACTCGTATACCGTAGCAACGCGCAGTGGAGCCCGTCAGATTCATGCCCAACATCGTATCAGCCTCGTTTCCCTTGAGGAGTTAGCGTTTGCATTCCCGGGTGCAGATGGGCACGGCTCCTGCGCAGACGCTTTCGTATGTCCGCAGCCGGCCGCATCACTTTGGTTTGCCGTGTGACTTGTATCGTAACGGGAACATCACATCCACGTGACCGAAGGTGCAATTCCAAAAGGTGGTCCATCCCTCTATCCCCGAAATTTGCCGATCGTCGGTTGACCGTCAATCAGGGTGATTTGTATAAGCATCGGCGATCCCCAGCCACGCCATGTTTTCAGATCAAAAGATTTACCGCTTGGGATCTCCCATCCCTGCACATCATCAATCTGCACGGGGTTGCTTGGCTCACAGGCCACCGGCTTGCCCGCTGCTTCGTAAAAATCAACCTCGCCCTTCCCCACAACACGCGCACTACCATCCGGCTCGACGAGGAGCGCTGTCTTTTCGTCGACGCCGATGCCGCGCATACGTTTCTCTTTTCCAGATGCGAGAATGCGCGCCATGAAGACCAGCAATCGTCCCTCGCGGTGGCGCGTATCGAAATGCGTGTCCGTAATGATGCCGCGTAGGATCGGAATCCCCAACAGATCGGGAGCAACCACCACCTGGCGATAGAACGGATCGGCCAGCGCAGTCTCGCTCTTCAGGTCGTTATCATCCGGCCTGTCATTCTCGGCAGAATAGATGTATTCGCCCAGCACAGCCAGTCCAGCGCTGGTGCCGCCAATCGGAATACCGCGCTTCACCGCGTCGCGCAATGCTACTTCAACCGCCGTATCACGCCAGTAGCGTGTGTACTTCGATTGATCGCCGCCGGAAATAAAAATCGCAGCAGCCTTCTGAATTCTGCCGGAGACGGATGGTTCCAGAGCCACTTCGCGATCGGGAATTATCAGCGTCGCAACCGAGTTCAGTTTGCAAAGCCCGTTGATGTACGGGTTGTACGCATCGTCGCCGGAGGCCCGCAGCACCAGCAGATCACCGCCATCGGCGCGATCGCACAGCCAGCGAAATGCCTCGTCCAGATCCGTTCCACCGCCCATCAGCGCATACCCGGCGCGCGGATGCCGCACGACGTCCGCAGCCGCTCCGGTCCGGTAATACAAGGCGTGCGGCGCCTGCTGAATCTGCGCTCCCGTAACAGCCGTTATCCCCAATAGCAACGCCAGCGTTATCTTCAAAGCTTCCCGAAATACTTATGGTGTAAGCAACCCAAATGCGGCCACGCCTGTCGTCGTTCCAACAAATACCTTACCGTTCGCGACCACCGGTGTAATGAACTTGTTGTCCGTGAAGCTGTCCCGTCCGTT